>MNEX01000231.1 GCA_001917905.1 Acidobacteria bacterium 13_1_40CM_65_14
GGCGGCGCCGTAGCGGCGCGCGCAGTTCTGCGCCGGACGATAGAGCTGGCCGCCGATCGTGAAGCAGGCGCCCGCGGGACGGCTGGATCGCGTATCCGACTTGACCGGATTCAGCGGATGCGGCTGCCACCGGCCGCACCAGTCGGTCGCGAAGAACGCGTACAGCTCCGTCTGATCCTCGTCGCCCTGCTTCGTGCAGAACATCCACCACGTCTCGTCGTGCTCGACGAGCGTCGCGTCGACGAACGGAAATCCCGTCAGCAGATCGCGATGAGGCATCCACGATCGTCCGCCATCGTCCGACACGAACGAAGAGACGCACCGCGCACCTGATGTTTCCGGCACGCAGAACAGCCGGCCGTCCCGCCGAAGGAGGAACGGATACGACGCCGATTGCGGCAGTGCGCCGGCGTCGCGCCGGCACACGAGCTCGCCTGAACGGCCGACCTCGATCTCGACGAGACGCTTCACGCGCGATGGATAGATGTATTCCTCCACCAGCACTCGCGTGCGATCGCCACAGACCGCGAGCGGAAACGGATCGGCATAGAAGCGATCGGACGGTTGGCCGTCGAGCCACGTCGGCTCGGGCAACGTGCCGCGCTGCATCACTTCCTCGATGTCGACTGGTATGACGCCGATCGTCCACCGCTGGCGCGCCAACCAGCTGCGCACCGTGTCCACGGCATCGATGCGCGCGGTGCCGAGCGGCGTCGGTGGCTCAGGCGGTAACGGGTCGCGGCATCCCGCCGTCGATTGTGGAATGCGATCGACGACGCGGCGATCGCCGAGCTGAATCTGCCGCAGGACACGAGCGGCCCACGGCGCCACGCGATCGCCGACCGACTTGGTGCCCCAACCTTCAGCCGTTCGCGCGCGATACCAGCCCTCGTGCAGCACGACCGCGCGGTCGGGATCGGGAGTCACGCGATAGAGTCGCGCGTTTGTGCCAGGCGCGCCTTCGGCGAAAAGCGCGCCGTCGCCGAATCCGTACCGCCAGACACCGAATCGCGGCTCGACGCTCGAAACCGCGCCGGCAAGATCCACGACGGCGTCACAACATTGCGGATTGCGGATTGCGGATTGCGGATTGATTGACGATTGGATGTCGAAGTCGAGTCCGGGCGTCTCGCCGAGAGAATCGATGACTGCGCGATTCCACCGCAGCGCGCGCGCATGGGGAATGACGGCCACGCGCAACCGGTTGTCGCTCGGCATGCCGGCTGTAGAATAGCGCACCGTGTCCCATGCATCGGCCGCGCCGATCATCGTCACTGCCGCCGATCACCGGTACGCCCGCTCCCTCGCGCAGCTTCTCCTGAGCGTCGAGCGTCACAGCGACGACGAGCTGCCGCGTGTGGTCATCGTCGATCTGGGTCTGACGAACGGCGACCGGAATCTGCTGGCGCGGCGATTCCCCTGGTGCGGCGTCGAGCCGTTTCCGTTCGACGCGCATCCGGCGCACGTGCGGCGCCTCGAGATCTGCGCGTGGAAGCCGATCGCGATCGACGAGACCGTGCGGCACCATGGCGGCCCCGTGCTGTGGCTCGACAGCGCGACGATCATCCACGAGCCGCTCGCGCCCGTCTTCGATCGCATCACGCATGACGGATTGCTCACGCTTGCCGGGCAATCACCCATCGCGCGCTGGTGCCACGAGGCGACGCAGCGGTTCATCGGCGCATCGGCGAAGGATGTGCAGGCGCGCTGCCGGTCGGCGGGCATTCTCGGGTTCGACGGTTCACGCGCGGACGTTCGTCAGCTCGTCGCCGATTGGCGCAGCCTCGCGCTCATTCCCGAGTGCATCGCCCCACCCGGTGCGACGCGCGCGAATCATCGGTACGACCAGGCGATCCTCAGTCTCCTGTTGGTCCGGCTGAAGCCGGACACCACCTGCGGGAAGATCGACTCCAATCTGGCGGTGTCCGGCGTTAGCCGGACCGACGGAATCGACGAAGAGATCGACATCAGCTCGGTGCGGCCGCTGCAATGGGCGTCGACGCGCAACACGGTGGCGCCGTGGGTGCCGCTCGCGCTCGATCCGATCGTACGCGCGTATTACGCGATGTACAAGGCCGCAGACCGCGCGTTGATCCGCGCGCGATCGAGACACGTGATTCGCGACGCGGCGTTCGCGATCGAGGATCTCATCGCACGTGCGCTCGCGGCAGTGTTTCTCATGCGAGCGACGCGGCGCGGGCGCCGGTTCCTCCGCGCGAAGTCCGACCTCGCCGGCCGGGCGTGTCATTGCGCGACGGCAGAGGGCGACGTGCATGTGGTTCACAGCGAGGGGCTCCGCGAAGGATGCGACGTCATCATCGACTACGCGAGCAACGTGGAGAATCCCGGTCGGCCGCAGATTCCGTTGTCGCTCCTGACGGTCCGGCTGAAGCCGGACACCACCACCGGCGAGACGATCGCGTCGCAGATCGGCGCCGGCGATACCGTCCATGTGAAGACCGACCATCTGGACACGTTTGTGCGCGACATCCTGCCGCGCGCCGCAGGTCCGATCGTCCTCGTCACCGGCGATTCGGACATCAGTCCCGTCCGGCGATTCGAACATCTTCTGGACGACGGCCGGCTGCTCCACTGGTTCGCGCAGAACTGCGACGTGGCGTACGACCACCCGCATCTGACACGGATTCCGATCGGCCTCGACAATCCGATCTACACGAAGCTCGAGAAGCGGCTCGGGTTCGCCGTCGGCGCGATGGTCGGCAAGATCCCGTTCGACGCGACCTTCAGCCACAACGCGATGGGCAATCAGGCGCAGCTGCAGGACGTGAAGCGCCGGATGACGCGGACCCTCGACGAGAAGCCGGCGCGCGTGCTCTGCACGTTCCATCGCAATCAGCAGCTGCTGCCCAACGCCGACACGATTCCGGATCGCGCCGAGGCGTACGCTGTGCTGCGCGATCATCCGGACTGCGACTTCGTCGAGAAACGCCTGCCGCAGCAGGAGTACTGGCGGATTCATGATGACTTCGCGTTCGAGGTATCGCCGCGCGGCAAAGGACTCGATTGCTTCCGCACCTGGGAGTGCCTCTTCCTCGGGACCATCCCGATCGTGAAGACCTCGCCGCTCGACGCGCTCTATCGGCAGGAGCAGTTCCCGGTCGTGATCGTCGAGTCGTACGAAGAGATCACGTCCGCGAACCTTCGACGCTGGAAGATGCAGCTCGAAGGCTGCTTCACGCCTGAACTGATCCGAAGATTGTCGAATGACTACTGGCTGGAACGGATCCGCGGTGTGGCGCGTTCAGTGGACGAGATCGCGCAGCGTGGTGTCGACGCGGGTGCCCGCGTATAGCGCAGCGCTCACCGTATCCGCGACGTGGCGCTCATCGGACGACAGCCGCGCCTGAAGTCCCGCGTCACGTGGACAGGCTTCGGCGCCGCGCGCCCACACCTCACGCGCGTTCGCGCGATCCTCGAGCCGCCAGTAGCCATCGCCGATCGACGCGTACACGCGCGCCACGAGCGGGCGCGGCGTCTCCGGCGTGACGAGGGTGAGGGCCTGCTGCAGATCGGCGATGCCGCGCGACATGCGCCTGAAGATGAAGTTGTTGTAGTAGAGATTCACCAGGCCGCGGATGTAGTACGCCATCACCGACGGCTGCCGCTCGATCGATTTGGTGGCGGCGCCGACGGCATCGCGCCCCAGATACAGCCGGCGGATGTCGCCAGACGAAGGCACCTTGTCGACGTACGCGAGCGCGAGGCTGATGTAGATGTTCGGCCCGCTGCCTTTCCGCTTCGCGAGCGTCTCGAGCGCATCAATCGATCGATCGAAATCGCCCGACGCGATCACGAGCTGGCGATACTCGGCCGCGACCTTGAGGTTCTCGGGATCGCGCTGCACCGCCTGTTCGAGATCATTCAACCCGGGGCGGACACGCGGGTCCGCCCCTATAACAGGTCGCCACGTCGCGACCACGAGCGCGACGAGCAGGATCATCGTTCGAACCGCACCTGCAGGCGGAACTGACGGAATTCAGAGTTGTAGAACGTGCCGAACGCCTTCGATCCGATGTTGGCCTGCACGTCGGACGGCAGAAACGAATTCAGCGCGTTGTACGCCCGCACGCCGATCCACGGCTGCCACTTCGCGATGTGGAAGCGATGCTCGACGCCGAGATCCTGCCGGAACCGGATCGGAAACCGATGCGAATTGCGCGGGCCCACGAAATCGAGCGCCTCGTCGACAACCGAGTACGGCAGCCCGGTGCGGAGATCGGTAATCCCCACGAGCAGCCAGCGCGGCGTCGGCATCCAGCGGCCGCGCGCCAACAGGCGATGCGGCACGTCGGTCGCCGCCGGGCCGAAGACGTTCGGACCGATCACGGGCGCCAACATCGTGTTGAAGAACCCGGCGAACGCGTTCAGATCGGACTGCACCATCGCGTGCGCGTACGAGACGTTCAGGTCCGCGGCCGGCGATCGCGTGTAGTGGAACCCGACCTCGAGGTCGCGGTAGTGCGAGCGTCCTTCGCTCCGGAGCCACAGCTCGCCCGCGCCGTTCTGCTGGCGCGGATCGACAATCAGTTCGTGCGAGCCGCGCCGCTCGAGCAAGCTGGCGCGGACCGACCACGTGGGCGACAGCCGGTAGTCGTACGACACATCCCAGGTGGAGCTGCGCGCGGTCCGGAGATCAGGCTGCGTGACGTGCGCGAAGCGGATGCCCGGCGCCAGCGGCGTGACACCGTTGGCGGCCAATCTCGTGTCGAGCGCGGTCTCGAACTGATCGAATGCGCCGGCCGCTGACGGCGTGCGCTCGAAAAACAATCCGTATCCGCCGCGAAGCACCGCGCTGCCCGACTCGTTGAGCAGCACTGCCGCGCCGACGCGCGGCGTCACGTTCCACCGCTGCACGACACCGTCGCGATCCAGGCGCGCGCCGTACTCCGCGTACCACCGCGTCGTCGGCTGCACGCGATCCTGCGCGAAGAAGGCGACGTCGGTGCTCTCGACGTGCTGCGAGGACAATCCCTCGTACTCGAGGCGGCGAGCGAGCGTGCCGTCTGCGCGATAGATCAGCACCGGACGGCTGCCGCTCGATCCGTCGTAGCGGTTGTGCAGCACGTCGACGCCGACCTTGAAGAGGTGCAGCCCGGTCTTGCCGCCGTCGGCCGATCCGGACAGCGTTTCGATCGCCTGGATCGTCGACGGCGTGCGCCGCTGCGTGTTGAAGAAGTTGCCGAGCGCGTTGTCGGGCCACAGCTGCATCGCCGCGGTGCCCTGACCGGCGAGCTCCGTGCGAGAGGTGTGGACCTGCACGGTCGACTCGCCCACGAATGTGTCACGCCACAGCGCGCGCTCGGTGACGGCGGCATGATTCACCCAGTCGTGGACGTTGACCGTCGCGTCCGGCGGAGTGAACGTGCCGAGCGAGGCCTTCGTCGTGACGCTCGGGAACAGGCCGCCCATCGCGATCATCGAGTGGCGCGGCGAGAGATTCGCGTCGAGACGCGTGAACGAGCTGAACCAATGCGTCGTGTAGCGCTCCTCCTCCGGGCGGCTCGGCACGTCGTCGGTGCTGTACCGATACTGCGCCGCCTGTTGGAGGAACAACCGGTCCTTCACGATCGGTCCGCCGAGCTCGAGCCGCGGCCCGAAGCCGGAGATGCCTTTGATGTTGTAGAGATCCTGATGCCGCTTGGAGCGGAACGTCGGGTCGAGGCTGTTCAACCGGACTTTCCACTGATCGCCCGCGCGCCGCGTCTGAATCACGACGAGGCCGGACGAGAAGCGGCCGTACTCCACGGCGTACGGATTCGGCAGCACCGCCACCGAATCAATCGCGTCGTCGGGCAGCGTCAGGTGCACGAGCCCCATGGCCGGATCGGTGAGCGTGGTCGCGCCGATCTGCATGCCGGCCTGCGTCGGCCGTCCGCCTTTGATGCTGACGCCGCCGGGCACTTCGATCACGCTTGCGAGCAGGCGCAGCGCGGATTGCAGTCCGCCGCCCGACGCGAGTTGATCCACTTCTTTCGCGCCGATGGAATCGGTCGTGCTGAGCGTGTCAGCGGTGGAGACGATCGCGGCCGGCGCCACGACGGTGACCGTGTCAGTCAGCGTCGCAATCGGAAGATCGATAGACAGCTGGGACGATTGGCCGGCAGCCACGATCGCCTGCACGTTGGCGGTCGTGAAGCCCTCGAGCGAGACGACGAGGGTGTACTTGCCGGACGCAAGCGCGGCGACGAGAAAGTGTCCATCACCGTCGCTCAGAAGCGAGGTCACGGGGTTCCCCGCCGCATCGCGCACGACGATTTGCGCGCCGCCAAGAGGAATGGTGCCGCTCTGGGTCGCGACCACCCCTACGATCTGTCCCGCCGCAGCCGATGGCCGCGCTGATGACGACAGCGAAAAGAAGAGTGAGTCCGGCTATGCGGAACAATGAGCGCGTCGGCGTCAAGAAAACCTTCAGTCGGGGAGCTTCTAGTTTAACTTACAAGCGAGAACTTACGAAACTCAGAACTATGTGGCGACTGGCGGCAGTTGATTGCCGACCGCGGGCCAGATGTGCTGCACGACGCGTGCGTACTGCTGCTCGTCATCGATCTCGCCCCAGCACAGATCCTTGACGACGATCGCGGCAATCGGATAGAGACGCGCCACCGCGACGAGCGCGTCCGTCTCGTAATCCATGCGGCCGTGGCCGTGCGCATCGACGAAGCCTTTGAACGCGTGGAGCATCGTCGTCGCGGCGGACGCGGACAGCCGCGTGATGCCGACCAATTCGCCAGTGATGGCCGGGAGCTCGTGCGCAATCTTGGTCATCGCGTGCAGCCGGCCTTCCGGCGCGTACACCCACACTTCGTCGCCCGCCTTGGTCGGCCCCGAGACGAGCGTCGAGTCGGACGCCGCCGCGCTCAGCATCGTCGTCAGCGCGCGCGACTCATAGACGATGTCGCTTTCGAGCACGAGGACGTCGTGCTGGACGCGATCGAGCGCGATGGCCAGCGACGCCATGCTCCCCGTGTTCGCGAACTTGTCGTTGCGCGCGAGGTGAATGTCCGGCTGGCCGGCGGCGAATCGTTCGTAATAGTCGGCGGCGTAGCCGGTCACGATCGTGATGTGGTTGATGCCCGCGCTCCGGAGCAGGCGCACCGATCGGCCGACCAGCGTCTCGCCGTCAATCTCGATCAGTCCCTTGGGCCGATCGTCGGCCACCGATCGCAGTCGCGTCCCGAGGCCGGCCGCAAGAATGATGGCGTGGCGCACGGACACGTTCACCATTCACCCTATCGCGCTCAATCGGAACCGCGCGGTCAGCTCGGCCGGCGACGGTTCGACGCGACCGATGCCTGGTTTATTGCCGCGCTCGACTTCGACCAGAAGCATCGCCGGTCCGGTCTCGCGGAAAAATTTCGTGAGCGTATGGTCGAGCTCGCCGGCTGAGTGAGCGCGCATCGTACGCCGATAGCCAGCGGCGGCCGCTACTTTTTCTATCGGCACCCGATCGGAAATCGTGCACTGATCGCCGGTCGATCCATGCGCGTGATTGTCGAACACGACGTGAAAAAAGTTGGCGGGCGAGGCGGCCGCCACGCTGCCGAGCGCGCCCATATTCATGAGCACGTTGCCATCCCCGTCGAGCACGACAATGGTGCGCGCCGGCTGGACGATTGCGAGGCCAAGGCCAATGGATGAGGCGAGCCCCATCGAGCCGATCATGTAGAACCGCGACGGCGCGTCCGCGTGTGTGTAGAGCTCGCGGCCGATCATCCCATTGCACACAATCGTCAGCCAGTCCGGCGGCATCGCATCGGCGACGCGCGCGACCGCTTCGGCTCGAGTCACTGTTGCAGCGTGCCTTTCGGCACGACCAGCGCCACCGGCTTGCGCGTGTCGCGCATCGTTCGTGTCAGCGCGTCGACGTCTCGCTCCAGCGTGGCCGGCTCGAACAGCGCGTACGGAATCTTCAGCAGGCGCAGGAAGTCCTCCATCATCTCGCCCATGATCAGATGCTCAGGCGCGTCGTTTCCGTCACGCCCGCGCCAACTGACGACGAGCAGCGCGGGGATGTCGTAGATCTGGTTCAGCGAAACGAGCGCGTTGACGCTGACGCCGAGACCGCTGTTCTGCATGAACACGACCGGCTGGCGGCCGCCCAGATACGCGCCGGCGGCGAGGCCGAGCGCGGAGTCTTCGCGCACGGCGCTGACGTATCCGTACTTCGGATTGCGATCGAGGATCCGCGTGACGCCGTCGAACAGCGAACAGGGAACGCCGGTGAAGAAGTCGTAGCCGTGTTGTTCGAGAAGATCGAGAAAGCGCTGAGAGGCCGTCATCGTTCTTTACTGGCGCCGGGGCCCCACCCCCGGCGCGAGCTATCGCTGACGCCTCGCCTCGGCGTCGCTCGGCCTCGGCTCGGCGTGGCCGCAGGCGCTATTTTTTTTACTCGCGCGGGGCCCCACCCCCGCGCGCTGACGCCCTCGCGCCGTGGCGCTCGGGCGTATCTAGAACAGAACGTCGCCGACGCCGTCAGGCATCCCGCCTATCCTGCCTATCCTGCCTATCCTGCCCGTCCCGCCCTACCCGACCTCGGTCCAGGCACGACGATAGTCGTCGAACGTGTCCACCTCGAGCCAACCTTGATAGATCCCGACCGACGCGATCGCGTGGCCGCGGCGGACGACTTCGTGCAGCAGATCGGTGAGCTTCGCCGTGCGCAGCGACGGCGATTCGTGGACGGGCCGATCGTCGCCCAGCTCGCGAAGCTCGCGATACACCTCGCCGAGAATCTGACAGCCGCGCGCCGAGAGCTTCGCCATGCCGATGAACTCGGCGGTCGCGAGCGCCGGATCGATCGTCGCGCCGATGGCGCTCACGCTCACCGGCTGCGCGTCGGCGAGAAACCGGTGATGACGCCGCGGCGTCGGCGATTCGACGACGAGATCGCAGCCCGCGGCTTCGCGGCCGGCGCGTGTGTCGGGCCACGAGCGATCGCACACCAGCGTGATGTCGTCCGCGCTCTGCAGCAGCCGCTCGAGAATGTTGCGATCGAAGAGGATGTCGCCGTACATGACGACGACCGCGCCCGACAGCTCCGCACCGGCGCGCAGCAGGCTTTCGAGCTCGCCGCTCTCTTCGAACGCGTCGTTGTCGTAATAGCGCACGTTGGGCAGCGTGACCTGCTCTTTCTTGTAGCCGCGGACCACGGCGATCTGCCGGACGCCGGCCTGCTGCAGCGTGTCCACCTGGCGCGCGAGAATCGATTTGCCGCGGACCTCGAGCATCGCCTTGGGCCGATCGGACACGAGCGGCATCAGCCGCTCGTCGAACCCGGCGGCCAGAATCACCGCCTTCACCGACTCCGCGTCTGGCGGCAGATACGCGCGCTCGTCGGCCTTCAACTGATCCAGGTTCACGAGCCGGTCGACCTCGCTCAGCGGCACGATGCGATCTTCAACGGCCGACGCCGTGCCGGCCTCGCGCAGCTCGCGCAGCGTGTCCTGCATCGCGCGAATCGATGCGCGCAGGCCGTGATTCGCGAAGATGATCATCTTGAAGCCGGCGCGCGACAGCTGCTCGACCGTCGCCGCTTTGTACGTCGTCGGCACACAGACGAGCGGCGTCAGCCGATCCCATTGCTCGGCGAACCGCGCCACATCGTCGAGGGTCGACTGGTTGGAGTGAATGAGGATCGCGTCGGCGCCGGCGTCCGCGTACGCGCGACCGCGCCGCAGCGCCTCGTCGAGGCCCCAGCCCGCGATGAGCGCCTCGGTCCGCGCGATGATCACGAAGTCGGGCGAGCCGGCGTCACACACGGCGCGAATCTTCAGCGCCTGCTCGTCGGTGTCGGCGAGCAGCCGCTTCACGCCGGGATAAAAGCTGCAGCGCTTCGGATACATGTTGTCTTCGATGCAGAGACCGGCGATCCCCGCGGCCTCGAACGCGCGCACCGTGCGAATCGCGTTGATCGCGTTGCCGAAGCCGGTGTCGCAGTCGGCGACGACGGGAAGGCTCACCGCGCCGTTCATGACTCGCGCTCGGTCCAGCATCTCGGTCATCGTGAGAATGCTGGCGTCGGGGACGCCGTGGCTCGCGCTGATCTCGAAGCCGCTCGCCCACACGCCGTCGAAGCCCGCTTCTTCCACGAGCCGCGCGCTGAGGCCGTCGTGCGCGCCGGCGATCACAATCGGATTGGGCGACGCGAACAACCGCCGCAGCGCCGCACCTCTCGGCGAGGAGGGACGAGCCGAATCAGTCATGAGAGGGAGGACGATATCACACGCTGCCGCCTCGATCGCGCTCGAGACGCTCGGCTGAAAGAGAAGAAATACAACGTTGAACGCAGAACTCGCAGAACACGCAGAAACACCTTGAGCATTTTTCTCTGCGAGTTCCGCGGTTTCTGCGTTGTACGTGATTTCTTCACACGAGCGAGACGACGATCCAAATCGCCAGCGCGAGACCGACGCCCGCGACGACGTCCATAACAAAGTGATAACGCCCGACGACGCAGGCGAGGCAGATGCAGAGCGCGAGCGCGAGAAAGACGAGGCCGACGATCGGCAGCGCGCCGAGGATGGCGAACGCGACGGCGAGCGATCCGGCGGCGTGGCCGCTCGGAAACGTGTTCGCGCCGATTGTGAGCTCCCGGACGAAGCGCGAGGCTGCGCGATGGATGGCGCGATCGGCCAGCGCTGGCTCCCGCTCGATCGCCCACGGCGGGCGCGCCTGGACGATCGCCAGCGGCAGGAACGCTCCGAGCTCCGCGCCCGTCACCATCGTCCAGTAGCGATCGATGAGCGTCTCATGGCCGCTCACGACGAGCGCGACGACCCCCGCCGGCACCAGCAGAAAGCAGCCCATATAAATAATGTCCAGGAACGCCAGCCACGGCCGAGGCCAATGCGCGAACCGCGTCGTCGGATCGCCGAGCAGCCGGCGATCCCACGCGAGGAGCCACGATTCGAAACGCTCGGTGGGACGCGTGAAGAACAACCCGGAGAGGTAGTAGCCGATGAGAATCAGCGCGAGCGGCGCCGAATAGCGAATCTCCGTCCGCACGTTCCACGCCGTCCAGAGGATCGCGGCGCAGACCGTCAACCCAATCGTCGTGATCTGAAGACGACGGCGGACCGGGAGCGGACGCGTCCACGGCAAGACCGTCAACGCGCTGAAGTACCAGTACGCGATCCAAGAGGCAGTCATCAGGCGACGTCCGTCACGGGCACGGGTCGGAAGTCGGCGTAGCATATACGCCTTCATGCCCGTTCTCGTCCGGCCCGTGCGCGGCCGCCGCGACTTCCGCCGGTTCATCGATTACGCGTACGAGCGCAACGCGCACGATCCGCATTGGATCCCGCCGCTGCGTCTCAGCGAGCACGAGCGCCTCACGCCGACAAAGAATCCGTTCTTCGCGCACGCGGAGGTCGAGCTGCTGCTCGCGTGGCGGGGCGACGACGTCGCCGGCCGCATCGCGGCCATCGACGATCGCCTGCACAACGAGGTGCATCGCGACGATGTCGCGATGTTTGGCTTTTTCGAGGCTGCGGACGAGGACGCGGCACAGGCGCTGCTTGCCGCCGCCGCGTCGTCTGCGCTCGCCAATGGGCGCAGGTTCGTGCGCGGGCCGATCAATCCATCGCTCAACGAGAGCGCGGGACTGCTGGTCGACGGCTTCGACACCGATCCGATGGTGATGATGCCGCACAATCCGCCCGAGTACGCCGACTACATCGAGTCGGCGGGGTACCGCAAGGTCAAGGACCTGTTCGCCTGGCTGTATGACATCGAACGCGAAGTCCCGCCGGTGGTCGGGAGACTCGCGCTCCGCGTGCGCGACCGCGAGCGAGTCACCGTCCGTCCGCTGCAGCTGTCGGAGTTCGCACGCGAGGTCGAGCGCATGCGCGCGATCTATTGCGGCGCGTGGGAGCACAACTGGGGGTTCGTGCCGCCGACCGAGGACGAATTCCGCCGTCTCGCCACCGAGCTCAAACCGATTTTCGACGAGCGATGCGCGGTGTGCGCGGACGTTGACGGAGCGCCGGTCGCGTGCGCGATCGCGATCCCCGACATCAACCAGGCGCTCAAAGGCACCAACGGCCGCCTGTTTCCGAGCGGCGTGATCCGATTGTTGCGCCGGACGCGCTACATCGATCAGGTGCGGCTGCTGCTCGTCGGCGTCCTACCCGAGTACCGCACGCGCGGTCTCTATCCGCTTCTGTTGTTCGAGCTGCAACGCCAGGTGCGCGGCGGCGGGTACCGGCGCGCGGAGTTCTCGTGGGTCCTCGAAGACAACCGCGACGTCAATCAGCCGGCCGAGCAGGCGGGCGCGCGCTGCTACAAACGCTATCGGATCTATCAGAAGGCGCTCGCATGACGGATCGAGTCGCCGTCACAGGCGCAACCGGCTTCATCGGACGTCATCTCGTCGCAGCCCTCGCATGCCGTGACGTCGACGTTCGCGCGATCCACCGTTCCAAAATATTCGACGTGTCCGAGCTGACCGATCTCTGTCGCGGCGCCGGCATCGTCGTGCATCTCGCGGCGGTCGTGTCGGCCATTCACGATCGCGAGTACGCGGCGATCAACGTCGACGGCACACGCGCGGTGGCGGCGGCGGCGCAGGCGGCGGGCGCACGGTTGATTCACATCTCCAGCCTCGCGGCCGCAGGGCCGGCGCCGGCCTCCGCACCACGGAGCGAAGACGATCCGCCGCGACCGATGACGGCGTACGGCCGCAGCAAGCTCGAGTCGGAGCGCGCGGTGGCGGCCGTCGCTCGATTGCGCTGGACGATTCTGCGTCCAGGCCTCGTCTACGGTCCCGGCGATCGGGCGATGCTGCCGCTGTTTCGCTTCGCCAGGGCCGGCCTGTTGCCGCTGGCTGGACGGCCGACCGCCGCGTACACGGTGATTCACGTCAGCGACGTGGTCCGCGCGATCGAAGCGGCCATCGACCGCGACACTGACGGCGAGACGCTGTTTGTCGGCCACTCGCAGCCGGTCACGGCGCGCGAGATGCTGGAGGGCGTCCGCGCCGCCGTCGGCCGCCGCGCGGCGATCGTGCCGATTCCGCCCGCGATCGCCCGCGTCGCCGCCGCGATCGGCGACCTCGCCGGCGCGATGCGCGGGAGGCCGCTGCCGCTCAACCGTCGACGCTGGGCCGAGATGACTGCGGAAGGCTTCGTGTGCCGCGTCGATCGCCTTCGCGATCGCCTCGGCATCGTCGCGCAGATCGATCTGCGCGAGGGTCTCGCGCAAACCGCGGAGTGGTATCGAAAAAAAGGATGGCTGTGAGGCAGGCCGAAAGAGCTTCTGAAGAAATACGACGTTGACCGCAGAACTCGCAGAACACGCTGAAAAACCTCCAGCATGTTTTCTCTGCGGGTTCCGCGGTTTCTGCGTTGTACGTGCTTGTTCACACGCCGTCAGGACCACGCGACGCGGGTGACGCCGAGCGCGGCGCCGACGCTGGCGAAGATGTCGAGCGCGCGTGTGATGTGCTCCGTTGTGTGCGCGGCCGAGCAGCTCGCGCGCAGCACGCACTGGTCGACCGGACAGCCCGGCGGCACGATGAGATTCACGTAAAGACCTGACGTCAGCAGCGTCTGCCAAAGCGCAATCGTGCGCGCCTCGTCGCTGGTCAGAATCGGCACGATCGGCGATTCCGTGTCGCCGATCGCGTAACCCAGATCCTGTAGACCCGTGCGCAGCCGCCGGATGTTCGCCCACAACTGATCGCGCAGCTCCGGATGCCGCCGAAGGACGCGTAGCGCGGCGCTGACGCTCGCAATGTTCGACGGCGAGCCCGAGGCGGTGAACACGTACGCGCGCGCCAGGAAGTGCAGCGCCCGAAGCTCGGGGTGATTCGACACGCACACGCCGCCGATGCCGGCCAGCGATTTCGAGAACGTGCCGACGACGAAGTCCACCTGATCGAGGACGCCCTGCGCCTCGGCGCACCCGAGTCCGGTCGCCCCGTACGTGCCGAGCGAGTGCGCCTCGTCTACGAGCAGATACGCGCCGTGCGCGCGGCACACGTCGACGATGTCCCGCAGCGGCGCCACGTCGCCGTGGATCGAGTACAGCCCTTCGACGACGACGAGACGATTGCGATCGTGTCCCGCAAGCCGCTCGAGTTTCTTGCGCAGGCTCTCCGGCGAGTTGTGGCGGAAGCCGATGACCTGCGACGCCGTCTGGCGCGTCGCGTCGTAGATGCTCGCGTGGCTGTCGCTGTCGATGAGGATGACGTCGCCCTGCCCGCAGAGGCCGCCGATGACCGAGAGGTTCGCTTGATAGCCAGTACTGAAGATGATCGCGTGGCGCGTGCCGAACCAGTCGGCGAACTCGCGCTCGAGATGCTCGTGCATCGCCAGCGTGCCGTTGGCGGTCCGCGATCCGGTGGTGCCCGTGCCGTACTCGACCACCGCGCGGCGCGCCGCGTCGACGACCTCGGGATGCAGCGTCAGGCCGAGATAGTTGTTCGACCCGAACATCAGCGTCGGCCGTCCCTGCACGACGACTTCGCACGGACCGATCACGCGCTCGATGACCGTCTGCCCGGGCATGGGCTGGCCGTCGGCGACCGTGGCGAGTCGCTTTTCGATCCCGCGAAGTTTGTCGAGCAGGTCCATTCTTTTTTTACTGGCGCCGGGGCCCCACCCCCGGCGCGACCCAACGCTGACGCCTCGCCTCGGATTTCCATTTCCTCGGCTCGGCGTGGCCGCAGGCGCCTTTCACGTGCGCTGGGGCCCCACCCCCAGCGCCTACCACCGCTCGCTCACGCTCGCGGCGCTGATTCGCGGCGACTTTCCGCTTAGTCAGCGATTCGACGGCCCGATCCGCCTGTTTTTAGTGGACCGTATCCGCTGAAGGAGTACGCCTAACAGCTCTCCACGTTCGTACCGCGCTCTGGTCGCCGCACGTTGGACTTTTCCGCTCGTTGTACGTCCCACCGTTCCGCTCGGCACGAGCGCGACATCGTCGACGTAGAGACCGAAGAGATCGCTGATTCGCCGGCGGACCGCATCGGCAATCGCATCGGCCGACGAGGTACCGCTCGGCTCGGCGATGATCACCACGCGATCGGCGCGCCCGTGCTCGACGACGGCGAAGGCGACGACCCGGCCGCGGCGCACGCCGGGCAGATCGTCGACCGCCCATTCGAGATCCTGCGGGTGATACTTCCGGCCGTTGACGATGATGATGTCTTTGGCCCGGCCGCAGACGAAGAGCTCGCCGTCCGACAGATATCCGAGGTCCCCGGTGTGCAGCCAGCGTCCGCGGATCGCCTGCGCCGTCAGTTCGTGCTGCTTATAGTAGCCCACCATCACCGACGGACCGGCCAGGAGAATCTCGCCGACGTGGCGCTCCGGCAGCGTGCGGCCATCCTCACCGACGATCTGCACGTGGTGATCCGGCAGCGCGGATCCGCAGCTCACGAATGTCACCGCGTGGTCTCCGTCGACGGGCCGTGCCACACGCTGCTCGGTCAACGCGCCGGTTGACACCTGCTCGGTCCGCAGATGGCGCTCGCGCGGCGGAAACGTCGCCGCCAGCACGTGCTCGGCGAGGCCGTAGCTCGGAAGAAAGCTCGTCGCGCGGAATCCGACGGGCGCGAACTTGTCGGCAAACGCGGCGAGCGTGGCCGGATGAATCGGCTCGGCGCCACAGCCGGCGACGCGCCACGACGACAGATCCAGCCCGTCGAGATCGCGATCCTTCACGCGGCGGACGCAGAGGTCGTACGCGAAGTTGGGCGCGAAACTGACCGAGCCGCGGAACCGCGTGATCGCGCGCAGCCATTCGGCGGGACGCTTGACGAACACCGGCGCCGGCAGCAGCACACCAGGCCGCGCCGAATACAGCGGACCGAGCGCCATGCCGACCAGTCCCATGTCGTGATTGAGTGGCAACCAGCTGACGGCGACGTCAGCGGACGTGGTCATCAATCCTGCGGGACCGTTGATGGCGTCGACGTTGGCGGACAGATTGCGGTGCGAGAGCGCGACGCCTTTCGGGACCGACGTCGACCCCGACGTGAACTGGACGAACGCGATGTCGTCGAGCGTGGGACGACTGTCCGGCTCGATCGCGGGCGCGACGAGGGCCTCGCGCGCGAGCACGAGCGCCAGCGCGGGACACCGGCCGCGCACGCCTTCGAAGGCGGGTACGAGCGCGGCCGTCGTCACGACTGCCTTCGCGTCCGACGCGCGAAGAATGCCAGCGGTGAGATCGAGGTACCGTGCGAGATCGCTCGTGGTCGCCGGCGCGTACAGCGACGCGGGCACCAGTCCCGCCATCGACGCGCCGAAGAGCGTCGTCAAGAACTGTTCGGCGTCGGAGAGCACGATCGCGACGAGATCGCCGCGCCCGAGTCCGGCTTCGACGAGCGATCGCGCGACACGGCACGACGCGTCGCGGACGTCCGCGTACGAGCGGAAGGTCTCGGCGCCGCCCGAGAGGAACCAATAGCCGGCGTCGGCGCGCGCGGCTTCGGCGAGCGCGTCTGGCAAAGTCCGCAGAGTGGCCATCAACCGTTCGATCGCTCCTCGACGAGCCGGGCGACCTGATCGACGACCTGCGCGACGGTACGCGTCGACGGGACGTCGTTGAGCGGGATCGAAATATCGAAGCGATCCTCGAGCTCCGCGATGACTTCGAGGACTTGCAGCGAATCGAACCCGAGGTCGGCCACGAGATCGCTGGTCAGCGCCGGATCAATCGGCCGCCGGCTCACGTTCTTGAGCACGTCGATGACGCCTTCAGCGATCGGAAGAGAGGCAGGCGGCGGCATGAAATAAGGATGAGGGCCGGCGCGTAAGAATAGCATCAGCGCGTGAGGAAACAATAGTCGCGTTGGTATAGCGGAAGCACAGCACCCAGGACACAGAGGCTCGAGTACACGCTCGTCGGCTTCATCGGCCTAGAATATTGCAGATGGCGAGATTGGTGGGGTTGGCGATGATGGCGCTGCTCGTCGCCGCGCCGGCGCGTGCACAGATCGATCCGCGCGGGGCGCTGCTCGAGCGTACAGGCTGGGACGCGATTACCGCCGGGCAGGGCGCCGCCGCTGCCAAAGCGTTCCGCGAGGCGCTTGCCGCCGATCCGAAGAACGCGCGGCTCCATCTCGGCGCCGGCCTGGCGGCGACGCTCGAGCGGCGCGACGAGGACGCCAAGGACGAATTCGAGCGCGCGCTCGTGCTCGATGCGAAGCTGACGCGCGCGCGCGCGCTGCTCGGCGAGGTCCTGTATCGCCTGGGCGACCTGTCCGAGGCCATCCGCACGTACGAAACGCTGACGGCAGACTCGCCGGAGGATCGCGATGCGCAGGCGACGCTCGAACGGTGGCGCCGCGAGGCCGACCTGCACGATCGCATGCAGCGCGCGATCGGATCGCACTTCACCGTCTCGTTCGAAGGTCCGGCCGAAGCGGAGCTGGCCGCGCAGGCGCTCGAGTCGCTGGATCGCGCGTACTGGCGCATCGGCCCGCTGCTGGGCGTCTATCCGAGCGATCCCATTCCAGTCGTCCTCTACACGAGCGAGCAGTTTCGCGACATCACCAGGTCGCCGTCGTGGGCCGCCGGCGCGTACGACGGGACGATTCGCGTGCCGATGCGCGGCGCGCTCGATAAGGGCACAGAGCTCGATCGCGTCCTCGCGCACGAGTTCACGCACGCGCTCATCCGCACGCTCGCCTCGCGGAACGTGCCGACGTGGCTCAACGAAGGGCTCGCGACCGCGCTCGAAACGGGCGACCTCGACTGGGCGCAGCAGCAGATACGCGAGGCGGGGGCGGCCGCCCCGCTGCGCGCGCTCCAATCCGGATTTGGACGCTTCACGGGAGACCAAGCAAAGGTCGCCTACGCGACGAGCGCGATCGTCGTTCGGCGCATGCTCGACGAAGCCGGCGGCGTCGCGGTCGCCAATCTGCTGCGCGATCTCGGCGAGGGCGCCGACTTCAACAGCGCATTTCTCCACCGCATGCAGCGCAGCTTCGAAGAGTTCTGGTGATGATGACCTCCTGTCACATCTTCGAACCCATCGCCGACGGCCGCTACGTACGCCGCGAGCGGCCGCTTCGCGACCACGATTGAGCCGGCGAAATCAGCAGGGAAACCTCGCCACCACGGTGGACACGGAGGACCGGAGGTTCAAACGTGGTGGAGAGGTCAGGGACAGGTGCGTAAACCGCTGATTGCCGCCCTGACGATGGGCGTGCTGCTGACGCTGGGCGCGATTCGCGTCGTCGATCTCTGGTGGTGGCGCGCGCAGGCGTTGAGCGACGGCCGCGATCGCGCCGGCGACCTCGCGTTCATCCTCGCCGAGTACATCCGAGGCACGTTTGCTGCCGGCGATGCGTCGCTGCGCCAACTCTCGCTGCACAGCCAGCGCGTCGGCGGTCCGGACGCGCCCGACGAGGCCTGGATGCCAAGCCTCGCCTCCGCACGAGCGGGCCTCACCGGCGTCGGATCGATTTCGGTCATGGACGCGACTGGCGTCATCCGACACTCGACAATCCCGGCGCTCGTCGGGCAGTCTCGTGCCGATCAGGACGCCTTCCGCAAGCTGGCCGCAGAACCGCTCGACGACTTCATCGTCAGCACGCCGTATCTCTCCATCACCGAGCCGCGGCAATTCCTGATTCCGATCGCCCGGCGATTGACGACGCCCGGCGGCGCATTTGCCGGCCTCATCGCCGCGACGTTTCTGCCAGTGGAGCCGCGCGGCCTGTTCAGCAAGGTCAACGTGGGTCAGCGCGGCGCCGTCTGGGTGTTCCATCCCGACGGGTTCGTCTTGTTCCGCGAGCCGTCGACGGCGAACCCGCTCGGCGAATCGGCGATCGCGAATCCGATCTTTCAGGCCGCGCAACGCGCCAACACCGCCGGCGCCATCGAGGGTCCCATCGTGCGCGGCGGTCCCGCGCTGCTGAGCACCTATCACGTCACCGCCGTTCCGCCGCTCATCGTCGCCGTGTCGCTCGACCGCAGCGAGATTCTCGCCGACTGGCGGCGTCAGGCCATCGGATCCATCGTCTTCTTCGTCGTGCTCGGATTGACGATGGCGGTGATGATTGGCTTCATATTCCGGCAGATGGATGCGAAAGCCGCCGCCGAGCGCGCGCTCGACCTCGTCAAGCAGACCGAATCGGACGTGCTGAAAGAAGTCAACGAGCGCCTCGCCACGGCGCTCGCGGGCGAACAGCGGGCACGCCGCGAGACCGAGGAGGCCAGCCGCCTGAAGGACGAGTTCCTGATGACGGTGTCACACGAGCTGCGCACGCCGTTGACCGCCATCGCCGGCTGGGCGCAGATGCTCGAAAGCGGAATTCTCGACGACCGTCAGAAAACCGCCGCGGTCCAGGCTATCGCGCGCAATGCGCGCATGCAGACGCGGCTCGTCGAGGATCTCCTCGACATGTCGCGCATCATCGGCGGCAAGCTCCGTCTCGATTTGCGCTCGATCAACGTCGAAGACGTGATCCATCAGGCGGTCGAGAGCGTGCAGCCCGCGGCGGACGCCAAGCAGGTGGTGCTAGACACGGTCGTCGATCCCGCGACGGTGCCGATCGTCGCCGACCCCGAGCGGCTCCAGCAGGTTCTCTGGAATCTGCTGTCGAACGCCATCAAGTTCACGCCGAGCGGCGGCCGCGTGGAGGCGCGTCTCGAGCCGTCGGACGGCGCCATCGACATCGTGGTTCGCGACACAGGCGCCGGCATCTCTCCAGAATTCCTGCCGCACGTGTTCGAGCGGTTTCGGCAAGCCGACGTCGGGTCGCGCCGCAGACACGGCGGGCTCGGCCTCGGACTCGCGATTGTGCGCCACCTCGTGGAGTTGCATGGCGGGACGGTGTCGGCCGAAAGCGAGGGCGAAGGCCGCGGCGCGACGTTTCGCGTGCGGCTGCCGGTCAGAGCGAAGGTGCCTGCGGCGAGCGAAGACGCGCCGTCAGAGATCGATATCGGCGAGTAGCTCGCCCAATCGCCTCAAGCGATACGCACCGTCAACAGGATTGTGGTAGCCGATGGCGCGCTCGTCGGACGAGAGCGACGCCGCATCTTTCATCGGCTCGAACTGATGGCCCTCGTGCCACTCGTTGAACGAGTTGATGTAGGTGAGAAAAAACCCGTGCTTCGCATTCACGAGATTCGCCGCCGTCTGCAGCGTAATCGTCGTGTGGAACGCCTCGCTGATGCGTGACAGACTCGCGCGCGCCGCCCGCTCGCGATCGGCGGGCTGCGACCAGTCGTACGTCAACGCGCCCGGCTCGAACGGCGCCGGCTGATAACATGAGTCCGGCTCCACTTGACGCTGGACGATGCAGTCGAAGCCGGGGTTGATATTGAACGAGAACACGAGATCGCGCGACGTGCAGCTGTTCGCGTGACCCTGCCACGTTTCGGGCTTGACGTAGTTGTCGTAAATCGCGATGCCGTCGAAGCCGCCGGCGCGCGTGCGATCGAAGTTCAATGAATCGGCCAGCAGCGTGAGGCGATCGAAGTCGCGGCGGAACAGGTCGCGGACGCGATCGGTCTGCTGGCGCCACGACGCGTCCGGCGCGTAGTCGGTCACGTCGGAGCGGACACCGTGACAGTCGGTCGACGTCTCCGGCACGATTGTGCGGAACGACTTGAACACCGGACCGACCGTCCCGTCCGCGTGCTGCAGCAGCAGAAAACAATCCCAGTGCCGGCGATCGCCGTACTCCTTGAGCAGGTACTGAATGTCGCGCGCGTAGTTGGCGGCGTGGCGACTGGTATACGGCTCGAGATGAAATGCCACGTGGATGTCGTGCGCCGCCATGACGTCCATCAGGACGGGCATGGTGCGATCGGTGACGTCGCCGGGTCCCCACCAGCTCACATTGATGGCGCCGACGCCGATGTCGGCGATCCAGCGCGCATGCTGTTCGAGCACGCGCGTCTCCGCCGAATCGTAGGCGCCCAGGCGCGGCATGTAGTTCGACGCGAGGTCGATGGGCGGACGCCGACTGGCCTGGTCCCAGTGCCGATACGGCGCGGTCTCGTACCACGGGTAGTACTCGAAGACGAAGTGACGTCGCAAATCGGCGAACCGATCGTGGAGCAGGCGCGCGCGTCCGGCCTGCGGCAGAGCGGCCGCCACCGCGGGGGCGGCCCACACACCGAGGCCCGCGGCACCGAGCACCTGAAGAAACTCCCGACGTGAGGGGGTCACTGTTGGTGATCATAGCCTGCGCACCGTACACTGGTGGACCGAATGAACTGAAGAAAGCATTCTCTTCGTGCCTTCGTGGTTGCGTTTAGTTTAGTTAAGCTAGTGCCGACAGAAACGATCCAAGTGGCCCGCGCCGCCGCCGTCGCCGAGCTCAAGCGTTTGCTCGGCGCGCGCGCGAACGACAGCGCGAGCGTCCGCGAGCATCACAGCCGCGGCGAGTCGTACCACGCGCCGGCCGCCCCGGACATCGTCTGTTTTCCGCATACGACCGGCGAAGTCGCGGACATCGTGAGGATCAGCGCGCGCCATCAGGTACCGGTCGTCGCGTTCGGCGCGGGCACCTCACTCGAAGGGCACGTCCACGCGGTGCACGGCGGCATCACGATCGATCTGCGTGAAATGAATAAAGTCCTGCGTGTCAGCTCCGACGATCTCGATGTGACCGTCGAGGCTGGCGTCACGCGGAAGCAGTTGAACAAAGCGCTGCACAACACCGGACTCACCTTTCCGGTCGATCCCGGCGCGGACGCGACAATCGGCGGGATGGCGGCGACGCGCGCCTCGGGGACGACGGCGGTGCGCTACGGCACGATGCGCGAGAACGTGCTCGGCCTCACGGTCGTGCTCGCCGACGGGACGGTCATCCACACGGGATCGCGCGCGCGCAAGTCGTCGGCCGGTTACGACCTCACGCGGCTGTTCGTCGGATCGGAAGGCACGCTCGGCGTGATCACCGAGCTCACCCTTCGGCTGCATCCGCTGCCCGAAGCGGTCTCGGCGGCGGTCTGCGCGTTCGACTCGATTCAGGGTGCGGTCGAAACCGTCATCGCGACCATTCAGCTCGGCATTCCGGTCGCGCG
Organism: Acidobacteria bacterium 13_1_40CM_65_14; assembly: GCA_001917905.1. Lineage (GTDB taxonomy): Bacteria > Acidobacteriota > Vicinamibacteria > Vicinamibacterales > CAVVIG01 > QHWF01. The sequence goes on from MNEX01000231.1 coordinate 22,014, forward strand.
CATGGAGCTGCTCGACGAAGTGCAGATGGACGCGGTGAACCGCTACTCGAAGACGACGTACGCGGCGGCGCCGACGCTGTTCTTCGAATTCCACAGCGACAGCGCGCGTCACGTCGCCGATCAGGCGGAAGCGGTGCAGGCGATCGCGGCCGAACGCGGCGGGCGCGGGTTTGAGTTCGCGACGAGGCTCGAGGATCGCGAGCGGCTGTGGCAGGCACGGCACGATGCGCTGTACGCGGCGCTGGCCTTGCGGCCGGGCGCGCGCGCGTGGACGACTGACGTCTGCGTGCCGATCTCGCGGCTCGCCGAATGCGTCCTCGACACGAAGAAGGACCATGCCGGCGCGCCGTTCCCGATCTGCCTCGTCGGCCACGCCGGCGACGGCAACTTCCATCTCCTCTACGTGCTCGATCCGGAGAGCGCGCGCGAGCTCGACGAGGCACGCGTGCTCAATGAACGGATGGTGATGCGCGCGCTCGCGATGGGCGGCACCTGCAGCGGCGAGCACGGGGTGGGCCTCGGCAAGATGAAGTATCTCGAAGCCGAGCACGGGCTGGCGCTCGAGACGATGCGCACGATCAAGCGCGCGCTCGATCCCGACAATCGCATGAATCCGGGGAAGATGCTCGAGCCGAAGAGCGCGTTGCAACAATGACATCGCCACCACGGGGGACACGGAGGATAGGAGGTTCAAACCCGTTCACAACGAAGATTTTCCTCCGCGTCCCCCGTGTCCTCCGTGGTGGAGAGCTTAATTCTTGAAACGCACTCGAAGGGCTGAGGCTGCCATGCCTGTACGAAAAACCCGTTTGGCCATTCTCATTGGCGTCGCGCTGCTGATCGCGGCATCGGCACGCGCGAGCGAGCTCAGCGACGACTTGAAGGCGCGCCGCGCGCGCGTCATGGAGCGGCTCGGGCCGGACGCGATCGCGATTCTCTGGAGCGCACCGGCCGCGCGCTACTCGCTCGACATCGACTACGAGTACCGCCAGGACAGCAACCTCTATTACCTCACCGGCCTCACGCAAGAGGAGACCATCCTCGTGCTGATGCCCGGCAACGAGTCGCGGCGTGAAATCCTGTTCATCAGGGATCGCAACCCGGTGCGCGAGCACTGGACCGGCCACCGGCTGACGCACGAGGAAGCGACCGAGCGGACCGGCATCGACACGGTGTTCGCGACGAGCCAGTTCGAATCGTTCGTCGCCGCGATGCTGGACCGACGCGGCGTCGATCCGGTGGACGAGAAACAGGCCGCGCGATTGTTCGACGCGCTCGCCGCGGGACGCGGACGCGTCGCGCTGACGCTCGATGCCGGCCGCGGCCTCAACGGTCCGCTCAGCGCGCCGCTCGAGCTCGCGCGCAAAATCCGTGAGCGCTTCGTCGGATTCCAAGTGACCGATGCGACGCCGATCCTGACGACGCAGCGCATGGTCAAGACGGCGTACGAGCGCAGGCTCCTGATCAAGAGCCTGGAGATCTCGAGCGAGGCGCAGATGGCCGGCATGCGTGCCGCCCGACCCGGCGCGTACGAGTACGAGGTGACGGCGGCCATCGAAGCGGTGCATCGCTCTCGTGGCGCCTCGTCGTGGAGCTACCCGTCGATCGTCGGCAGCGGGCCGAACGCGACGATCCTGCACTACCACGGCGGCGAGCGGCAGATGCAGGCGGGCGAGCTGCTGCTGGTCGATGCCGCGTGCAACTACCAGTACGCGTCGGGCGACATCACGCGGGCGTACCCCGTCAGCGGCACCTTCTCGCCGTTGCAGCGCGACATCTATCAGATCGTCCTGCAGGCGCAGGATGAGGGGATGAAGGTCGCGAAGGCCGGGTCATCGCTCGAAGAGATCCACAAGAAAACGGTCGAGGTGATCAAGGCCGGACTGCTGAAGCTGGGGCTCATCACGGACACGGGCGGCGATCAGTACCGGATGTGGTACACGCATGGCGCGTCGCACTACATCGGCATCGACGTGCACGACGTCGGCGACCGGCGCGCACCGCTCGCGCCGGGCATGGCGTTCGTCATCGAACCGGGGATTTACATCCGCCCGAGCGCGCTCGACAGTCTGCCGCGGACGCCGGAAAACAACGCCCTGATCGACAAAATTCAGCCCGCTGTCAAGAAATATGCGGACATCGGCGTCCGCGTCGAGGATTCGTTCGTGCTCGAAGAAAGTGGGCTGCGGCGGCTATCGGCCTCGGTGCCGCGGACGATAGAAGAGATCGAGGCATTCCTGCGCAAGCGGCAGGCTCCCGTCACGGCCCAGAGGTAATCGATGCGAAACAGGGTTCAGGATTCTCAGTTCTCAGTTCTTCATGCCAAGTTCTCAGTTCTTCGTGCTCAGTTCGCGATTCTCGTCGTCGCGATCGCGATCGCGCTCGTCACGCCGGCCCATGCCGCGGCACGCAGTTTCCTGTGGAAGGTGAGCGGCAAAGGCAGCGGCGTCGTGTACCTGGCGGGCTCGGTGCACATGCTGACGCCCGCGCACTACCCGCTCGCGCCCGCGTTCGACGCCGCCTACAAGGATTCCGATCTGCTCGTCGAGGAGCTCGACATGGCGGAGCTGCTCGCGCCGACCGCACAGATGGCGTTCCTGTCGAAGGGCATGCTCGGTTCGGATCAGTCGCTCGAGAAACTGGTCTCACCTGCGACGCTCGCGCTCGTGAACAAGGCGCTCGCCGATCTCGGTCCGGCGGGCGAGATGCTCAAGCGCTTCAAGCCGTGGCTGCTCGCGATGACGCTCGAGCAGCTCGAGATGCAGAAGGCGGGCTTCGACGCAGGCCTCGGCCTCGACAAACACTTCTACGATCGCGCGCAGGAGAACGGCAAATCGGTGCAGGGCCTCGAGACCGCGGAGTACCAGATCTCCCGCTTCGAAGGCATGACGATGGAGCAGCAGGATCACCTGCTGGCGGAAACGCTGAAACAGCTGGAGACCGAGAAGGCCAGCATCAGCAAGCTGCTCGATGCGTGGAAAACGGGCGATGCGCCGACGGTCGAGCGGATCGTGCTCGCCGATCTCAAGAGCGACCCGGTGCTGTATCAGCGGCTGCTCGTCGAGCGGAACCGCAACTGGCTCCCGAAGATTGACGAGCTCTTCTCCCGCAAAGGCCGCGCCCTCGTCGTCGTCGGCGCCGCCCATCTCGTCGGTCCCGACGGGCTCCTCGCCATGCTGAAGTCCAAGGGCTACACGATCGAGCAACAGTAATGTCGAGCTGTCGCGGTAGAGTCCTCGGAGGCTGCGCGAGGGCGATAGCTCCGAGCACCGTGCAGCGAAGTCTCCAAGCACCCTAGAGCGAAGTCCCAAGCACCCTGGAGCGATAGCTCCAAGCACCCTAGCAGGCTGCTGAAAAACGAAGCCTGATGAAAAGTCTGAAGTCGAAAGTCTGAAGTCCAAAGGATTCGGGCCGAATTCCGAAGCTCAGACTTCAGACTTCAAACTTCAAACTTCAGGTTGCTGACTTTTTCAGCAACCTGCTGGAGCGATAGCTGAAAGCAGCCATTTTGGCCGTTGCAGTCGACTCGGCCGGCCTGATAGAGTGCGAACGCTGCACCGCAGCGGGCTCGCGCGGCCACTCGCGCATGGAGGTTGGGATGTAGATTCGTGATCCCCTGACACATTCAAACAGCACAGGACCAGGTCCTGTTTAGCGCTGATTGACAAGCCGTCGTGGCATGCGATGCCCGGCGGCTTTTGTCTTTCCGGGCATTTTCCGAAGCGTACAAGGAGAGATGCACATGAGCCAGGACACGCAGCAAGAGCACGTCTCGAAGAAGAGGGTGGTCTACACGATGCCCGGCATGGATGGTGTGACGGTTCGGCGAGACGAGGAATATCGGGTCACCGATACAGGCGCGCTCACAATGGATCTGTACTACCCACCCGATGCGACGCGCGGAGCGCGGACGCCCGCCGTCATCTTCGTGACCGGGTTTTCTGATCAGGGCGCACAGAAGATGCTCGGGTGCACGTTCAAAGAGATGGCATCGTACATCTCGTGGGGACAACTCGCGGCCGCGTCTGGGCTGGTGGGCATCACCTACTCGAACAGAGAGCCGGCAGCAGACGTTCACGCCGTGCTTCACCACGTTCGGATGAACGCGGCATCCCTGGACATCGACGAGCACAGGATCGGGGTCTGGTCCTGCTCGGGCAATGTTCCGAACGCGTTGTCCCTGCTGATGCAACGCGGCGAGGCGTATCTGAAGTGTGCGGTCCTCTGCTACGGATTCATGCTCGACCTCGACGGATCCACAGGCGTCGCTGATGTCGCAAAGCAGGTGGGGTTCGTCAACCCGAACGCGGGGAAATCGGTCGACGATCTTCCGCGCGGTCTCCCGCTGTTCGTGGCGAGAGCCGGTCGAGAACAGTTTCCCGGTCTGAACGACTCGATCGATCGATTCCTGGTCAAGGCGTTGGGCTGCAACCTGCCCGTGACGTTCGTGAATCACTCCGAGGGGCCGCACGCGTTCGACATGTTCGACGACAGCGAGACCTCTCGCGAGATCATCAAACGCATTCTGTCGTTCTTACAGTTTCATCTCCTGCCGTCGGGCGTCACGACTGCGGTTTCGGCGGGAAGTGCCGCTCGTACCATTTAATCGAGCGGTCGATTTGATCGACGACGTGCTTCGATTCGCGGATGCCGTGGCCTTCGCGCGGATATCGCACCATGACGGCTTCGGTGCCGACGTCCTTCAGCGCGATGTAAAACTGCTCCGCTTCCGCGATCGGCACGTCGTTGTCGTTCTCCCCATGCATCAGCAGCGTCGGCGTGTGCGCGTTCGCGACGTGACGAAGCGCAGAGCGCTGCAGCAGCGTGTCCATCAGGTTGCCCTGATGCGGATACGTGCCCCACTCCATCGCCTCGTACTGGTTGTAGTACGTCATGTAGTTGTAGCTGATGATGTTGGTGATCGCCGCCGTCGGGATCGCCGCCTTGAACATTTTCGTCTGGGTCGGAAGCCATGTCGAAAGCTGACCGCCGTAGCTCGTGCCTTCGACACCCAGTCGATCGCGATCGATCCACGGATACCGGCGCAGCGCGGCGCTGACGCCGTAGAGCACGTCCTGACCCTCGTTGCCATTCTGATCCGCGAACACCGCGTCGGCGAATGCCTGACCGTAGCCGGTCGACCCGCGGTAGTTGACCATCAACGTGGCCCAGCCGCGCGCGGCGTACACCTGATTCTTGAAGTTGAACGCCGGACCCTGCTGGCCGTGCGGACCGCCATGGATGTTGACGATCAACGGATATTTGGTCCGGCTCGAGCCGGACGCCACATCTGCGGTCAGGCCGAGCGGTTTGGTCAGATACGCTTCGACCTCGAACTTGTTGTCGTTGGACACGAACGTGAACGCCTCGACCTCGGCGATCTGTTTGTCGCGCAGCAACGAGGCGTTGAGATCCGTCATCTTCTTGCCGCCCACGTACAGCTCCGCCTGATCGGCCGGCGTGGCTAAGGCGCACGCGATCGTGTTCTTCGCAGCCGAAAATGATCCGACCGTGCCGCGCTCGCGGACGAGGACCTCGGGCTTGCCGCCGCCGGCGGCATTGACCGGGACGCGATAGAGCCGGACGTTGCCGCGCTCCTGCACGGTGAACATGACCGCGCTGCTGTCTGAGGTCCACTCCGGCACGCCCTGACGGTTGTCGATGCTCGCGCCCACGTCGCGCCTGTTCGTCCCGTCCGCGTTCATCACCCACACGTGCGTGTCCTCCATCGTCGTCTCGCGATCGGTGAGGCCGCGCTTCGTCGCCTGGAACACGATCATCTTCCCGTCGGGCGACCACTGCGCGTGGTACTCGTTGCTCTCGGTCGCGCTCAACCGGCGGACCGATTTGTCGGCGAGCTTCAGCACATAGAGGTCGTAGTTGAAGAACTCGTCATCGTCTGCGTCGCGGTTCGTGAGAAACAACAACTCCTGTCCGTTCGGCGACCAATCGATCGAGTGCTCGTAGTGGTTGCCGTCCGTGAGCTGATCGACGCGCGCAGACGCGACGTCGACGACGAAGAGATGGAGGCGGCGGTTGTCGTTGAAATGCGTCATGCCCTCGGCGGCGTCCGGTTTGTACAGGTAACGCGTGATGACCATCGGGTCGCCGTTCGCATCGGCGGTTTCAGGTCCAGGCACCGACGATACGAACGCGATCCGCTTCCCATCGGGCGACCACGCCACGCTCGTACCGATGCCGGGCAGCGGCGCGTTCGTGCCCGTCATCGCCGCGAGGAACCTCGCGCCGGTGCCGTCGGGTTTCGCGATCGCGAGTCCGCTCGTGCCGTCGACGCGACCGCGATACGCGATCCACTGGCCGTCGGGCGACCACTGCGGATCGCCGGACGATTCCTTGTCGCCGCCGAAGCGGACGGTCTTCCCATCGGCGAGCGTCATCACCGAGATCTGGCCGTACGGCCGGCCGGATCCGTCGTTGTTGTCGACGACGTACGCGACGCGCGTGCCGTCGGGCGAGAGTTGGACCGCGGTGACGGCTCGCAGCCTCAACAGATCACTGCTCTGCAAACGGTTTTGCGATGACGCCGCGTGCGGAATGCCGAGCGCGAGCGCGACGGTGAGTATCAGACATTGTGGGCGCATGATGGGTCCTTTTGCTATGCTCGCGGGGCCCACCCCGCTCGCTCGCGCTCGGCGGCGACGCTTCGCGTCGCTTCCTTCCAGCGCCTCGCGCTGGCCGCAGGCGCTTCCGTGTGGCGGTATTCTATCGCCTGAAGAATGAGGGTGGGGAATTCACCCATCCCAGATAGGGACCTTAAGCTCTCCACCACGGAGGACACAGAGGACGCGGAGGAAAATCCCGTTTTGAACAGGCTTGAACCTCCTATCCTCCGTGTCCCCCGTGGTGGCGAGGTAATTTTGAACGCACTTTTAGGGCTGCCAATTCGGCGGGCGTGAAATGTTGGCGGCCTTTGCGTTTGTGTGTGTATGAGTAGGTGCCTGATCTGTGTAGAGGTTCTCGCCGTCACAGTGCTCGCAGTAGCACCTCAACAGAGTCCGCCGCAGTTCGAGCTCGTGCAGGCCGAGCTCTTTTCCGCGGCGGGCGGACAGACCAACGCATGGGCCGACTTCGACAACGACGGCGACCTCGACGAGTTCGTCGGCTTCCGCGGCCGCGCGAACCGCTTGTATCGTGACGTGCTTCCAGATCTCGTCAAGACGCATGACGCCAGCCACGGCGTCCAGTGGATCGATTTCGACAACGACGGTGCGCTCGACCTTGCGCTCGCCAACAACGATGCGCAAGGCGGCCACTATCTGTTTCACAACCGGTTGACCGCTGACCGCGCGCGCGCCTCGATCGCGATCGACGTTGTCGATGCGCGCGGACGGCACACGAAATCCGGCGCCGAAGTGCGCGTCTACGCGGCCGGCACGCGCCGCCTCATCTCCTCCGCGCTCGTCGACTCCGGGAGCGGGTACTGTTCGCAGAACGTGATGCCGGCGCATCTCGGCGTGGCCGGCCATGCGCGCGTCGACGTCGAGGTGACCGTCCTGACGAAATCCGGACGGAAGATCGTCGCGCACCGGAACGTGGATCCACGGACCGCGCCTCGACCGCTGGTCATCAACGCTCGTCAATGATTATGATTTGCCTCGGAGGCTCCCCATGCGCCGCATCTTTGGCCTGACGCTGCTCGTCGCGCTCGCGCTCACCATCACCGCTCGGGTCGGCGGTCAGCGAGCGCCTGCGGCCACACCGACATCCCGCGAGCGCGACGCGCGACGCGGGGGAGGTGTCACGGATCAAGCGCGTGGGGGTGGGGCCCCACGCGCCGGTGAGAAATGGTGGTCGCACGTCGAAGCGCTGGCCAACGACGCCATGGCCGGGCGCATCACCGGCAGCCCCGAGCACAAGCGCGCCGCCGAGTATGTGGCGACGCATTTCGAGAAGGCCGGACTGGAGGCCGCCGGTGCCGGCGGCGGCTACATTCAGCCGGTCAAATTCAAAACGCGCCGCATCGTCGAAGCGCAGTCGAGCCTCGCGCTCGTGCGGGACGGCAAGACCGAGCCGCTGTCGTTCGTCGACGCTGCCAACGTCAGCATGCGCGTGGATCCGGCGCCGTCGGTCGACGCGCCGCTGGTGTTCGTCGGCTACGGGCTGAACGTCCCGGAGCAGAACATCAACGATTTTCAGGGCCTGAATCTGAAGGGCGCGATCGTCGTCTACATTTCGGCGACGCCGCGCTCGCTGCCGGGTCCGCTGCAGGCGCATTTCGGGTCCGCCGCCGAGCGCTGGAAGATGTACAAGGCGGCGGGCGCGATCGGCACGGTGAGCATCGCGAATCCGAAGAGCATGGACATCCCATGGGCGCGGTCGACGCTCTCGCGCACGCAGTCCCAGATGGCGCTCGCCGATGCGTCGCTCGACGAGACGGGCGGCCAGCAGATTTCGGTCGCGATGAATCCCGCGCGGGCGGACACGCTGTTCGCGGGGTCGGGTCATACCTTCGCCGAGCAGCTCGCGCTGGTCGATGCAGGGAAGCCGGTGCCCGGTTTCGCCCTGCCCTTGCGCCTCAAGGCGACGATCCGCGCCGAGCGCGGCGAGGTGGAATCGCAGAACGTCGCCGGCATCCTCCGCGGATCCGATCCGAAGCGGCGCGACGAGTTCGTCGTGCTGTCGGCGCACCTGGATCATCTCGGGGTCGCGGAACCGCCGATCAACGGCGATCGCGTGTACAACGGCGCAATGGACAACGCCTCGGGCGTCGCGGCGCTCATCGAAATCGCGGCGCGGCTGCATGACGCTGGGACGAAGCCCGCGCGTTCGATCCTCTTCGTCGCGGTCACCGGAGAAGAAAAGGGATTGCTCGGCTCGCGGTACTTCGCGTCGCACCCGACCGTCCGCCGTAGCGCGATTGTCGCCAACGTCAACACCGACATGTTCCTCCCGCTCTTTCCGCTGAAGACGCTGATGGTCCTCGGTCTCGACGAGTCGGATCTCGGTCAGGACATCCGTGCGGTGGCGAAGGATGAAGGGGTCGCCGTGCAGACGGATCCTGAACCGCAGCGCAACCGCTTCGTCCGCAGCGATCAGTACAGCTTCATCCGCGAAGGGATTCCGGCGCTCGCGATGAAGGTCGGGTACGAGGAGCACTCACCGGAAGCGGACATCGCGCGCAAGTGGACCGCGGAGCGCTACCACGCCGTGTCGGACGATCTCAATCAACCGGTCGATCTCTCTGCCGGCGACAAGTACATCGACATCGTCCGCGCCCTCGCCGTCCGCATCGCGAACCGGACCGACCGTCCGCGCTGGAACGAGTCGAGCTTCTTCAAACGCTTCGCGAAGGGCGCGACGCACTAGAACCTGTCTCATCACTGTAGCGCGGACCGTCCTACAGTTGTGAAACGGAACACCCATGAGTGTCGACATATCGAGTGACGTCTTGATCGAATCTCCGCCGTCCAAGGTGTCCGCCTACGCCCTCCGACCCGGATAACGCAGTAGTAGGAAGCCGCGTCGCGGTTAGAATGCACGCTGCCGCATGCCGTTCGAAGCAGGCACGCGTCTCGGTCCGTATGAAATCATCGCCCCGCTCGGCGCGGGCGGCATGGGCGAGGTCTACCGCGCGCGCGACACCCGGCTCGATCGCACGGTCGCCATCAAGGTGCTCACCGGTGCGCTCGCGGCTGATTCGGAATCGCGGCGGCGCTTCGAGCACGAAGCACGCGCGATTGCCGCGCTGAACGATCCGCACATCTGCACCATCCACGACGTCGGCCGGCACGGAGAGCTCGATTACCTGGTGCTCGAGTATCTCGAAGGCGAGACGCTCGCGGACCGGTTGCGCCGATCGCCGGGGCTTCCGGTCCTTCCGATCAATGACGCGCTGGCGATTGCGATCCAGATCGGCGACGCGCTCGACCGCGCGCACCGCGCCGGCATCGTCCATCGTGATCTGAAGCCGGGCAACGTCTTCCTGTGCTCGCGGGGCCCCACCCCCGCTCGCGCGCGCTCGGCGGCTGACGCGCCTCGCGCGAGCCGCGGGCGCTATGCTGGCGAAGACGTCACCGCGAAGCTGCTCGACTTCGGACTGGCCGCGCGGACGACCGTCGCCCGTCCGCAGGCGTCGTTGGTGGCGACGATGGCGCCGTCGCTCGCGGCGACGCAACCGCCGACCACGCCAGTGACGAGCGGCTTCAGCGGCACCATGCAGTACATGGCGCCCGAGCAGCTCGATGGCGACACGGGCGATCACCGCACCGACATCTTCGCCTTCGGCTGCGTGCTCTACGAGATGCTCGCGGGACGGAAGGCGTTCGAGGGCGCCAGCGCCGTCACGGTGATTGCCGCGATCATGAGCAGCGAGCCGCCGCCGATCGCCGCGCTTCAATCGGCGCATCCGCTGCTCGACCACGTGTTGAGGCGCTGCCTCGAGAAGGATCGCGAGCGGCGCTGGCAGAGCATCCGCGATGTCGCCGCCGAGCTGCGCTGGATTGCAAGTCAGCCGGCGACCGCACCAGTTTCGCCGTTGCCGCGCCGACGCCTTACCGGCTGGCAGTGGCTCGCGGCAGCTCTCACGGCCGTCGTGGTGGTCGTCGTCGTCGTTCCGTTGATGCTGATCGCCGGTTTGCGGTTGGTGGGAGAGACGGAAACCCCCGACCTTCGTGCGCTGCAGCTTCAACTCGTGACGGCGCCCACCGACGATCCGTCGATGGCGTTGTCAGCGGACGGCACACAGATCGCCTTCGTCGCGAACAAGGATCGCGTTCCTGTGCTATGGGTCCGCTCGCTCGACGCCCTCGAGAATCGTGCGCTGCCTGGCACCGAAGGCGCCAGCGCTCCGTTCTGGTCGCCGGACGACCGTACCATCGGGTTCTTCGCGGACGGCAAGCTGAAGCGAATCGACGTCGCCGGTGGCATGCCGCTGGTGGTCGCTGACGTGCCAAACGCCCGCGGCGGCACGTGGAACCGCGACGGCGTCATCCTGTTCGTGGCCGGCGTCACCGGTCCAATCAAGCGCGTGCCGGCGCGGGGCGGAGCAGTGGAAACCGTGACGCAGGTGAATACCGGCAGTGGCCCCGCTCATCGCCTGCCGCAATTCCTGCCCGACGGCAAACGATTCCTGTTCTCGTCGGCGCTCGGCACCGCGGACACCAACGGCGTCTATCTCGGCTCGCTCGACAAGACGCCGCCGGTGCGCGTGGTGCCGGACGACACCGGTGGCCGCTTCGCCGCGCCCGACAAGCTGCTGACGATCAGGCAAGGGGCGCTGCAGTCGTACAGCTTCAACGCCGCGGCGGGCACGGTGAAGGGTGAACCGGTCGTCATCGCGCAGGGCTTTTCCGGCGCCGCCGCGACCGGCGCGTTCGCCACCTCCGACACCGGCGTGCTCGCGTACCGTGCGAGTACCGCGCAGCGCCGGCAGCTGGTGTGGGTCGATCGAAAGGGCGTCGTGCTGCGCGCGATTGGCGAGCCGGATACCGATTTCATTGCGTCGCCGGAGCTGAGCCCTGACGGGCAGTCGGCTGTCGTGTTTCTTCAGCACACCGGCGACAACGACATCTGGGTGATCGAGCTCGCGCGCAACCTGGCGCGTCGCATCACCGACGGCCCGCCGGCCGACGCGCATCCGCTCTGGGATCCCGACGGCCAGCACGTCGTCTTCTCTTCGCGGCGATTCGGCGGCGGTGGTCCGGCGCGGCAGGCGTTGAGCGGCGGGAAGGCGGAACCGCTGTTCGCGAGCGCCGAGAACGGTCTGCCTCTGTCGTGGACGCGCGATCGGCAGTTCATCCTGATCCGCCGCGACGGCGCAAGCGGCTCGGACCTGGTTGCCGTGGCGACTGGGGGCGAGCGGCGAGAGGTCGTCGTCGCGCAGTCGCAGTCCGACGAGACGGAAGGACAGTTCTCGCCAGACGGACGATGGGTGGCATTCGTTTCCAACGAAAGCGGCCGCCCGGAAGTGTTCGTCCAGTCGTTCCCCGAAGGGCGGGCGCGAACGCAGGTGTCAACCGCCGGCGGTACGCAGGTCCGCTGGTCAGGTGACGGGAAAGAGATCTTTTACGTGGCGCCGGACGGCACGATGACGGCGGTGTCGATCGCGTTCGGCGGCGCGACGCCGGATGTCAAACTGCCGAAGCCCCTGTTTCAGACGCACCTTGCCACCGGCATCAACGTCCTCGGCATCAAGCCGCAGTACGCGGTGTCTCGTGACGGACGGTTCCTGCTCAACACCGCCATCGAAAGCGCCAGCGCGCCGATCGTCGTGTCGGTGAACTGGATGAAGAAGCTGGCGAAGTAACAGGTGAGTACGGGAGCACCGCAGGGTCCGACACCGTCGGTTCCCGGAGCCGGGGTCCCAGAGTCGCTGGCGAAAGAACGCGCGGCCCGGATCGCCGACCTTCGGTATGCCCTGTCGTTCACGATCCCGGCGGACCGGACGGAACGGGTCGCGGGGCACGCAACGATCACGTTCACGCTGCGCGATGCTGGCGCGCCCCTGGCGCTCGATTTTGAGCCCAATGGGATGGGCGCCCTGAACGCTCTTTACAGGGTCGACGCCGGAAGCTCGCCACTCGAGGCCGGGCTGATCAACGGGCACATCATCCTCCCAGCCTCCGCGCTCCGGACCGGGACGAACACGATCTCGATCGACTTCGACGCCGGCGATGTGCCGCTCAACCGGAGCGACGACTTCATCTACACGATCTTCGTCCCGGCCCGGGCCCGTGAGGCCTTCCCCTGTTTCGATCAGCCGGACCTCAAAGCGCGGTGGACGCTCGCCCTCGACGTGCCCACCGGATGGGAAACGATTGCGAACGGAGCCGAAACCACGCGAGCCTCGAGCGGTGGCCGCACGCGGCTCACCTTCGCCGAAACGGCTCCCCTCTCCACGTATCTCTTCGCGTTCGCCGCCGGCAAGTTCTTTGTCGAGCGGGCTGAGCGCAACGGCCGCACCTTCCGAATGCTCCATCGTGAAACCGACGCGCAGAAAGTGTGCCGCAACCGCGACACGATCTTCGACCTGCACGCGGCGGCGCTCGACTGGCTCGAACGCTACACCGGCATCCTGTATCCGTTTGGCAAATTCGATTTTTTCCTCGCGCCGGCGTTCCAGTTCGGCGGCATGGAACATCCGGGAGCGGTTTTCTACAACGCCGCCGTTCTCCTGCTCGACGAGTCCGCCACGCAGCATGACGAGCTCGACCGCGCAAGCTTGATCTCGCACGAAACGTCGCACATGTGGTTCGGCGGCCTCGTCACCATGACGTGGTTCACCGATGTGTGGATGAAAGAGGTCTTCGCGAACGTCATGGCGGCGAAGATCGTGAATCCGTCGTTTCCGGACGTGAACCACAACGTGCGGTTCCTGCACGCGCACTATCCGCTCGCCTACGACGTGGACCGGACCGCCGGCACCAACGCCATCCGCCAGCCGCTCGACAACCTGCAGGACGCCGGCTCGCTCTACGGCGCCATCATTTATCACAAGGCGCCCATCGTGATGCGCCAGCTCGAGACGCTCATGGGCATCGACCCGTTCCGCGACGGCGTCCGCGAGTATCTGCGCGCGCACCGTTTCGGCAACGCCTCATGGCCTGATCTCATCGCGCTGCTCGACGCGCGCACACCGGCAGACCTCGCCGCGTGGAGCCACGTCTGGGTCGAAG
>MNEX01000164.1:0-2203 GCA_001917905.1 Acidobacteria bacterium 13_1_40CM_65_14
GTCCGCCCCACGCACCGGTGGCGCGCTTGCGCAACTGGACGATTCCCGCGTGATACATCGAGTGCGCGCCGGTGGACTGCGACATGTACACGTTGCCGAATTGCGGGAACGGCCGGAGCAGCTGACCGATTTCAATCGTCTGCCGGCTCGCAAACTGACCGGCGTCCGCCACACCGTAGAACGGGTTCGGCACGAGCGTGAGCGTGTTGGAGATCAGACTTTGGTACGTCGGATCGATCTGGTTGATGTTGATGTATCCGTTCGTCGATCCGGAGTTGGATCCTGCCCAGCTCAGGTTCGCGCCGCGCGCGCCGGTGTACCCGACGCTCAGGTTCACATTGCCGGGAAGCTCCCGTTCCACGTCGGCTGAGAACTGTTGCACGCGCGGAGCGCCCTTGTTCGGATCGACGAAGAAGATGTCGCCGCCGCTGCCGGTGAGCAGTCCGCGTGAGTTGCCGGTTGGTTTGACGAGACCGTTAGGAAACGGATCGCTGAAGCTGACCGTCGGCACGCCCTGCGGCTGCTGCAACAGCGTTGTGGCGGAATAGCCGATTTGACCCCAGCCGGTGGTGCCCGCCGCCGGGTAGTTCCATGGCGACCAGAAGACGCCGTAGCCGCCGCGCAGCACGGTCTTGTCGTTGAGGCTGAAGACCACACCCCCGCGTGGTGCGACCTTGTACTTCGGCTGATGGCCCTGCACCGTCGGCGCCCCGTCCACACCCGCGAACACGAGGCCGCCAAGCACCTGCCGCTGTTGGCCGGTGAGCGGATCGACGACTCTCACCTGGCTGTTCAATGGGCTGACCGCGGTCTGATCGAAGTTGACCGTGATCTGGTTGTCCTTCTCCGCAAAGCCGGTTTCCCGCTCCACGCGGACCCCGTAGTTGAACGTGAGGCGGTCGCTCACGCGCCAGTCGTCCTGCAGGTAGCCGCTGTAGTACTGCACGAACCCGTTGACGCGCGTGTTCAGTGGAATATTGCCGCTCTGCGGGTAGCCGAGCAGCATGTCCGCCATCGCGTTGCCGCTGTAGGCGCCGTAGCTGCCGGTCGATGCGCCGTAGTTGAGCGAGTCGACGCCGATAATGCGGAAGTCGCCGCCCGATTTCATGTTGTGCGTGCCGGCCAGCTTGCTCAGCGTCCCGTTCAGGCCGTACTGGTAATACCCGTTCGCCTGCCGCGTGGTGAATCCAGTGCCGAAATAGCCGGTGGTCGTCGTCGACGGGAACCGGTTCGTATCCGACATCTGTCTCGTGAAGGTGGGGTTGTTCGGCCACAGCGTCGTCGCATCGAACGCAAACGGCAGATTGTAGTTGTCGTCGAAGTTGTTCCAGCCGGCGCGCAGCGTCAGCACAGTCGAGTCGCCGAGCACGTTCGCGCTGTTGACCACGAGCGTCTTGATCTGGCGGTCCAATTGGTAGCTGGTCCCGACGAATCTGTTGACCGGGTTGTAGTTCGCATTCGCTTCGTGGGTGATCTGCGACAGCCAGAAGCCGCTGAGCGACGCCGCCTCGTTGAAGTGGTGGTCGACCTTGGTGCTGTACTGATACGCCTTGTTCGGCAGCAGGTCGGTCATGCTGAAATTGGACGAACCGTTGTCCGCTTGCGTGTCTGCGGTCGGCAGGTAGGTCACGATCTTCTGCCCGACCGGATTGATCCGGCTCTCCGGAATCACATTGCCCGCGAACGGCACGCCGGTCAGCGGGTCTTTGATGATGACCGGCACACCGTTTCGCGTCAGGCCCGAGAAATCGCCATTGCGCTCGGCCGCCGTCGGCACGAGGAAGCTGTTCTGCTGCGGCTGCTTGTCGACGTAGGTCTCGCCGGCGAACCAGAAGAATGTCTTGTTCCTCACGATTGGGCCGCCGCCGCCGCCGCCGTTGTCGCGCCAGTACTCGGTCACGTTCGGTTGGTTCTGGAGCTTCGCAATCAGAAGTTGGTCGACGAGCGATTCGGGACGGATCACGCCGTAGCCCGACGCATGAAAATCGTTCGCGCCCGCTCTCGCCGTCATGTTCACCACGCCCCCGCCGGTGCGCCCCATTTCGGCGTCGTACGTGTGAACCTGGACTTTCATTTCCTGCACGGCCTCCATGCTCGGGTTCGTCGAGGCACGGTTCTGCAGGTCGGTCACAGGGAAGCCGTTGACCAGGTAATTGTTCGCGCGCACCGCACCGCCGCCCATCGATACAGCGGAGTTGCCGAC
>MNEX01000164.1:2267-18912 GCA_001917905.1 Acidobacteria bacterium 13_1_40CM_65_14
CGGTCGACGCATTCGTGGTGTCGATGAATGGCGACTCACCGATGACGGTGATCGTTTCTTCGACTGCGCCGATTTCGAGGGTGATGTCGAGGGTGGCGAACTGCTGCGTGTTGATGCGTACGGCTTTTCGTTCGAACGAGCGATAGCCGGGAATCACCGCCAGGATCCGGTACGTCCCGGGATCTACCGCTGGGAATGCGTACTCGCCGATGGCATTCGACGCCGTGTCGCGCGAGACGTCGGTTCTTTCGTTGATGAGCATCACGGCGACGCCACGAATCACGCCGCCTGAATCCTTGATCGTTCCTCGCAGACCGCCTTGGAATGATTGCGCATGCACGTCGACGACGGTCGCCGCCAGGGCAAGCGTGAGCGTCACACACCAACGGATCATTCGCATACGTCCCTCCTGAAGCATCACGTCTTCGCCCCGCCAGGTCGCATTGAGCCGATTGGGGGATAGCTGGAGTGAGGCAACGCACGTGCCGACGCGGCGCGCCAGTGCCCGCCTGAGAAGGCGTCAGACTCTGTGGTCCTTCGCGCGACTCTTTCGTTTTCCGCACAATGTGATGGCTTTTTCGTCGGGTGTACCGACTGCACACACGCCGGCGCAGATCTGTAAGTCCTCGATGTCGGCGGCAGCCGGTGGCGCGCGGAGCGAAACCAGGTGTTGAGCCTTGGCTACGCGTGGCAGAAGCGCTTCGGGACGTTAGAGCGCGCCGATGTGAAGCGCCTGCGACAAGTGGAGCTGCGCGTGCGCCTTGCAAACGAGTACGCGCGGTACCGCTACAGGGCAAGAAAAAAGCACTGGAGCACCGCGGAAACGCGCGTCAAAAACATACGAAGTCTCGCGTGTCATCGCGCGCGTCTGGTCGCAATGAAGAATGTGAGCCGTCACTGTCGTACCGCAGAGTAGCCTACGCAGGCATATAGAAATTGAACTGACCGTGAATGTCGTCGCGGCGTCCAGCGGTCAGGACTCGGTTTGGGCGTCAGGAATCTGATCGTTCCGCTCGCGCATTAACCAGTAAGTCACGACACACAGGTGCTCGACGGCGCGGCGCGCCCCGCGGCGGATCGCATCGGATCCGAATTGTTCAGAGTTGTTCAGATCTCAGAACAACACTTTGACCCCGAGCTGCACCTGCCGCGACGAGTTCACCGTTCGCAAGATCTGTCCGGCGGTCGCCAGCGGCGCCTCGTTCTCGGTCGCGCCGGCGAACACCGGCCGGGTCGGCACAGCGAAATTCGCCCGGTTGAACACATTGAATACCTCGAGCCGGAACTGCAGCCTCGCGGTCCCGGCGAGCGCCTGATTCTTGACGAGCGAGACGTCGGCGTTCGCGAAGCCGGGGCCGCGAAGGAAATTCCGCGGCGTGTTGCCCAGCGTTCCCCGCGGCTGCAGCACGAAGGCGCTGGTGTCGAACCAGTGATTGGGATCCCCCGTGATGATGCGGTTCGGATTCGTTCCCGGCTTCACGCTGGACCGATCCTCGGCGTTGGTCGATGTGTTACCGGTGCGCGACCAGTTCGGCGTCTGGATCGACGGCGAGAACGGATAGCCGGTGTGGAGAGAGAGGATCGCGTTGAGCTGCCACCCGCCGAGCACCGCGTGATTGCGAAACGCCGGCAGTTCCCACGTGGCGTTGGCTGAGAACACATGGCGGGCATCGAACGAGGCGACCGCCCACTCCGCGTCCAGATCGTACGGATTTTGCGGATAGACCGACGACGTCACCGTGTCGGTGCCGAGCTGCCCGTCGGCGTTGTCCATCGCTTTGCTGAGCGTGTAGGACAGCTGTACCTGATATCCGTCGCTGAAGCGTTTCATCAGGCTTGTCTGGAGCGCGTTATACGTGGAACGTCCATCGGACATCCGATAGTCGATGCTGCTCCACGCCGGATTGCGCCGCGGCGCGCCCGCCGGGAAGAACAGTGTGCCGTCGGCTTGCACGACCGGCACGACCGGATTCCCTTCAATGGAGTTCACGAGGTCATACCCGCGTGAGCCGGCGTACCCCACCATGGCCGCCCAACTCCCCACGAGCTCGCGCTGCACGTTGACGTTGTAGGTCCACCCTTTCGGCTGCTTGATGTGATAGTCGATCGTGCGCATGCTCAGCGCACCGCCCGTCCCTCCGGCTGGGAACACCGGTGTCGGGAACGGAATCCCCGCGCCGGTGACATTGACCGGCCGCACGAAGGGTGGCGCCTGGAGCGCGATGCCGAGCGAGCTGTTGTACGGACCGTCCGTGTCGTAATACAGTCCGCTGCCGCCGCGCACGGCCGTGCGGCCGTCGCCGCTGACGTCCCACGCAAAGCCGACGCGCGGCGCGATGTTGCCGAGCGACGGATTGACGAACGGCCCGCCGAGTGTGGTGACCGAGGAGGTGAGGACGTCCGGCAGATACGCGTCCAGGCCATCCTTGTCCTTCGGGACGGTGAAGAACTCGTAGCGCGCCCCAAGATTCAGCGTCAGATTCGACCTGACGCGGTAATCGTCCTGAACGTAGAAGCCAAAGAGTGTGTTGGGCCGCTTGCGTTCGAAGTTCGCGCCCGGCGCGTTGCCCTGGAAGCGGCTCGGAATGCCGGCGAGGAATTGCGCGAAGTTCGCAAACGTATAGGTGCCTCTGCTGTTGACCGTCGTCAGTTTCTCCGCGAATGCATGTTCGATGAGGGCGCCGGTCTTGAGCAGGTGCTTCCCTTTCGTGAAGGTGACGTCGTCGCTCCACGTCCAGTAGTCGATGTTCTGGGTCGACGGCTCGGCGGCGTAATTGCCGAGTTGCGAAAGACCACCGATCAGGATCAGGCCCATGAACGGCGCTTCTGGAACGAAAGACAGCGGCTCGGGCAGCGTGTTGCCCGCGTGCTGCTCGTAGGTGAGCACGCTGGCCGAAAACCGCGCCGTGTTGAGCAGGTTCTGGGTGAACGTCCGCTTCGCCTCCGTCGTGAAGAAACGGTTGCCCGATGTGGAATTCGTGGAGAACTGCGGGAATCCCGTCGTTTGAATCGCGCCGCTCGAGATTGGCGACACCTGGCGGGATCCGTCGTGGGTGTAACGGACGAACAGGAGATCCTTGTCGGATAGCGCGACGTCGGTCCGTCCCTGGAAGAAGTTCTCCCGCGTCACGCGCGTGAACTCATAGGTGTACTGTCCGATCCCGGGTCCCAGGTCGCGGCCGTTCGGCGCCGGATAGAGATCGAGATAAGGCTTGACGCCCGGGTTGACATTACCCGCGCGTGCGGCGAGCGTCGGCACGGCTGTGATGATGGTCTGTCCGAGATCTTCCTGCAGCCGCTCGTAGCCGCCGAAGAAGAAGATCTTGTTCCTGCGTATCGGTCCGCCTGCCGTTGCGCCGTATTGGTGACGCGTGAACGGCGGCGGCCCGTCCACGTCGAAGAAGTTGCGCGCGTCCATCTTGCTGTTCCGGAAGAACTCGAACCCCGAGCCGTGCAGCACGTTGGTGCCCGACTTGGTCGCGATGTTGATGACGCCCCCCATCACGCGCCCGTAGTCGGCCGAAAATGCGTTGGTGACCACGCGGAACTCCTGGATCGTCTCGACGCCCAGCGTGGAATCGGCCGCCGTGACCGTCGCCATGCCGGCGTACCCCCGCATGTTCGCGCCGTCGATCAGGAAGCTGTTCGATCGTCCCCCCATGCCGTTGATGTTCAACGACACGCCGCGCTGCGCCGGCGACGTGCTCAGTTTCTCGGTGAATTGGACGATGCCCGGCTGCAGCGTTGCGAGCATGATGTAGTTGCGCCCGTTCAGCGGCAGCTCCTCGATCGTCTTCTTGTCAACGACAGCCGAGAGCGCGGAGGTGCGGAGATCCACGAGCGCGCTCTCACCTGTAACCGTGATCGTTTCCGCTGTCGTGCCGAGCTTCAGGACCACGTTGAGGCCCGCCTGCTGGGCGACTTCGAGCACAATGCCAGTCTGCACGGCGGTCGTGAATCCCTGCAGGCTCGCACGCATCTCGTACCTCCCCGGCGCCAGGCCGGGCACCGTGAAGTACCCGTTCGCGTCGGTCACGACGCTCCGACTCAGGCTGGTATCGAGGTTTTTGATGACAACGTCGACACCCGGCAGCACGCCACCGGTTTGGTCCTTGACGGTGCCCGAAAGGGTTGCTGACGTGATCTGTGCAGCTGCGGGCGACGTGGGTGTGAGGAGAACGACGGCGAGGATCACTCGAAACATCATTGGTGACCTCCCTCACGATGCGTCGGCGTCACCGGACGCCATTCCGCTCTCCGGCTTTGAGACCCGGTTGAATCGTGTCAGCGCCGCCGGCGATATCCTTCACCACAATTCCGACGTGAAGGAACGTGCCAGCGGCGAGCGGCGACGAAAAGTGGCGCGGCGTTCTGGCCGGCAGGTTCCGAACCGTTGCGAGTACGCCAACGATCCGGGACAGAACGACGACACCTTTTAGAGTAAGTGCGCGCACCTCCGCGTCAAGTCTTTAAGCGGAATGCAATATACCACTCTCATTCGTGACATGGGGAGGCCATCTGGTGACCCTTCCGACAATCGCCGCCACGTTGTCGGCGTGGGACGCGCTTGGAGCGACGAGCGTCCATTCGCAGGCAGCCAAATATCTGACCGAGAAGATCGCGGCCTCAAACACGAGTGGCCCGACGCGTTCGCGGGTCACATTCGACACGATCGCGCACCAGTGGCTCACACACATGATGCCGTTGTAACACGCAGGTGCTCGATGGTTCGGTCCGGAGCGCGGCCGCGCGCGTCGGCGACGAATTGAGGACGATTGTGCACAAAACGGAGGGGTCGGCTGCGACCGCGCGGAGCTAAGTTGTTGCAAGGATTGGATCCTCAGGCTGGACTCGAACCCGCCTCCGCTGAAGCGTCGGCGGGCAGGCCAGCAACCCTCCGGTTAACCGGTTAATGCGGGTTGTCTATCTTGTTGGTTCTTCGTAGGTTTGCCTCAGGCTACGTGGTCGGTGTTACGTGGTGTTCGGGAGCAAATTGTTCACTGATTGTTCACTGTGTGTTGGGGTGAACCCCTCGGAACGCGTGCACGTGATTGCCGCCCCAGTCCGGATTCTGGCGCGAGAGAATTTTTGCGGAGCACAACACGGTCCCTCCTGCCTATCCTGCGATTTCGCCGCCTACTCCGGCAGGATCGAAAATCGGCGTCGGCGTCCCGGACGGTACACCGAGAAGTGCCGCCGATCGAGCGTGAAAATGCGGGTGAGATCTTCGCGTTCGGCGACCCGGACCAACGCCGCGTCGGCGAGGTCCATCGGCAGGTCGCGGTACTTCTCCATCAACTCGCGCATGCGCGGCGCATCGCCTTCGTCGAGCGGCGCCAGCGTCAGCGCCCCGGTTTCCACACGGCTCCAGAGGGCCTTCTGACCGCGCCAGGACGACCCCAGCAGGTACATGGCTTCGGTGAACGCGGGCCAGACCGTGACCAGCGGATCGCGGAGCGTTCTGAGGGCCGCCACGCTAGCCGCGTGATGCAAATCGCTCTGGTCGAGAAGCGCGACCAACGGGCCGGCGTCAACGAGCACGCCGCGCACGGGCCTTCTCGCGGACGATCGCGGTGAACTGCTCGCCCGTCGTTCGCCCTCGATCGCGCGCGCCAGCGCTGACCACGCCGATGACGTCGAGCCAGGCGTCATACGGGCGTCCCCGGCCGGCGTCGCCGCCGTTGGTGGCCGTGTAATGCTCCAGCGCGTCGCGGACGACATCCGATCGCGTCTGGCGGCGGCGACGGGCCAGGGCGTTCACGGCGCGTTCCGTTCTCGCGCTCAACCGGACGGTCATCGGCATGGTACAATCTCGGTAATACAAATAAGTATTACAGCACGCAGCAGAGGTGTCAACCAGCTCAGGGATGGCCGGCCGGGCTTCGATCGGTCGATCGGGCCGGCGAGAGACGGTGAACCGCGCATTTCTCGATATGGGCGAACCCGCTTTCCCGAACGAACCCGAAGCAGGCCGCGACGCGGGTCTCGTCTCTGCGTAGGTTCAACGCGAACGCGCCGTGCGCTGTCGTGCGCGGCAGACGCTCGGTCGCGTCATCTGGCACACGCTCACCGCGTCCATGCACGGCACCACGTCATTGTGGCGCAGCCATCGGATGTTTCGCGATTCTCACAGGGCGAGGCAGCGCGCCACCCGGGCGCAGCCGCCGGCCGGCATCGGAAAGCGGAGTATGCGGGACGGCGGTGGCATCGTCGTGTCGGGTCAGCGCGAGCGCCGTGTACGGATCTCGCGGCCGGAACGTTTCCTATCCCATGTGATGGGAAGACGAGGCGGTTCGTCTGCGGCGATACATGATCTGGCGCGGCCGCAAGAGGCGCAGGCAGCAGTCGCGCCGCGCATCGGACTGGCGCTCGGTGGAGGGTTCGCGCGCGGTATCGCCCACGCCGGGCTTCTGACAGCCTTCGAGCGTCACGGCATTCCCCTTCATTGCATCACCGGAGTGAGCGCGGGGGCGATCGTCGCCGCGGCCTATGCCAGCGGAACGCGGGCCGACGACATCGCCCGCGTCGGCTGTTCCATGCGGTTCAGGGACGTGGCGCGCTGGAGCCTCTGCCGCATGGGGTTCATGAGGAGCGAACGGATGAAGCGGTTCCTCGAGGGGATGCTGAAGACATCCCGCTTCGAGGAGATGCGGCTTCCGCTCGGCGTCGTCGCGACCGACCTCTGCACCGGCGAACCCGTGTCGTTCCGGGACACCGGCGACGTGTTTCTACCGATTCGCGCGAGCTGCTCGTACCCCGGTCTGTTCCAGCCGGTGCACGTGGGCGAACGCATGCTCGTTGACGGCGCGATGAGCATCGAGATTCCCGCGCTCCTGGCGCGAGAGCTCGGCGCGACGCACGTCGTCTCGGTCTGGCTGCAGCCTCCGCCGTGCCGGCGGCCGCCGGCCGATGTCTTTCAGGTCATTCGCCGATGCTTCCAGATCATGCAGGGGCGCAGCGAGTCGGGCTGGCGACACGAGAGCGACTTGATCATCACCCCGGATCTCAAGAGCATCGAATGGAATGGATTCGAGGCCGGGCCAGAGCTGGTGAACGCCGGAGAGGAGGCCGCGTTGGCCGCGTTGCCGGCGATTCAATCCTGGTTCTCAGGCCCGGCCCTCGCCGCAACTACAGTCTGCGGAAGCGTTGCGTGACGATCACGCGTCCACGTCCTGTGATCCGCAAAAATTCCGGCCTTAGCAAAGCAACGGCGAATCCGGAGGCGTACTATCGGGCTGACCGTAGGACTCAGCGCGACTTCGATCTTTGCGGCACGAGTTTGCGAGCTGTTGAGACTTCCCGACATACTTGGCAGAGCATGGCCGTCAGGGTATGCCTCGCCGGAGCGACGGGATGGGCGGGATCCGAGCTCGCGCGCGGTATTGCGCGGTCATCGGATCTCGCGGTCGTCGCAGCGGTCTCACGCACACACGCCGGACGCGTCCTGGGCGACGTCGTCGGCGAGCCGCGCCTCGATTGTCGTGTCTACGCGTCGGCGATTGAAGCGCTGACGCATACTTGCGATGTGTTCGTCGAGTACACCAGGCCCGAGAGTGCCAAATCAAACGTCCTTGACGCGCTGCAACACGGTGCGCATGTCGTCGTCGGCACCTCGGGACTGACGGCCGACGACTTCGCCGTGATCGATACGGTCGCCCTCAAACACCAGCGGGGTGTTCTTGCCGCCGGCAATTTCGCGCTGACCGCCGTGTTGCTTTTGAAGTTTGCGGAACTTGCCGCTCGCTTCATTCCCCAATGGGAGATCATCGACTACGCGCACGACGACAAAACCGACGCGCCGAGCGGCACGGCGCGCGAGCTCGCGGAGCGGCTGTCGAAGGTGCGGCACCCGGACCGCACGGTCCCGATCGACCAGACGATTGGCGCTCGAGAATCACGCGGGGCGACAGTTTCGGGATCGCAGATTCACTCCCTTCGCCTGCCCGGATACGTGATCAGCGCCGAGATTGTTTTCGGCATGCCAGACCAGCGCCTCAGCATCCGTCATGACGCTGGGAGCAGCGCAGTTCCGTACGTTGACGGTGCACTCCTAGCTATCCGCAAGGTGCCGACTCTCATCGGCGTTCACCGCGGCCTAGAGTCCGTCCTGGATCTTGGGTTGCCGCAATCGTCGCGCAGTGATGCCCTATAGGCGCGGCGCGACAGGCAGTGCAGAAGCGCCGCGCTGATCACCAACTCGCCCGCGTGGAGGTTTCGACGGTTGGATCTCGTCGATCTCGAAGCCGTCGTCGCGCTCGCCGAGACGCTGCACTTCGGCCGCGCGGCGGATCGGCTGCACGTGTCGCAGCCGGCGCTGAGCAAGCGGATGCGGAAGCTGGAAGATCGAATTGGCGGTCCGCTGCTGGTGCGGCGTTACCGCGACGTGCGGCTGACGGAAGCGGGCCGCCTCCTCGCCGAGCGGGGACGGCAGCTGCTACGGGAATCCGAGGCAACCCTCGCGCTCTCACAGCGCGCCGCGCGTGGAGAGGCCGGACGCCTCCGGATTGGGTTCGGTATCGCGAGCATCCTCGGGCTCCTCCCGGAGGTGCTGCTGCGCTTTCGTCGCAGCCATCCCGATGTTCAGTTGCAACTCCGCGACATGTCGACGCCGGATCAGGTCGAAGGCCTCGCCTCGGGCGAGATCGACATCGGCTTCGTACGCCTCCCGGTCGCCGGCGATCGGCTCGTCGTCCGCCCGGTCCTCGACGAGCGGCTCGTCCTCGCGATCGGTCCGCGCAGCCCGTGGAAGGCGCGGATCGGGCTGCGGTCCGTCGCGGCCGAACCGTTCATCATCATCGCGCGGTCGCGGTCCGCGAGCTTCTACGATCATGCGTTGAGCGTCTGTGCGGCGACGGGATTCGCGCCGCGCATCGTGCAGGAGGCGAACGAGTTGTTCACCGTCTTGTCGCTCGTGGGAGCCGGGCTTGGTGTGTCGCTCGTGCCGCGGTCCGCGGCGCTCATGCAGCTGCCCGGCGTCAGGTTCCGGGAGCTGACGCTGCCGGAGGCCGCCTGGGACATCGGCGTCGCCTGGCACCGTGATGCGGGCACCGTCCCGCTCGTGCAGCGCTTCGTGGAAATGGTGCGGGCGGCACGTCTAGCCGTGGGCAAGCGACGGTTTTCACCACGTCGCGATTCAGAGTGACAGGAACGCGACATGCCGATTCGCAATCACGCAAGCCTCCGCTTGTGATCAACCGACGATCGCGTATCCCCGACCAATCGCCCAAGCAGTGCGGCGAAAATGGTAGCGAGTGCGCGCACCAACTGATTCTGTTCGGTGCGACCGTGGAACTCGATCGCGAGGACCCCTACGCAGCCAACTCGCGTCATCAGAGGAACAACGATCGCACCGCTCGCCGTGTTGCTGCCTTTCACAATGGACGTCCGCGCCGTCCGAAAAGCGGCGGCTGTCGCATTGTCTTCGTCGCAACGTAACGGCGACATCTGCGCGAGTACCTTCTCCGCGTAACCATGTGCCAGGGCCGGCCACAGTCGATTCGTCTGCGAGTCCCTTACCCAGACGATGAGCCCTGCCGCGCCGAGGAACCGCGCGACCTGTGGGAGCAGCGTTGTCAGCTCTCGTACGTTATCGACTCGACCGAAGTCGGTACACAACTGCGCGGCAGCCGATACATCCGGATTCCATGCCGTAGAGGCCTGCACCGATGGGTCGCTCGCGACGGCGACATCAACGTGCAGCGTTTCGGTCGCTGGCGTCGCGCCCTCGCCAGCCGGTGTTGGCGTGTCGCGTGCGTCAACGACTCGCGTGAGGTCGGAGGTCGTGTGGTCTGCACCCGATCCGCGCGACTGAGTGGCGGTTAGGCAGTTGACCGCGGCGGTCGGGGCATTTGACCCGTCATCCGAATGCCGGCGCCCGATAAATTGAAGGCGGCCCAACGATCCGCGAACGAAGCCGACGAGAAACCGAAATCGGCTGGGCAATACTGCGCGGTCGTTGGATCCGGTAATCGCGACAGCGGCACCATCACAGGGAATGGGAGCCATCTCGGCGGGATCACGATGGATCTGCAGGAATTCGCGGACAACGACCTCGGGCTCGAGGCCAATTGCGGCGGCGTAGGTCCGAACGAACGCTCGACGAAAGATGCCGGTTGGCCAGCGCGAAACGTCGTCTGCTTCCAGTCCTTGCAGGATAGAGATACTGATCTTCGTCTGCTCGGCAATCATGCTGAGCGGGATTTGTCGTTGTTCACGTTGTCGACGTAGTCGAGCGCCGAAAGTGTCAGGCATGCGGCACACCTCGCGGTCCACCAGGGGAGCACTGTTCGCAATCAGCGTTTGGTCGGACGGACTTCAGCGCCAGGATGACCCTTGAGGGATTGTCACCGCGCAGCCTCGGGCGAGGCAGCCCCACGCGGTGCGGGCACATCAGCCGAGACGCAGAGTAGCACATACGTGGGACAGCGCAGAATCGACGACCAGGTAATTGTTGAGGTCCGGACGACAGGCCGCCGGCGACCGAGTAGACAATTGCGGAGAAATGACGAGGCATTGAGGCGCCGACGGAAGGGCGTGTGGTGGCGTTCTCAGAGGTCGGCGGGTTACACCATCGGTACGAGCGACGCGCAGCCTGACGGCATTTCTCACTTCGCAGTGTTGTCGCGGCTTTTGAGATGTTAGAGCGCCGCGTACACGCGAATCCGATGGCCTTCACGTCGACCCGAATTCGTCCGCGTCGAGTTCTTGCGGAGCACACGGATAGGCAACCTGCCGATTGCCGATCGACCGAGCCTCCCGTACCCAGCTCAGGATCATCTCGTCGGGGTGACATCACTCGATACCGCACCGGGCTGATTTTGGCGAACGACCCGTTCGGACGACACCGAAAACAGTCAAAATCTCGACGGCATGGCTCCTCAGGCTGGACTCAAGGATCTGTCAGCGCGGGTCTATACTCTTAGGCCCGCGCGGGTTGTGATACGCCGCCGTCTCTATAAGCGTACTACCTGAAAACCATGTCGCGCTCGACGCAATTCGGCGGACGAATCCCGGAGCCAGTCACGTTGCGTCCGCTTGGACGATTCCCCTGATGTTTTGTTCAGGCTCACCCTTCGGAACCCGAGCCGCGAGCCTCCGATGAACGCCAAGAGACTGATAGTCACGCTGCTGGGCTTGAGCTCCGTCGCGCCAACCAGTTCCCCGGGGCAGACGATCAGCCCGTATAAGGTCCTCGGCCGCTATCAACAGTACGTCTGGCAGGACCAGCACGGCTTGCCGCAAAACAGCGTTCACGCGATCGTCCGAACACGCGACGGCTATTTGTGGCTCGGAACGGTCGAAGGCATCGTGCGCTTCGACGGCGTCCGCTTCACCGTCTTCGACAGCGGCAATACCCCAGAGATCAGGAGCAGCCAGATCCTGGCGCTGTTGGAGGACCGGTCGGGGAGTCTCTGGCTGGCTACGAACGGCGGCGGGGTGAACCGTCTCGCAGACGGTCGCTTCGTTCGCTACACGACTCGAGATGGTTTGTCCGACGACTACGTGCGCTGTCTTCTTGAAGATCACGCTGGCAACCTCTGGATCGGGACGTTGAGCGGCGGCCTGAATCTCTTCCGCGACGGACGATTCACGTCCTGGAACAGCAAAGACGGACTGCCGGATGATCACGTCTGGGCTCTGGCGGAAGACCGGGAAGGCAACGTGTGGATCGGCACAAGCGGCGGCCTGGCCCGTTTCAAGGATGGCCGCTTCAGCGTTTACACCGTACGCGACGGGTTGCCGAACGACGTGGTCCTCACCATCGTTCGTGACCGCACGGATCATCTCTGGGTCGGCACGGACGGTGGCGGACTGTGCCGATTCAATGACGGTCGGTTCACCGTCTTTGGCGCGAAGGACGGACTGGCGCACGGCCGTGTGCGGAAAATCTACGAAGACCGCGAAGGCACGCTCTGGATCGGCACCATTGGCGGCGGGCTGTACCGCTTCAGGGATGGACGCTTTGTCGCTCACACAACAAAGGACGGGCTGCCCGGCGATAGCGTCGAGTCGATTTATCAGGACCCCGATGGGGGTCTGTGGATCGGCACCAACGGCAGCGGGTTGGCGCTCCTCAAAGACGGACGCTTCGGCGTTTACACCACACAGGACGGCTTGGCGCACGATTTCGTGACGGCGACGTATCAGGATGCATCCGGCAGCGTCTGGGTCGGGACGGCTGGTGGTGGCCTGAGCCGGTTCGCGGAGGGCGCCTTCACGCGCTATACGATGAAGGATGGCCTTCCGTCCGACAGCGTCAGTTCGATCGGCGGAGATCGCGACGGCAACCTTTGGCTCGGATCGCCCGGTGGAGTGAGCCGCTTCGAGAATGGCCGCTTCCTCACGTGGACCGTGAAACAAGGGTTATCAACCAATCATGTGAATGCCGTTGTCGGAGACCGCAGCGGCAATCTTTGGGTGGGCACGTACGATGGCGGACTCAATCGCTTCCGTGATGGCCGCTTCACGGTGTACACCACGCGAGACGGCTTAGCGCACAACAGCGTTCTTTCCCTCTATGAGGACCGCGCGGGCGGCCTCTGGATCGGCACCTTGGGCGGACTGAGCCGGTTCAAAGAGAATCGGTTGACAACGTGGACCACCAACGACGGGCTGGCAAGCAATCATGTCCTCTCGTTCTATGAGGATCGCGCAGGGAGCCTCTGGGTCGGCACACACGGCCGCGGGCTGACTCGGTTCAAGGATGGAAGGTTCGCGACGATCACGACCAAAGACGGCCTGTACGATAACCTCGCCTTCCAGATCCTTGAGGATGACGACGGAAACCTGTGGATGAGCGGCAACAGGGGGATCTATCGCGCCAGTCTGAAGGAGCTGAACGACTTCGCCGACGGACGCAGCCGCACCGTCACCTCCTTCGCATACGGCGTGGCCGACGGGATGTTGAGCCGCGAATGCAACGGAGCGCAACCGGCGGGGTGGAAGACCCGTGACGGCAAGCTCTGGTTCCCGACTGTCGCCGGGGTGGTCGTCGTGGATCCGCAGCAACGTCACTCACAACCGCCGCTTGTGGCCATCGAACATGTCACCTTGGATCGGGAGGCCCGGCCCGTCGGTCAGGTGCTGCGCATCAAGCCGGGCCAGGAAAACCTGGAGATCCAGTACACGGGACTGAATTGGAGCCGTCCTGCGCAAGTCACATTCAAATATCAAATGATGGGTCTGGATAGAGACTGGGTGGAGGCGGGGACCCGACGGGCGGCTTACTATTCTCATCTTCCGCCGGGCAACTACACGTTCAGGGTGGTCGCAGACAATGGCGATGGCGTCTGGAACATGGAAGGCAGGAGTCTACAGGTGACCGTGCTGCCGCCCTTCTATCGCACGTGGTGGTTTGCGACGCTCCTGCTGGTTGTCGTCGCGGGGTTCGTCGGGCTGGCCTGGCAGGTCCGCGTGGCCCGGCTGCAGCGGGTTCACACAGCGCAGCTGGCCTTCTCGCGCCAGTTGATCGCTTCGCAGGAGAATGAGCGCAAACGCATCGCGTCCGAACTGCACGACAGCCTGGGGCAACACCTCTTGGTTATCAAGAATCGCGCCGCGCTTGGTGAGCGCGCCACGCACGATCATCGTGCAGCGCGGGAACAGTTCGATGAGATCGCGGCCTCGGCCTCGCAGGCCATCAGCGAAGTGCGTGAAATTGCCTACAATCTGCGTCCGGTGAATCTGGACCGGCTTGGCTTGACCGCCGTCATCGACGAGATGATTGAAAAAGTCTCCAGCGTCTCAGGTATCGAGTTCTCGACAGATCTCGTTCCGCTCGACCGCGTCTTCACACCGGATAGCGAGATCAACATTTATCGAATCATCCAGGAGAGCGTCAACAACATCGTCAAGCACTCGCAAGCCACCAAAGCGAATGTTGAACTCTGGCGTGCTGACGGCGACCTGCACATTCTGGTGCGGGATAACGGCCGCGGCTTCAACAGCGGGCCTGTGATGGACAAGACAGGCTCGCCGGTGGCGCGTGGGCTCGGCTTGACAGGGATCGCCGAACGGGTGCGCATGTTGGGTGGCATGCACTCCGTCGCTTCGACGCCAGGATACGGGACGACGCTCACGATCCAGGTTCCTCTACCCAGTCCAGCGGGAGCTGGGGAAGCATGAAGGCTCAGATTGCCGTGTTGATTGCCGATGATCATCCGATCTTCCGCAAAGGCTTACGGCAAATCATCGAATCCGATCCGAGCCTGAAGATTGTGGCGGAGGCTGAGGATGGTGAGAGCGCGTTGGATCTCATCCGGCGCTGTCGCCCTCAGGTGGCCGTCCTCGACGTCGATATGCCGCAGAAAGACGGCTTCGTGATCGCCCGCGAGGTCCGAGAATCGCAGTTGAATGTGGCCGTGATCTTCCTGACCATGCACAAGGACGAACGCCTTTTCAACGCCGCCCTGGACCTGGACATACGCGGTTACGTGCTCAAAGACGGCGCCAGCAGCGAAATCGTGAGTGGCATCAAAGCCGTCGCCGCGGGGCACACCTATGTCACACCGGTACTGACCGACTATCTCCTGAATCGTCGCCGCAACAGCGCCCCGGCCGAGCAGCAGACTGGTCTGTCTTCCCTGACCGAAGCGGAACGGCGCGTGCTCAAGCTGGTGGCCGCGTACAAGAGCAGCAAAGAAATCGCCGACGAACTGTTCATCAGCGTCCGCACCGTGGACCGTCACCGCGCCAACATCGCTACCAAGCTCGATCTTAGAGGCAGCCACGCGTTGCTGCAGTTCGCCCTGGAACACAAATCGCAGCTCTGAACATGCGCTCAACGAGCAGTGGCCCTCCCGCGCATGGGTAGCATTACCCACGCCTCTGCATAGTTCCACCCTCAAAGATACACACGCCTACCCACCGCAAAATACATAGTCCTACCGAAGCGCCCGGCTGCTCGAAGCCGTACATTCTCTTCCATTGCGAGCCCCAAGGAGACACGTGAACCTGTTGATTCTCGTAGAGAACACTGCGATGTGCCGTCTGATCAGGTCGCTGATCGAAGGGCTGCCTCTTTCAGTGAGCGAATGCCACGACAGTTCGCAGGCGCTCGCCCTCTGCGCCGCGGTGCAGCCTGACTGGGTCCTGCTCGACCTCAATCTGGCCGGTACCGACGCGTTCACCACGACCCGGCAGATCAGCTCGGCGTATCCGGAAGCCAGAGTGGTGGTGCTGACTGAAGACAACAACCCGAGGTTGCGCGAGGCGGCACAGCAAGCGGGCGCATGGTGCTATCTCCTCAAGGAGAACCTATTCGATGTGCGACGGCTGCTGCACGCATCACCACAACAACAACCGACCAACAAAGACGCGTAAACCGCGTAAAAGGGGGGAACATGACGAACGACGAGGTCCTTATCCAGAGCGAATCGGCACAGCAGCGGGTCTACGAGCAGGCCTTGAGAGGTCTCGGCCAACCGTGCGTCAGCGTGGCGCGACCTGAGAAGGCGTCCGCGTCAAGCGTCATCGACCCGCTCGGTCAGATTCGCTACGGCCCTGGCGGCGGCGTGTACCGCATCGTCGCCACGCCTTCACAGACGCGCAACACCCACTTTGCGTTCGAGGCGACGGAGCCTCCCGGAGGCGGGCCTCCGTTGCACATCCACACGCGCGAGGAGGAGTTCTTCTCCGTGATCGAGGGAGAGATCACGTTTTGGATCGATGGAAAAGCGATCAGGGCCGCGGCAGGCACAACTGCCTTCGTGCCGCGAGGCGTACCACACTGTTTCAAGAACCGCTCGGATCGTCCGGCCCGCGTACTGGTGGTGTTCACGCCAGGCGGCATCGAGCGTTTCTTTGATTACGGTGAACCGCTCGCGGGAGGCATGGTGCCGTCCGACCAGGTCCTCATCGAGCGTATCGGAGCGTTGGCACCGACGTTCGGGCTCGAAATTGTCGGACCGTCGCCGCTGTAAATGCATGACGCGGACCTGACCGGAGCACCGAAAGGCAACGGCTTCAGAGGGCCGGCGCGGCGGAGCGAAAGTGGGAAATCTCCGAAGAAAAATGGCTCCTCAGGCTGGACTCGTGCCAAGCGCGATGAGAGTCGCGCGACGCCTGAAGACAGCCTGGGGTGCCGACCTCGCCGCAGGCGAGGTCGGCTCCTTGGCTGGACTCGAACCAGCAACCCTCCGGTTAACAGCTTAAGATTAGGGTTCGCGCCGTTCAGATTCCTGGCGGCATTGCCTATGGCCGCACACGTGAAAACGACAGTCGTCGGCAGTTATCCCATGCTCCCCTGGATGGTGGGCAGCCCTTCGCGTCTCGTGCTCCGCGATGCGGTGATGGCCGTCCTGAAAACGCAGGAGCTCGCCGGCCTCGATCTCGTGACCGATGGCGAACTGATGCGTTTCGATGCGAGCCATCCCGAAGCCAACGGGATGGTGGAGTACTTCGTCTCGCGCTTGGATGGCATCCGACGGGCCTTCTCGCCCGCCGATTTCGAACACTACCGCGCCGATCGTGTCGCAGGCTCTCAGTTCCTGGCCGGCATGTTCGTCGTCGGTCCGATCACCGAGGGCTCCCTGAATCTGCCACAGGACTGCGAATTCTCGCGCTCCCTCACCCGCCTGCCGTTCAAGTTCACCTGTACCGGCCCGCACATGCTCGCGCGCGTCCTGAACAACGGCCACTATCCAGA
>MNEX01000255.1 GCA_001917905.1 Acidobacteria bacterium 13_1_40CM_65_14
GGCCAGTGCACGGCCTTAGAAGCGGGATAGCTGCAGGCATCGACCGCGAACGCGATCGCATGGTTGCGCTCCTCGCCGCCCTGGTCGAGGTCGCCACCGAGAATCCACCAGGACGCGCGTACCTCGCGTGCGTCGACACAATTGAGCGCACGCTCAGCGAGCTGAGCTTTGAGCACGAGCGCGTGGAGATCGTGTCGCCAGATGCGCCTCGGGCCGCCGTCGCAGCGTGGGTCGGGGACCCTGGGCCGACGCTGTATTTCCACGGTCACTATGACGTGGTGCCCGCTGCGCAACCGTCGCAGTTCATGCCGCGCGTCGAAGGCGACGCGATGTTCGGGCGAGGCACGTCCGACATGAAGAGCGGCCTCGTATCGATGCTGTTTGCGGCGAAGGCAATCCGCGAGGCCGGTGTTCACCTCAACGGCCGCATCGGTCTGCTGTTTGTGCCCGACGAAGAAACCGGCGGACGGTACGGCTCGGCAGCGCTCGCGGCTGCGGGCCGGCTCGGTGGCGACGCGATCGGTATGCTGCTGCCCGAGCCGACGAGTGGCGTCGTGTGGAACGCAAACCGCGGCGCGGTGACGATCGAGGCGACGGTCTGGGGACGAGCAGCGCACGTCGGGCTCGCGCATCTCGGCGTGAACGCGTTCGAGCGCGCGGTCGCGATCGTCGAGGACCTCCTCGCGCTGAAAGGCCAGCTCCCGGCTGGCGCCGTGCTCCTCGTCGGCGGCCGCGTCGAGGCAGGAACGAACTTCAACGTCGTCCCCTCCGAGTGCCGTTTCACCGTCGATCGCCGCACGATGGCGGACGAGGACTTCGCGGCCGAGCGGCGCCGCCTGCTCGCGGTGTTCGACCGCGCGCGCGCGTCAGGCATCGATGTCGCCGTCGATGTGTTTCAGGAAGGGTCGGCGTCAAGAACGCCGGACGATGTGCCGCTCGCCCGGGCGCTCGCATCGAGTGTGATGGAGGTGACCGGCGCCGCACCAGGATTCGAGGAGGGCCCCGGCCTGCTCGAGACGCGCTTCTACGCCGAACGCGGTATTCCTGCGCTTGCGTACGGGCCAGGAATTCTGGCCGTCTCACATGGGCCGCAGGAGTTCGTGAAGATCAGCCGCATGCTTGAAGTCGCGAAGATCTACGCTCTCACGGCGCTCAAGCTTATGGCCAAAGCGACGTGACAGTTGCTCGCCACCGGCTAAACCGCGCGAGCACGCCGAGAACAGGGATGACCAAATGAGCACGTTTCGAATCGCTCTCGCCAACATCCGGTTCCCTGCGACTCCCGAGGAGTCGGTCATGTTGGCCGAACAAGCCATCGCTCAAGCGTCCATCGAGCGCGCCGGCCTCATCTGCTTTCCGGAATGCTTCATTCCCGGCTACCGCAGCCCAGGGAAGCGAGTGCCGCCCCCCGACCCAGCGTTCCTCGAACGCGCCTGGTCCGCCATTGCCGCAGCCGCCGCAAAAGCGAACCTCGTGGTTGTTCTCGGCACCGAGCGCGTCGTCGACGACGCCCTGTTAGCCACCGCGTTGGTGATCAATCGAGACGGAACGATCGCTGGTTTCCAAGACAAAGTCCAACTCGACCCCTCCGAGGACGTTATCTATTCGCCGGGATCTGGGAGGCGGGTTTTTCAAACCGGTCCGCTGGTATTCGGAATCGCCATCTGCCATGAGGGTTGGCGCTATCCGGAAACCGTCCGCTGGGCCGTTCGGCACGGTGCACACATCGTGTTCCACCCTCATTTCCACGAAGCGGAGCCCGGCAGTTACCAGCCCGTGAATTTCGCCGATCCCGCGAACTCATTCCATGAAAAAGCAGCCTTATGTCGCGCCGCCGAGAACACCTGCTATTTCGCAACCGTAAACTGTGCAAGCGCTGGGTCGCCGACCACTTCAGCGGTGGTGCGGCCCGACGGGACGCTGCTCAGCTATCAGCCATACGGTAAGCAAGGATTGCTCATCGCGGAGATCGACATCACTGCGGCCACACGCCTGCTCGCGGCGCGCTGCAAGTCTGTCTAGACAGTGGCTCGGCCAAGGTCTCCGTATCGCCCCGGTTCTCGGCGGCGAGATAGAGGGCAATCGGGGTTGGAAGATCGACAGACATATGGATCTTGTTGCGTCGATTACGTGACTACCCCACTACCCCAGCCGCACTGATTCTCCGAAATCAAGCGTTCGGAACCGTGATGGCGGGATGCTTTTCGCGCGGCACGCGTCCTCGAGCGCGCGCAGCGGTTCGTCGATGCCTTCGGTTGTCATCTGGAACGTGCCGAAATGCATGGCGACACTCTCGGACGCCTCGAGATCCAGGTGCGCCTGCACCGCCTCCGCCGGATTCATGTGAACGGCCTGCATGAACCAGCGCGGCTCGTAGGCGCCGATGGGCAGAAGTGCCAGATCAATCGGACCGAGCCGCTGCCGGACGTCGCGGAAGAAGCGGGCATATGCGGTGTCGCCGGCGAAAAATATGCGCCGACCGCCCGCCACCAGCATGAACCCACCCCAGAGGGCACGGTTTCGATCCAGCGGACTCCGCGCGGAGAAGTGCTGCGCCGGCGTCAGCGCGATCGGCAGTGCGGACGTCGTTGCTTCCTGCCACCAATCGAGCTGCTCGACGCGGCGGATGCCAGATGACCGCACGAGCGCCCGGTTCCCCAATGGCGTCACAACGACAGGGTCGAAGCGTTCCGCGAGCATGCCGAGCGTACGCAGATCGCAGTGATCGTAATGGTTGTGACTCAGTAACACGATCGAGATGGACGGCAAGTCGTCGAACGGCACGGCCGGCTGCCGAACTCGCCGCGGTCCGAGCACGTTCAGCGGACCTGCGCGCCGGGAATACATAGGATCGGTCAGGATGTTCGCTGCCGCTGTTTGAATCAGAAACGTCGAGTGACCGATGAATGTGACGACGGCGGCGGCCCCGTCCAGTCCGGGCGGCCGTCGCGTTGGATCGTCAACATGCGCCGGCCACGGTGTTCGCGGCTCGAGCAGCATCCGCGGGACTGCCGAAAATGGCTGCCCGGCCGTGCCAGTGGGATTGACGAATCGCCTTCCATCAAAGTGATCGCTCTTCTCCAGGCGATGATCGCGCGTTCTATGTTGCATTATGTTGCATCGAGTAATCGATCACGACCCACGTCGGCAGCGCCGTTCGGTGGCGTGGTTGATTCAGCCGATTCGTTGGTTCCAAACCGACGCCATCGGACATTGGCACATAGCAGCCGGTCGACGTCGAGGGCGCCGTCTCCTCGCTCCTGATCTAGCTTCTGCTGTCACTCACATCGCTGACATCGAGCTGGGTAGCTGAACGCGCGAAGGACAGAGCAGACCCACTCGTCACACCATATATGCTGTATCCGACCCATGCGTTGGGTATGCCCAGATCATCTGTTTGAATCGGTCGGCTGTGACGCCCGCGCGCATGGCCAACGTGAACAGGTTGATCGTCTCGTCAGCATGCGGCCCGAGCAGGTGAGCGCCGACAATCCTGCCGCTCCCCTGCTCGACCAACACATTGAACGCGGAGAACGCTTCGCCGAGTCGGCGCGAAGAGTACCAGTTGGACGTGTCGTCGTGGTGGGCAACGAACGACAGACTGTTGGCGCGGGCCTCATCTTCACGCAGTCCGACGCCGGCGAGCGGCGGCAGCGTGAAGACAACGCTGGGGATGGCCTCGTAATCCGGCATCACGTGATTGCCCTCGAGCAGGTTCGTGGCGACGATGCGCCCTTCGTACGCCGCCACAGGCGTCAACGCGGGACCGTCGGTGTCCGCGCAGTCGCCGGCCGCGTACACGAGGGGATTCGAGACGCTCTGCAGGTACTGGTTCACCTGAACGCCGCCAGGCGAATACCGAATCCCGCCGACGTCCAGCGCGAGATCGTCGAGATCGGGTACGCGTCCCGCTCCGTGCACCACAAGATCAGTGTCAAGCGCGACGGCGCCATCGCGCCCGTTGGCCGTGACATGGTAACCGCCTTCGATCCGCTGAATGGCGCGGACCTCGGTCTCGACCCGGACCTCGACACCGAGCACGCGAGTCCGGGCGGTGAGCCGATCCACGAGACCTGGATCGAACTCGGCGAGCGGTCGAGCGGCCCGATGGAGGATGGTGACGTGCGCGCCGGCGCGGGCCGCCACGTGTGCGAACTCGAATGAGATATAGCCACCGCCGACGAACGCAATCGACGTGGGCAGCGACGGCAAGTCGAGAAATTGATCGCTCGTGAGCAGGTGTTCCCGCCCATCAATCGACAGGTCCGCCGGCCGGGAGCCCGCCGCCACGACAATCGCGCGAGCGGCGTGGAGAAGCGTGTCTCCAACGGCCACCTGCGCGGGGCCGACGAACCGTGCCGTCTTCTGAAACGTGACGATCCCGGCGCGCGCGAGCCGGGCCTTGAGGTTGTCCGGATGCGGATCAGTGAATGTCCGTTTGAATCGGATCAGCTCGGTCCAATCGATCGCCACGTTGTCGGGCCGGACACCCTTCCCCGAGAGGAGACGAGCGGCATCGACCGCGGCGGCAGCGCCCACTAACACTTTTTTCGGATCGCACCCCCGTAGGGCGCACGTTCCGCCGAACGGGCGCTTGTCGACCATCGCGACCGTCCATCCGCTCGTCCGACACCTCGACGCGACGGACTGGGCCGCGGCACCCGAACCGATCACCACGAGATCGAACGTCTCGGTCATGAGAGTAACCGCTGAACAACCGTCTTCTCGAATGCCAGTGGCAGCTCGCCCTCGACTGCGCGGTTCAGCGTGCCGGCGGCACGCGCGATCGCGTCCAGCTGGCGTTGAATGCGCGGCCGTGACGGCACATGGCGAGGTGCAGGCGGACGCCAAGTCGCACCGTCAGCGGCGCGGCCGGCAGACCGCCGGACGACACGAGCGTCGATACCTGCTTGCAGGTGATCATGGCGACGGGCTCCAGCCCTTTCCTTCGAGACACGCGCGCAGTCTCATGCGCGCCCGGTGAAAGAGCACGCCTATGATGTATCTGGTCGGGCCGATGATGGGAGTCCATATGGACATCGCCGCCATGTTACAGCTCACCGCGCCGGGCGACCGTCGTCGCTCACCGGACTCGCGTCATAATTCAGGCACCGAGGGCAACACGTTCAGCGCGTCGACCGGTGCGCCGCGAGGCACGTCGCCCGGCGCCTGTCCGAGCAGCAGACTCAGAAAATCTTCCGTCTGCGCGACCTCGCGTTGGTTTTGCGTCTGGACCACGGCGGTGTCGACATTGGTCCCGAGATCGTAGGTGACGTCAATCGTCAGGACACCGTCGTTGGAGCTGCGCGAAAAAAAGTACAGCATCCCGTCGAGCGCCACGAGCTGCTGCTCGATCGGCTGCGCGACGGTTCGCTCGAGATCCTGCGCGTTGCCGCCGCGAAGGTTCGCCGTGATCTGCACGACCGGCGGCACGACTTCGGGATACGTCGCAATCGGC
This sequence comes from Acidobacteria bacterium 13_1_40CM_65_14, assembly GCA_001917905.1. Lineage (GTDB taxonomy): Bacteria > Acidobacteriota > Vicinamibacteria > Vicinamibacterales > CAVVIG01 > QHWF01. The sequence continues at coordinate 5,459 of MNEX01000255.1, forward strand.
AGATTCGGGATCGCCACGGCGCCGAGAATCACGGTGACGATCGCAATCACCATCGCGAAGACCGGCCGCTCGATGAAGAATTTCGCCATGACTCACCTTCCGTTCGTCGCGCTCGAGGCCGTGTACGGCCGCGGCGTCACCCGCGATCCGGGCCGAGCCTTCTGAAGGCCTTCGACAATGACTGTTTCTCCAGCCTCGAGACCCTGCTCGATGATCCAGCGCTGGTCGACGCGATCGCCCGTCACGACGCTCCGGACGTGAACGATGTTGTCCGGCCCGAGTGTCAACACCGATTGCTGTCCCTGCAGCTCCTGGACGGCTCGCTGCGGCACGAGGAACGCCTGCGTGCGTTCGGCGACCCGAATGCGGATGCGCCCGAATTGACCGGGCACGACGGAATGTGCCGGATTGTGAAACGTTGCCTGGACTTCCATCGTGCCGGTTTTCGTGTTGACGCTGTTCAGCGTGTTTTCGATGTGGCCCGGCTGGCGATGCGCGGTGCCGTCGCTGAGCACCAGGTCGATGGGAAGCGATCGGCTGTCCGGTCGCTGGAAGGTGGGCAGCTCCGCTTCGCTCACCTGGAAACGGACCCAGATGGGATCCAGCGGCACGATGGTCGTCAACGGCGCGGGCGATGTCTTGGTCACCAGCCCGCCAATCTGCAGCAGGCTCTCGCCGATCCGTCCGCTGATCGGTGCGCGAATGGTCGCGTACTCCAGATTCAGTTCGGCCGTGCGCAGGACCGCCCGATTGGCTTCGAGCGTCGCTTTGCGCGCCTCGACCGCCGCCTCGCCCGCCTGCCGCGCGGCGAGCGCGTTGTCGAGATCCTGCTTCGCCGCCGCCTCTCCTTTCACCAGCGGCTCGAGCCGTGCGACATCCTGTCTGGCTTTCGTCAGGCTCGCTTCCGCCTGGGCGATGTCGGCGGCGGCCTGCGCGAGCGCGCCTCGCGCCCGCTCGACCTCGGCCTCGTACGGCCGCGTGTCGAGCACATAGAGCACCTGCCCCGCGCGGACGTCCGAGCCGATCTCGAATGTGCGGCGATCGACGTAGCCGTCGACCCGTCCGCGGACTTCGACCATGTCGCGCGCATACGTCCGGACGGGGTATTCGCGGAACGTCGCCACGTCCTCGCCCTCGATCTGGATGACGCTGACGTCGGGAGGCGGCGGCGGGGCCGTTTTCGCCGCCGCCCTGCTGCACGCCGCCGCCGACAGCGCGCCCGCGACGGTCAGGAGCAAGAGGCCGGTGTTTCTGTTTATTTTCATGACGGTGCTGTCGCGCGCGGTCGATGATCCGGCGCTTTCGGAGGAAATCCTGGCAGCGGCATCGACCGTCTTCGGCACGTCCGCATAGGTCACACTGGCGTTCAGATCTCTGTGTGCTGCGCCACCCTGTTGCCGAGCAACGCTGACGCGGCGATCGTCGTGAGCAGTACGATCCCGATAACCAGCACGGATGCACCCGCGCTGATGTGGACCCAGTCACTCGCCAGCATCTTCGTGCCAGTAAACACGAGAACCAGCGCCAGGCCGGGCCGCAGATAACGCATCCGATGGAGCGCGTCAGCCAGCACAAAATACAGCGAACGGAGCCCAAGCATCGCCATCACGTTCGAGCTGTAGACGATGAATGGATTTCGAGTGACCGCCAGCACCGCTGGGACAGAATCGAGCGCGAAGACGATGTCCGTTGTTTCGATCACGACGAGGGCCACGAAGAGCGGCGTCGCGACGAGCCGGCCGGCCTCGCGTCGCCAGAAGTCACGGCTGGTCAGCACGGGAGTCACGCGCACGACACGCGCAATCCATGTCTCGCACACGTCGCACGCCGCTTCGACGACCTGCCGCTCACGTTCCGCGCCGAAGAGCATCCGCCACGCCGCGAAGAGGATCAGAACCGCGAACGGATAGGTGACCCAGCCGAACCGTTCAATCAGCGCGATGCCCGCGCCAATCAGCAGCGCCCTGAACACGAGGGCACCCGCGATGCCGAACCGAAGCACTCGGCGCTGGTACTCGCGAGGGATGTGAAGCTCGGAGAAGATGATGACGAACACGAAGATGTTGTCGACCGACAGCGACTTCTCGAGAACATATGCCGCGTAATATTCGGCGGCCGCGCTGGTGCCCTCGGTGACCAGGACCCATACGCCGAGCGCAAGGCTCAGTCCAACCCACACGACCACCCAGAGGACGTTCCGGCCAGTTGTCTCTCTCACACCGTCATGAGTCTCGCACAGGACAGCGGCCGTTTTCGGCGACCCGCCCGATCGAGAGACGTCACGGGCCTACACTTGTGCGAAGCCGCCATCCACAAACAATTCCGTTCCCGTGATTTATGACGCACATCATGTATACTGTCAACCTGCAGCAGGAAAGGAGCCATCCGTGAGAGTGACGCGCGAGCAGGCCGCGGCGAACCGGCAGAAAATTCTGGACGTCGCCGGCACGCTCTTTCGCCAGCATGGCTTCGACGGGATCGGCGTCGCCGACATCATGAAGCGCGCGGGGCTGACGCACGGGGGCTTCTACGGCCACTTCGGTTCGAAAGACGACCTGGCCGCGGAAATCACGGCCCGTGTGCTGGGGAACGAAGGGTTCGCGCAGAGGCTCACCGGGACCGCCAACCCGTCGTTCGGAGCTGTGGTCCGCGGTTACTTGTCGCCGCGCCACCGTGACGATCCAGGCCACGGCTGCCTGTTCGCCGCGCTTGGATCGGACATGGTGCGTCAGCCGCGGTCCGTCCGTCGCGCCTTCACCGAAGGGCTCCGCGTCCGGCTCGACGCGTTGGGGAAGCTGCTGCCCCGCGCGCGGTCGACGATCCCAACCTGTCCGACGACATTCTGGAGGCCGCAGCGACGACGTTTGGGCGGCCCTGATGCAACAATCAAATTGCTCGAGCGACAGTCGTCAGAAGAAGGGAGAGCGGTTATGCGTGCGGTGTTTGTCCTCTCGTCTGTCGTAGCCCTCACGCTCGCGTCAGCGTCACTCGCGCACGCACAACCGCCGCGGCCCGGCGGCGAGCGACTCGGGAAGGTTCATTTCGCCACGTCGTGCGCCGCGTCGGTCGGCGAGGAATTCGATCACGCGATGGCGCTCCTCCACTCATTCGAATTCCCAGACGCGATCAGCGGGTTCAAGAAAGTCCTGCAAGGTGATCCGTCGTGCGGCATCGCGCAGTGGGGCGTCGCGATGAGCACCTGGGGCAACCCGTTTGGCGGTCTGCGCGCGCCGAAGACACTGCAGGACGGTCTCGCCGCGGCGGAAACGGCGCAGACGATCGGCGCCAAGAGTGATCGCGAGCGCGAGTACATCGCCGCTGTCGCGCTCCTCTACAAAGATGCCGGCACGCTCGATCATCGCGCGCGGACGCTCGCCTATGAAAAGGCGATGGAGCAGATTTACACGAAGTACCCGAAAGATCTCGAAGCCGCCGCCTTCTACGCGCTGTCAGTCGATCAGACGGCGCTGCCAACCGACAAGACCTACGCCAATCAACTCAAGGCCGCGGCAATTCTCGAAAAACTGTACAAGGTCGAGCCCGATCATCCTGGGGTGACGCACTACCTGATTCACAGCTACGACGTTCCGGCGCTGGCGCCCCGAGCGCTGCCCTACGCGCGGAAATACGCGAACCTCGCGCCCGACGCGCCGCACGCGCTCCACATGCCGGCCCATACGTTCACCCGCGTCGGCTCGTGGCAGGAATCGATCGACACGAACATCCGGTCACACGATGTCTCGATGCAGCGGCACGACGTCGGTGAAGGGCTCCACGCGTGGGACTACGAGATGTACGCCTACCTGCAGACCGCGCAGGACGCGGCGGCGAAAAAGATCCTGGAGGGCCTGACTGAGATCGTCGCGGGTCCGTCGCCAGCCGCTCGCGGTGGCCCTGATATCGCTGTCATGCCCGGCATGCCGGGGATGGCCGGTGGCGTGGCGGGTGGATGGGCCGCAACCGCGATTCCCGCGCGATGGACGGTCGAGCGCGGTGCCTGGTCAGAAGCGGCGGCTCTGACCGTGCGCCCGAGCGCCCAACCGTTCGTCGAAGCGATCACACATTTCGCGCGCGCGCTCGGCGCCGCACGATCCGGCAATCCCGACCTCGCGAAAGCCGAGATCGAGCAGTTGAGCGCGCTCCACGAAAAAGAAGTTCAGGCCAAGGACGCGTACTGGACGACGCAGCTCGACATCCAGCGTCAAGCCGCCGAGGGATGGATGCTCTGGGCGCAGGGCAAAAAAGAGGAGGCCGTGCGGACGTTGGCGGCGGCGGCAGCGCTCGAAGATACAACCGACAAGTCGGCGATCACGCCCGGTCCGCTCGCGCCGGCGCACGAGCTCCTCGGCGAGATGCTGCTCGAAGCGAATCAGCCCGCGAACGCGGTGAAAGAGTTCGAGGCCAGCCTGAAGAAGGAGCCGAATCGATTCCGCTCCGTGTACGGCGCCGGTCGCGCCGCCGAACTGGCCGGCAATCGAACGAGTGCGCAGAAGTATTACAGTCAGCTCGTCAAAATTTGTGAACGCGGCGACCGACAGGCGCGACCGGATCTCGAGCACGCCCGTCAATACATCGGCGCGTCGCCGTCTTCTAATCGGCGGTGAACGGTCGTCGGCGCGTCGTCGTCACCGGCATCGGGCTCGTGTCGCCGCTCGGCATTGGAACCGAGCAGACGTGGCAGGCGATTCTCGCTGGCCAATCAGCCGCACCAACGAGTGTTGCTCGATCTGGAGGGCGTCACGTCCATTGACGTCCTGGGCAAGGAGCTTCGTAGGACTCAGATGGACGGCTCTCTAGTGGCGTGTCTCTTCCGAATGACTACCGGGCCGCTCCGCTCGCACCCCAACGCGGCTGCCGCGTTGGGGACCCCGCGACGGCACCCCAACGCGGCTGCCGCGTT
>MNEX01000286.1 GCA_001917905.1 Acidobacteria bacterium 13_1_40CM_65_14
GACGAGCGCGATCGTGCCGAGTAGTGCACCGACGACGATGAACGTTGTGGCGTCGGTGGCGGTCACGTTGAAGAGCAGCGACTCGAGATAGCGCGTCAGCGCGCGAGCGGCAAGCGCGCCGGCCGCGAGTCCGACGACAATCCACACCAAGCCCTCGCGCAGCACGAGCGTCACAATCCGTCGCGCGTCGGCGCCGAGCGCGAGGCGCAGCGCGATCTCACGCGTTCGTCGTGCCGTCGCGTACGCGACGACACCGTAGACGCCAATCGCCGTCAGGATCACCGCGAGCACGGCGAACACACCCAGCACGAACAACGCAAACCGCGTGTCGGCGCTCGCATCGTCCACGAGCGACTGGAGCGTGCGCACCGCGAAGACCGGCCGGCCCGGACCGAGCCGTTCGATCGCCTGTTCGATCGGGCCGGCAAGGGCAAGCGGATCGCCGTCTGAGCGGACGAGAAAGGCGACGTTGTATCCGCCACGCTGGCCAAACGATTCGTAAATCTGCGGGAGACCCGTCTGGCGCAGATCGACCGACTGGACGTGATCGACGACGCCGATCACGTCCGCCCACGCCGCTGACAGGCGGGATGGCGGAAGGCGCACGCGTTGTCCGATCGCGTTTCGACCGGGCCAGAGTTGATCGGCGAGCTGTTGGTCGATGATCACGTGCGCGTCGCGGCCAGGAGCATCGTCCTCAGGGCCAAAACCTCGACCCGTACGAACTGGAATCCGCATCGTGTCGAAGTAGCCCGAAAACACGACGTGCATCGACGCGTTGATCTCCGGCGCGCCCTCGCCAGCCGACACACGCTCATGGAGCGGGAGTCCGTCGAACGGTACAGGCACACCCAGGGCCACCTGACGTACACCTGGCACCGATCGAATGGCATCGCGTGCCTGCTGATAGAAGGCGAAGCGCTTAGCTTGCGTGTCGAAGATCCGAAACGACACCTCGAGCTTCGCAGTCAGCATGTTGGACGGATTGAAGCCCAATCGTACTTGCCGCATCCCGATGAACGTCCGCGCCATCAACCCGGCGCCGACCAGCAGAAGCACGGAGAACGCGAGCTGACTCGCAACGAGCAGTCCACGCGTGAGGGCGGCGCCCCGCGAAGCGGCCGGGTCGTGCTTCAACATCGCCGACAGCTCGCTTTGCGTCGCCTGACACGCCGGAACGAGACCGAAGATGAGCGACGAAGCGAGCGCGGCGGCGAACGCAAAACATGCGACGGCCGCATCGATCGCGATCGTCTCGCGGCGCGGGAGTCCATGCGGCGCCAGCTTCAGCAACCCGTCGACCGACCATTGCGCGACGAGCAGACCCACCGCACCGCCGACGACTGCCAGCACGACGCTCTCGATCGTGAGCTGCCGAACCAGTTGCGAGCGCGATGCGCCGATCGCCGTTCGAATGGCCAGCTCTCGCGTCCGCGCGCACGCGCGAGCGAGCAGCAGGTTGGTCAGATTGGCGCACGCAACGAGCAGGACGAACGCCACCGCAGCGGCGAGCGCAACAAGCGCCGGCCGAACGTCGTGCACGACGTCGTCGGCCAGCGGCACCAGCGTCAGATGAACGGGGCGCGCAATCGTCGCGTCAACCACCTGCTGCGCGGCGGCCAGGCTCACGCCGGATCGCAGTCGTGCGATGGCCGGTCCGCGAAAGCGATCGCTGACCTCGACGACGTTCGCGAACCAGACGTCGATGCGGGGCGAGACGTTCGCGTCGGCTCCGAGGTACGTGCGAAAGCCCACCGGCATGATGCCGACTACTTCGACGTCGATGTTGTTGACCGAGATGTGGCGGCCGAGAATCGATCGATCGCCGTGCCATCGGCGTTGCCAGAGCTCGTCGCTGATGACGACGGACCGGACGAATTGCTCGCCGAAGTCGAGGCGTGCGGAGAGAGGACGGCCGGCAAGCGGCGCGACGCCGAGCAGCGGCAGAAAGTTGTCCGTCGCCGATCCGCCGGCGACGCGCTCCATGACGTCACCGTCGGTCAGGTTCGCGTTGACGCCGTTGACCGCTGCGACATCCTCGAAGAGATCCGTCCGCGCTCGGAGCGCCGAAAACTCAGCACCCGTGATTCCCGGATGGCGCGTGTAGCCGGGCGCGTCGGCGCGGAAGATCACGAGGCGCGCGGGATCGCGATAGGGAAGTGGCTGAAGGAGCACCGCGCGCACGATCGTGAACACGGCGGTGCTCGCACCGATGCCGAGCGCGATCACCGCCAGAGACGCGACCGCGAACGATGGATTTCTGAAGAGGAGGCGGAGCGCGTACCGGACGTCACGGGCAATCATGAATCGGGTAATCGGGTAATCGGGTGATCGGATGATCGGGTGATCGGGAAATTGGATTGGGCGATTGACTGCCATTGCAGCCATCAAATTACCCGATTACCCGATTACCCGATTACCAGATTCAGTTTCGCCAGAGACCGCCGTTCTTCAGGCGAACCAGCTCGTCTGGGTCGGTCGTCTTGAAGCCACGCGCGCGCGCGTGATTGACGAAGCCGGGCGTGATGCCGTGGTCGCGCAGCCGCACGATCTGCGACAGCGTGAGATCTTTCAGACCCAGCTCTTTCATGTCGGCCACGTAGTCGGCTGACACGCCGTGGTCTTTCATCCGAACGAGGTCGTCGAGCGGGACGTTCTTGACACCCTGCGCGGAGAGGTCACGGATGTAGAGCGCCGTGACACCGTGGTCGCGCACGCGAATCAACTCTTCCGCAGTGAGCTTGTCGTAGCCCGCCGCCTTCATCTCCTTGACGAAGTCGGCGCGCACGCCGTGGTCGCGAATGCGCACGAACTGATCGAGCGTCGTGAGGTTCAAGCCGAGCGCCCGGATTTCCTGCACGGATTCGGGCGTGACACCATGGTCCTTGGCGCGGACCAGATCGTCGACCGTTGCGTTGCCGAAGCCCGCCTGCTTCATCCCCTGGATATACGCTTGTGTGACGCCGTGATCGCGGGTCCTCACGAACTCGTCGAGCGTCGTGCCGGTATAGCCTTCGGCTTTCATCGCCTTGATGTATTCCGGCGTGACGCCGTGGTCGCGCGTGCGAACGAGGTTCTCGAGCGACGCAGTGCGGAAACCTTCCGCCTTGATGCCCTTGATGTACTCGATGGTGACGCCGTGAGTCTTCGCGCGCTGAATTTGATCGAGGGTCAACTTGTCGAAACCCTCGGTCTTCAGTTCGCGAATGTATTTCGGTCCGACATCGTGGATGGCGAGTTGGAACCGGCGCCACAGCGGAAGGTCGTCGCCATAGCCAAGGCTGCGCATCTCGCCGACGTAGGCGTCTCGCGGCGCGAACGTGAACAGCCCGGCGCCTCGGCCCTCGCGAAACGAGCCTTCCATCGCCAGCGTTCCGGCCTCGCGCCGGAGATCGAATTTCACGCTCGACGCGCTGAGCCGCTCGTCGTTGGCGGGCAGCCCGGACAGCTCGTCGACCGGAAAGCTCTGGCCCATGTTCCAGTCGCCGTTCCAATTGCCGGAACGATTCCAGTCGGCGGGCGGCGTTGTACGAACCTGGAGGAAGACCTTGCCCTGATGGATCTCAGCGGTCCACGTGCCGTGGATATCGGATTGAGCGGACACCGGCGCGGCGAGCGCCGCGAAGGCCAACAGAGCTAAGAGCTTGAAAAAACGAGACATCATGTACAGGGGCCCTCCTGTCACGGCCTTAGATGCGACAAGAGGGCCGACGGTTGACAGTCGCACGCGCTCCTAAGAGACAGCGCGTTTTCCGGCCTGTTTCTGCTTGGACGAGTCGCGATTCGATCGCGTGGGACGCTAAAGAGGATGTGAAAAAATCACGTCAACGCAAAGGCCGCGAAGACCGCAAAGAAGAACCTTTCGAAAAGATGCTTTGCGCGCTTTGCGATCTTTGCGTTCAACGTGATTCTTTCACAAGCTCTAAAGCCGTCGCGCTACACGGTTGCCGGTTCGGCTTCGCGCGACATCCCCAACTCGCGGCGAACCCGTTCCTCAATCGCCTTATAGACGTCCGGGTTCTCTTTCAGGAACTGCTTGGCGTTCTCGCGACCCTGGCCGAGCCGTTCGCCGCCGTACGCGAACCACGCGCCCGACTTTTCGACGATGCGTTTGTCGACGGCCAGATCGAGCAGGTCGCCGGTGCGCGAGATGCCTTCGCCGTACATGACGTCGAACTCCGCTTCCCGGAACGGCGGCGCGACCTTGTTCTTCACGACCTTGACGCGCGTGCGGCCACCGACGACGGTGTCGCCGTCCTTGATGCTCGCAATGCGGCGGATGTCCATCCGCACCGACGCGTAGAACTTCAGCGCGCGGCCGCCGGTCGTCGTTTCGGGATTCCCGAACATGACGCCGATCTTCTCGCGCAACTGGTTGATGAAGATGAGGCACGTCTTCGACTTCGAGACCGCGCCGGTGAGCTTGCGGAGCGCCTGCGACATGAGGCGCGCCTGCAGACCCATTTGCGCGTCGCCCATCTCGCCTTCGATTTCCGCCTTCGGCACGAGGGCCGCGACCGAGTCGACGACGACCACATCGACGCCGTTCGATCGAATGAGGACCTCGACGATCTCCAGCGCCTGTTCGCCGTTGTCGGGCTGCGAGACGAGCAGATTGTCGATGTCGACGCCCAGTTTCTGTGCGTACGCCGCATCGAGCGCGTGCTCCGCGTCGACGAACGCCGCCATGCCGCCGAGTTTCTGTCCCTCCGCGATGACCTGCAGCGCGAGCGTCGTTTTCCCCGACGACTCCGGTCCGAAGATTTCGACGATACGGCCGCGCGGCACACCGCCAACGCCGAGCGCGAAGTCGATGCTGATAGCGCCGGTCGGAATGGCGTCGATCGGCTGGATGGCGCCTTTCTGACCGAGGCGCATGATCGAGCCCTTGCCGAACTGCTTTTCGATCTGGCCGACGGCCAGATCCACGGCCTTGAGTTTTTCCCGGTCCTGTCGTTCGTCGCGTTCGATTGGCGCCATGCTGACTCCTTTCGATGGAACGGGCTGAAGCCCGTTCCCTACCGGACATCCGGTAGGGGCCGGCCTTCAGGCCGGCCCAGTCGAAGCCCGTCCATTCTAGAAACGTGCCTGGCGAAAGTCAAGGGCAGAATTGCGCAGCCGTCGGCTGAACTGGCTGAGAGTCATATGGTTACGAGAGTGACCACTTTCGCCTGTCTGACCGAAATGTTGCAGAATCTGCCATCATAGGGCCGCCGATGCCTACCCCAATTGGCCACGCGCTGGCCGGCGTCGCCGCCGCGTGGGCCGCGGATCTGGTCCCCGGCGACCGCGCCTGGCGGACGGCGTCGCGATTCGCGTCCTGGTACGAACGGGCGGGGAACGGGCTGACGCTCGGTTGCGCCTGTCTCGCCGTCGCGCCGGATATCGATCTCGTGTTTCTGCCGTTCAACTCCGAAGGCCATCGGACAGTGACCCACAGCGTTGGCGCCGTGTTGTTCGTCGGGCTGTTCGCGGCGGCGATGGCGGTGCGCGCCCGTCGACCCGTCGCGCGCGTGGCGCTGATGTGCGCCGTCGCCTACGCGACGCATCTACTCATCGACTGGCTGGGCGCCGACAACTTCCCGCCGCGCGGTCTGCAGTTGCTGTGGCCATTCAGTCACGCGTGGTACATCTCGGATTGGGACGTCTTTCGCCAGACGGCGCGGCGCCAGATCACATCGGGCGCGATCATCAGGTTGAACCTGCTCGCGATCGCGCAGGAGATTGCGATTCTGCTGCCGATCGTCGTCGCGCTGTGGTCAGTACGCGTAAAAGCCCTGGCCGGACTTGCGACCGAGCTGCCCAGCCGCGACCATGCGGCGAAGTAGCGGGCACGGCCGATACTTCGGATCGCCGAGGCCGTCGTGCAGGACGTTCATGATGGCGAGACAGACGTCGAGGCCGATGAAATCGGCGAGCGTGAGCGGACCCATCGGGTGGTTCATGCCGAGCTTCATCACCGTGTCGATCGCTTCAGGCGTCCCCACACCTTCCATCACCGCGTAGATCGCCTCGTTGATCATCGGCATCAGGACGCGGTTGGCGATGAAACCCGGATAGTCGGCCGCTTCGACCGCCGTCTTGCCGAGCTGCGTGCACAACTCGGACGCCGTCCGCATCGAGTCGGCCGACGTCGCCTGACCGCGAATCAGCTCGACGAGCGCCATCAGCGGTACTGGATTCATGAAGTGCATGCCGAGCACCTTGTCCGCACGCTTGGTCGAAGCGCCGAGGACGGTGATGGAGATTGACGAGGTGTTGGAGGCGAGGATCACTTCGGGTTTGGCGAACGCGTCGAGGCTGGTGAAGAGCGTGCGCTTGGCTTCGGCCTCTTCGACGATCGCTTCGACGACGTAATCGGCGTCGCCCAAGCGATCGATCGCCGTGCCCGTCGACAACCGGCCCATCGTCTTGTCGCGATCCTCGGCGGTGAGCTTGCCCTTCTCGACGAACTTCGCGAGGCTCTTCTCGATCGATTTTCGCGCGCGATCGAGCATCGGCTGCGCGACATCGATTAAGCGCACAGAGAAGCCCGCCTGCGCGAACACCTGGGCGATGCCGTTGCCCATGGTGCCGGCGCCGATCACGCCAACCGTCTTGATATCCATGGCCGATACGACTTTCAACGCAGAACTCGCAGAACACGCAGAGAAAGGCTTGGCTCTGCGGATTCTGCGGTTTCTGCGTTGATCGTTGTCACAGGCGCTCGACGGCGAGGGCGACGCCGTTCCCGCCCCCGAGACACAGCGTCGCGATGCCGCGTCTGAGGTTGCGCCGCTTCAGCGCATAGAGCAGGGTGGTCAACACGCGGCCGCCGCTCGATCCGATCGCGTGGCCGAGCGCGACCGCGCCGCCATTCACGTTGACCTTCTCGGGATCGATCCCGAGCTCGTTGAGCACGGCCACGGCCTGCACGGCGAACGCTTCGTTCAGCTCGAAGAGATCCACGTCCTTCAGATTCCAACCCGTCTTCTCGATCACGCGCTGCACGGCTTCCACCGGCGTCATCAACACGAACTTGGGCGCCAGGCCGCTCGTCGCCTGAGCGACGATGCGTGCGAGCGGTGCGAGGCCGAGCGATTTCGCACGGTCCGCGGCTATCACGACGAGCGCGGACGCGCCGTCGTTGACGCCTGGTGCGTTGCCGGCGGTGACGGAGCCGTCCTGCTTGAACGCCGGCTTCAGCGCCTTCAGCGACTCGGCGGTGGTGTCGGCGCGAATCGATTCGTCGCGGTCGATGACGATCGGCGCGCCTTTCTTTTGCGGGATTTCGATTGGCAGGATTTCTTCCTTGAACGCGCCCGCGTCGGTCGCGCGCGCCGCTTTCTGATGGCTGCGCGCGGCGTAGTCGTCCTGCGCCTCGCGTCCGACGTGGTAATGCTCGGCCACGACTTCGCCGGCGTTGCCCATGTGGCACTGCTCGAACGCGCACCAGAGGCCGTCGTGGATCATCGCGTCGATGACTTCGCCGTTGCCCATCCGCAATCCGTCGCGCACGCGCGGCAGCAGGTACGGACAGTTGCTCATCGACTCCATGCCGCCCGCGACCGCCACGTCGATGTCGCCGACGCGGATGCCCTGGTCCGCCAGCATGACCGCCTTGAGCGCGGAGCCGCACACCTTATTAATAGTCAGCGCGGCGACGTGGTCCGGCAGGCCGCCCCTGAGCGCCGCCTGGCGGGCCGGACTCTGCCCGAGTCCCGCCGACACGACATTGCCCATGATGCATTCGTCGACGATCTCGGGATCGATGCCGGCGCGGCGGACCGCTTCGCGCACGACCATCGCGCCGAGCTCGGGCGCCGTGAATCCTTTGAGGACGCCGAGGAACTTGCCAGTCGGCGTCCGAACGGCGCTGACAATCACAGATTCGCGCATGCTAGCTTCTGACGGTGATGCTGGTGACGGCGTCTTCCCCGAGGAGCGACTGAAGGCGTTTGAGGATGACGGGACTAGCGCGCTTGACCTCGCGCGTCCACTGCGCGCTCGTCGTCTCCACGATGAGCACGCCGTTTTCGAGCTTGACCGTCGTCGCGCGCGCGACCGCGGGACCGACGGCGGCGCCCCACGCGAATCCGACCTTACCCTCGGACAATGGCAAGTCGTGCAGCAGATATCTCAACGCGCCGGGCAAAGCGTGGGTCAAAGGACGCATGAAATGTGGAATTCGGAATTGGGAATGAGGAATGCGGGACGAATTCGCGACGAATTCCAGATTCCTAATTCATAATGCCGGATTCTAGCATGCGACTGATCCTTGCGTCGGCGTCACCGCGACGCGCCGAGCTGCTGCGCGCGGCGGGATTTGCATTCGACGTCGCCGTCACCAACGTGGACGAATCGATCCGTGCGGGCGAATCACCGCAAACCTACGTTCGTCGTCTCGCGGCGGAGAAGTCTGCAGCAGCGCCCAATGTCGTCGCGCGGGCCGCGCTCCAGGAGATCGTCATCCTCGGCGCGGACACGGCGGTCGTCGTCGACGACGACATCCTCGGCAAGCCGCGCGACGACGAGGATGCCGCCGCGATGCTGAGGCGTTTGTCGGGGCGGCGTCATGACGTGATGACCGGCATCAGTCTGCGCAGCGGCGCCTATGAAGTTGGCCGCGTCGAGATCACGAGCGTCGAGTTCGCGCGGTTGACCGAGGACGACATCGAGTGGTACGTGAGAAGCGGGGAAGGGCGGGACAAAGCGGGCGCCTATGCCATCCAGGGTTTGGCGTCGCGCTTCATCCCGCGTATCGAGGGATCGTATTCGAACGTCGTCGGTCTTCCGGTCGCCTGCGTCGCCGAGCTGCTCAGAGAGATTTCAAGTACTCGACGAGCTCGTTCATCTCCGAATCGGTCAGCCGCAGATTGAACGTCTGGTTGTAGTGCTGCACGACGGCGAGCAGCGTCGGATACCGGCCGTCGTGGTAGAAGCCGCCCCTCTGGTGCGCCCACAGACCCTTCAACGGCGTCGTGCGGTAACGATGATCCGGCGAGCGATCGGCCTGGAAGTTGTCGATGCCGATCTCCTCACCCGTGTGCATCGACCAACCCGGCTCGGTGAAGAGCGGCGGCACATGACACGTCGAGCATTTCGCGGGACCGTTGAACAGCGTTTGCCCGCGCTCGGCCGCGCGCCGGTCGAAGCTGTCCGAAGACGGCGACGGCGCCGGAATCGCGAGCTGGTAGAACTGCAAGGCCGCCAACCGCGACGTCACACCATCGTCGCCCTGCGGCCGCACGTTCCCGAGTCCCGCGCGGGCGGCGACCGGAAACTGACTGCTGTTGCTCAGCCGCGGATCGAAAAACGTTCCCGACCCGTGCATCTCGAGGTTGGCGACGAAGGCGTTCCAGTACGGCACGCTGCCCCAGCCGGTGTAGGTGTGCAGGTTGACGCCGGCGAGACCGAAGGCGGGCGGAATGAGCGTCGCGGCCGTTTTACCGTCGGGCCGGAACGCCTTGCCGTCGAGGAATAGCTCGGCGTCGAACTTCCCAGCGCCCCAGCTGTTCAGAACAGTCCGCACGGTCGTCTGATCGACCTGCAACAGATTGGCGACGGCGCTCAGATCGGGTGACAGTGCCGTGATGGCGCCGACGTTGAGATCACGATTCGGCCATCCGTCGAGCCGCCGTCCGATGCCCGGCGCGATCGCGTCGTCAACCGTTGAATGACAGAGCGCGCACGTGATGCCGATCGACTGCAGGCCGCCGCTGCTCGTGCGCCCGAACGGCATCACTCCGACAACGGCTTTGAGGTTGATCAACGCCAGCGTGTTCGCAGGGTCGTTGAGATCGACGCTGCCGGACTTGATGCCCGCGAGCACCGAGCTCGGCACCATCTGCGAGTCCACTTTGAGTCCGACCGCAAGGGCCGTCGCCGGACTCACGCCAAGACCGACGCCGCCGAAGCGCACGCCTTCGATGGCCTGATGCAGCTTGAGGGTGTCGCCCCAGAACCGCTCGTCGCCGAGGGTGTCGAACCGAAAAATCTGACGGCCGCTCCGCATCAACTCGGCTTCGTGCGCACCAATGAGGTCGTCGAACGGTCGATCGTCCTCGGTGCGGAACCGGGGTGATTGCGCGCGGGTGATGACATTGGCGGTGCCGATCGCCGCCAGGCAGGCACCAACGATGAGGACGGCCCAAAATGAGGGGCGCATGTCACGAATGGAGTCGGACGCGCAGCCAAAGGTGACAACGGGCGAGCTTGCAACCGATCGCGTGGCTGGCGACTCTAATGAAGCGTGCAGACTCTGCTTGGAGCCGCAAGCCTGACGGATCGCGTGTATCGCGTCGCGCGGGCCGTGCTGAAGGACGAGACCGAAGCCGAAGACGTGATGCAGCAGGCGTACCTCAACGCGTTCACGCACCTCGATCAGTTCGCGGAACGCGCTCAGTTTTCCACGTGGCTCACACGGATTACCGTGCACGAGGCGCTTGCACGACGCCGCCGGAGGAAGACCCAGGCCGCGAGCTCGACGGCGGATGGACACCAGGACGGAGAGGTCATGGAATCGTTGATCGCTCTCGAACCGGATCCCGAACGGCAGGCGTACGCTGCCGAGCTCGGGCAGGTACTCGAATCCGCCATCGACGGGCTGCCGGACACCTACCGTATCGTGTTCATGCTTCGCGAAGTCGAAGGGCTCAGCACCTCCGAAACTGCGGCAGGGCTGGCTCTCGGAGAAGAAGCGGTGAAGACGCGGCTCCATCGCGCACGAGTCATGCTGCGAGGCGCGATTACGCAACGGCTGGGGTCGGTCAGCGCTCAGACGTTCCAGTTCCATGCGACACGGTGCGACCGCGTCGTCACGGCGGTTCTCACAAGAATCCTCCGACGGGATCACAATTCCCCGTAAAACGGGCGAACCGCCAGCGCCCCGATCCTTGCATCGCACCAGTAGTCGAGCTATTCTGACTGGACATTTTCCTGGAAGTCCTTATGACACACCGAAATATCAAGATTGTCGCGACCGTTGCCGTCCTCGTGACCGCATTCGTGGGACTTATGTACTTCACGCTGCGTGAAGGCACCGAATACTACAAGCACGTCGACGAAGTGATGGCGACGCGGCAGCAGTGGGAAGGCAAGCGGCTTCAGCTACACGGCTTCGTCGTGCCAGGGTCGATCTACGTCAAGCCCAGCACGCTGGAATACCAGTTCAAGGTCCAGAACAAGGGCCACGTCGTCGATGCCTCGTACAAAGGCGTCGTTCCTGATACCTTCAAGGATGATTCGGAAGTCGTGTTGAAGGGTCAGTTGACGCCGATGGGATTCCACACCGATTCGAATGGCATCATGGCGAAATGTCCGTCGAAGTACG
>MNEX01000238.1 GCA_001917905.1 Acidobacteria bacterium 13_1_40CM_65_14
GTCAAAGGCAATGTGAACGGGACGGGCCAGCTGACCAGCGTCGGCATCACGTGCGCGTTCTGCCACTCGACCGTCGACAACTCGTTCGCGCCTGGTATCGGCAAGCGGCTGGACGGATGGGCGAATCTCGACTTGAACGTGGGGGCGATCGTGGCTTTGTCGCCAGCGTTGCCTGATGCTCTCAAGGCCGAGTTCCGCACGTGGGGCCCGGGCAAATACGATCCCCGCCACCATGCGTTCGACGGCACGAACCTCATTTCGCTGAATAGTCCATCGCTGCCGATTGTGATCCCTTCCATCTACGGATTGAAGGGCGTCGGCTTCGAGACGTTCACTGCCGATGGGCCCATCTCGTATTGGAACAGCTATGTGGGAGTGGGGCAAATGGGCGGCCATGGCAATTTCAGCGATCCACGCATTGGCCTCTTCATCACGCAGACGCCGGATCTCGTCACCCCGAAGCTTGGGGCACTGCTGGATTATCAATTGAGTTTGCGCGTCCCAGATCCGCCACGAGGAAGTTTTGATAAAGAAGCCGCAAACCGCGGCAAGCATTTGTTCCGCGAGGCAGCGGGATGCGCGACCTGCCATCAGTCGCCGAACTTCACCGACGTCCTGAGCGGTCCCACTCGAAGCGTGCCGTTCCTGCACGATCCGGCGGAGGTCGCCATGGATCCGGCCTATGCCGCCAGGACGGCGACAGGAAAATACCGAACAACGCCGTTACGCGGACTGTGGCAGCATGCGCCGTATTTTCATGATGGAAGTGCGCCCGACCTCCTCTCGGTGGTGAATCACTACAATCAGCTGTTCGCGCTAAATCTTACAGCCGCCCAGAAGGCCGATCTTGTTGAATTCCTGAAATCGCTCTGATGCTTTCACAACTCAGCGTGTACCGCACCGGGTCGATGGTGATGCGCTGGTCTGACACTACGTCTCAACCGCGCGAAGGACGTGCGCCGTGTCATGTCGCTCATCAAGTCTCGGCGCGCGATGAATCTCGAACAGCTTCGCGACGAAGGCGTTGACGTGCGCTCATTGCACTCGAGCACACGATGAAGCAAACAAACAAGAGACGGCTGCTGTCCCACAGTGTGCGCGCCGACCGTAGGCTGGGTGAAGAGGAAGTGATGGATATTGTCGACGAAGCGTCGCGAGACTCCTTTCCGGCGAGCGACCCACCGGCTTGGACTCTCGGGCGAGTCCAGGATCCTCTTCCCGCGACAGGCGATCAGCCGAAGCGAAGACGGGCCAGATGACCAACTCCGAGATCATTGGTTTCGTGGGAACCGGCTTGGTGATCGTGGGTTATATTCCTCAGATTGTTCACAGATAGGAAACCGACGCGGGTCGGACGGCCGAGTTCAAATCGACTTCAAGTACTCGATCAGATCTTTCTTTTGCGCGTCTGACAGGCCCAGCTTGAGGAAGCGACTGCTTGGGTCGAAGTGACTTGGCTGAGGTCGATGCGCCTACCACGTCAGGACGCCGCCTAACGGTCAACATTTCAGACTGAAAGGTTCGACGTCAGTTTGAAAGCCCAGAGCCGCACGCATCGGGGCGATTTCAGGATGAAGTGCGCTGCGTGGTTCGACGGCGCATGAGATCGACAGTGCGTTCAACGGCACGGTCAATCGCAGCATACGCGTGCGGTCCGCGTGCGCGGGTGCGGACGGAGCCGGAGGGCTCGAGCGCGATGGTCACCGCACAGACAACGGTGTCGCCCGTCCCGCCGCGTTCGTCCCGTCGCAGGACGACTCGGGCGCCGCGGACACGCTGAGTGTGTCGGGCCAGCGCCGCGAACACTCGATACTCGGCATAGGTGCGAGCCTGCGCATGAATCGATTCGTCTTCGCCGATAACCTCGATACGCATGGGTTACACAGGAACAAGCGGCAGGGCCGCTTCGGTGCGCCCGCGATGCTCTCAACATGAAGCGACACTGTGCCTTCCCTTCATTTCCCATCGGCGAGGCAAAGGCTGGGCCAGCGGCGGCGTGACCACTTCCCGCGCCAGACGCTCGTATTGGCTAGTGATTGTGAAGAGCCACCGCTCGAAGGACCGTTTCGAACAGAAAGCACGACTTCAAGATGAACGGTGCCTCGCCTTAGCTGACAGCCTCCGGGGGAAGGATCGGCGACTATGCGACGAGACCGTACTTCTTCATCTTGCGCCAGAGCGTGACGGTGCTGATCTTCAGAGCGTCGGCAGCCTGGCGCCGATTGCCGCGAAAACACTCGAGCGCGCGCTCAATCATGGCGCGTTCCTGTGAGTGAAGATCAAGGCTGTCGTCTGTGGAATGCCACTGTGTTTTCTGCGAGACTTCCGGCGGCAGTTCGCGGACCTTGATACTGGTCCCGCGAGCAACGATGACGGCGCGTTCGATGGCGTGCTCGAGCTCTCGAACGTTGCCGGGCCAACTGTAGTGCATCAGGGCCGTCATGGCATCCGCCGAGACGGTTTTCACATCCTTCTTCACGCGCGCGGCTGCCTGGCGCATGAGATCGTGGACGAGCGGCGGAATGTCCTCGCGGCGCTCGCGCAATGGAGGCACCGTGATCACGAACGCGCCGAGACGAAAATACAGGTCCTCGCGGAACGTGCCGGCGCCGACAGCCGCTCGCAGGTCGCGATTGGTCGCGGCCACGACCCGGGCGTTGATTTTGACGTTGCGCTCCGCGCCAACCCGCCGGATCTCACGTTCCTGGAGCGCTCGCAGCAGCTTCGCCTGCACCGTCGGCGCAACTTCGCCGATTTCGTCCAGGAACAACGTGCCGTTCCCGGCCACTTCGAACAGACCCGCCTTGTCTCGCACGGCACCGGTGAACGCGCCCCGCACGTGGCCGAAGAGCTCGGATTCCAAGAGTGTCTCGGTCAGGGCGGCGCAGTTGAGGGACACAAATGGGCCGCCGGCGCGCGGACTCTGATCGTGGATCAGGCGCACGATGAACTCTTTGCCGGTGCCACTCTCGCCGCAGACCAGCACCGTTGTGTCCAGCGGCGCGACACGTGCCGCAAGCTCGAGCACGTCCTGCATAGCGGCGCTCCCTGCGATGAAGTGCTTCGCGGCCGCGTGGCGGGCCACGCGCTCGCGCAACAGGTTCAGCTCACGCTCGCGTTTGGCGACGTGCCGCTCGCGGCGATCGAGTTCCTGGAGACGCCGGTGCACAGCTTCCCGAAGGCGTTCGACCTCCTGTCCCAGATCCGCGCCCTGAAAGTCGAAGCGAAGCGCTTCCAGAGCGTCACCCCAGCTCTCTGCATCCTTTCCAATGGCCGAGCACTGCTGCGCGCCTTGCGCCAGGCACTCGGTTTCGCGGAAGTAGATCTCTCGTCCGAGACAAGCGCTCGCGTACCCGCTCGCATAACCCACTAAAGACCAGCACTGGGGCGCGTCGCTCTTGCCGTCGTGGTGCACGTGCTGTTCGGCCACGTAGGAGTCGTGCCAGACGACTTCTTCGTCGAATCGGCCTGAGGTGGCGTCGTGTTCGAGCTTGATGATGTCGCCCCGGACGATGCCTTCGAGCCTGTGAAGGGCGACGCCAGCGCGG
Organism: Acidobacteria bacterium 13_1_40CM_65_14; assembly: GCA_001917905.1. Classification (GTDB taxonomy): domain Bacteria; phylum Acidobacteriota; class Vicinamibacteria; order Vicinamibacterales; family CAVVIG01; genus QHWF01. The sequence continues at coordinate 3,549 of MNEX01000238.1, forward strand.
ACCCCTTCGAGCGGGCTGGCCCATTTGGACCGCTCGCGCAGACTCACGGCATCGTGGTACCCGTCCGCGTACCCAAACCGCAGCATCAGGCGTCTCGCCGTGTCGAGCCCCAGGGTACCGATGAGCTCCTTACGCAGCAGACCCCAGGCGGCCGCGCTCAGGATGCCGACCCTCTGCTCGTGCAGGCGGTTTCACGTGAGCCTGGATCCATTGTATTGACAGGGCGACATCAATCCAAAGCGCATCGCTCCTGCCACTGCAAACACGGCCACAGACAACAATGCCTCACCGGAGGACGAATGCCGTCAGCCACGCGGCCGCTTCGACGGCACCACGGATGACGGGGCCGAATCGATGCTGAACGAGTCAGCATGATCCGAGCCCTCACTCTCGCTAGGATGCCTGCTGGGCAGACGCGTGCGCTGTCGACGGAAGTCTGATTGTCGTGTAGAGGGACAGCTGGCGAGCGAGTCGTTGCTTCTACGACGACGCCGGCCGCAAGCGCCCGCAGCTGCTCGAACGAACGCTGCAGGACCGCTCTCTACTGTGTGGCAAAGGAGCCGGTCGCAGGGCGTATGATCTGCTACTGCTTCGAGACGAAGCACAGAATGGAACGGCGAATGAGACGGGAATGTGTGACGGCGGCACTGTTTGCCTGTGTGGTCGCGACGACCGCGGCGCAAGTGACCGATCGGAATCTTCTCGAGCCGGATCCGCAGGACTGGCTGATGTACTCGGGTACGTACAACTCGCACCGGCATTCACTGCTGAAGCAGGTGACTCCCACCAACGTCGCAAACCTGCAGGCCAAATGGGTCTACCACATGGCCGGGCAGGAGACGATTCAGGCGGTGCCGATTGTCTACAACGGCGTGATGTACATCTCGCAGTTCAATCGCATCGACGCCATCGATGCGCGCAGCGGCAACATCGTCTGGCAGTATCAGCGGCCGCCGCTGACGCGCGGCGCTCAGCGCGGCACGGCGATTTATCACAACACCCTCTTCGTGACAGCCGTCGATGGTGCGCTCGTTGCCGTCGATTCGCGCACGGGACATACCGTATGGGAAACGAAAGTCGCCCTGCCGTGGCGTCTCGCCGGCCAGGCGCCTCTGGTTGCCAAAGGCAAAGTGATTGTGAGCGGCAACACGCCAAGCGGGTTCATTCAGGCCTACGACGCCGAACACGGCAAGCACTTGTGGACCTGGAACGCGATTCCGCAGAAGGCCGGCGATCCCGGCAGCGAAACGTGGGCCGGCGATTCATTCAAGGTCGGCGGAGGTCCGGTCTGGGTCAGCGGCAGCTACGATCCGGAGCAGAATTTGATCTTCTATGGAACAGGCCAGCCAGGTTCGCAATGGGCCGGCGAGGTGCGCGAGGGTGACAATCTCTACACCGACAGCATCGTCGCGATTGACATCGACACTGGAAAAATCCGGTGGCATTTTCAGAACACGCCGCACGACGTGCACGATTGGGACTCGCTCGAGATGCCGATCCTGATCGATACGCCGTTCCGCCCTTCGACGAGCTCAGGGCGCCCCGAGCTTGTCGAGGGGCGCGGCCAGCCGCGCAAGCTGCTCGTGCAGGCCAACCGCAACGGCTTCTACTACATCCTCGATCGCGCCAACGGCAAATTTCTGTCGGGGACGCCGTTTGTCAGCAGGGTGGACTGGGCGAGCGGCCTGAGCCCTGACGGACGCCCGATCCTGACGTTTGGACATGAGCCGAGCGTCGAAGGCGCTCACACGTGTCCGTCGACGGCCGGCGCGACCAATTGGCCATCACCGGCGTACAACCCCGATCTGAATTACTTCTTTCTGGTCGCGCAGGAGGGCTGCGGGCTCGTTCTCCGTACGACCGATCGCCCGGGTGCTGGCGGCGGGTATCTCGAGAGCTCGAAGCCGGAGGAAGCGTGGCAGCTCTACGTGCGAGCGCTCGATGCGACGACCGGCAAGAAGATTTGGGACTACCAGCAGATCAGCTCGTTCCACTACGGACCAGGCGTGCTGTCGACGGCGGGCGGGCTCGTGTTTGCCGGAGAGCATAAAGGACAGGTCAGCGCGCTCGATGCGCGGACCGGCAAATCTCTGTGGCATTTCAACACCGGCGATCTGATTACGTCGTCGCCAATCAGCTACGCCATCGACGGGCGGCAGTACATTGCGATTTCATCCGGCACCAACATCTTTGCGTTTGCACTGCCATAGGGAGATACCGATGAAGCGAAGTCTTGTGGTGCTCGTCCTCACGATGTTCGTGGCGAGCCTCACCTTGACAGCGCAGCGGGGCGGCGGCGCGGGCGGACGTGGCGGCGACCCGGGCGGTCCTGCCAATCCATTTCTGGGAAACTCGCAGGCGATCGACGAAGGACGGGACATCTACAACCGTTCCTGCACGACGTGCCACGGCCCGGACGGCGCCGGAAGTGAAATGGGACCGGCGCTGGGCGCGCCGGCGCGCCGATATGCGCAGGCGACCGACGCGCAAATCTTCGACGCGATCAAGAACGGCATTCCGGCGACGCAGATGCCGCGGTTCGGCGGCCGGCTGCCGGACAGCGACATCTGGAAGGTGGCGGCGTACATCCGCGGCCTTCGCGGAACGGCCATCGATGCGCCGGCCGCGGGCGACGTCGCGCTTGGCGAACAGATCTTCTGGGGCAAAGGCGAGTGTGGGAACTGCCACGTGGTGAAAGGCAAGGGAGGACTGGTCGGACCCGATCTCACGAACCTGGCCGGCACGCGCAAAACCACTTCGATTGTCGACGCACTCACCAAGCCGCTGCACAGGGTGTTCGGTGACGGCGGCGCCATTCCGCGGATCCTCATTCCCAACACGACGTATCAACCCGTGCGCGTGACAACCGCTGACGGGAAAGTGGTCACCGGCGTGCTGAAAAACGAGGACGGCTATTCGCTCCAGGTGATGGGAACCGACAACCAGCTTCATATGTTCGATCGCGTCAAGGTCAAAGTCGTCTACGAGACCAGGACGCTGATGCCGACCGACTACGACAAGCGGCTCGCGCCCGACGAGTTCAAGAGTCTGCTCGCGTACCTCACCAGACTTCACGTACCGGCGCCGTCGGCCCCGCTGGCACGAGGAGGCGGATCGCCGGTTGGCGACTATTTCGTGTTTGTCGGCAGCTACACGAATCCGACGCCGACCACGACGTCCGCCTCCAAGGGGATTTACGGCTTCCGGTTCGATTCGACGACCGGAACGCTCAGCCCGCTCGGGTTGGCCGCCGAGACGGTGAACCCGGCGCACGTGTGGGCGCACCCAAACGGCACGTTTCTCTACGCAGCCAACTGGGAGACGGGCGACAAGATCGTCGGTGATACGGTCAGCGCGTTCGCCATCGACCACAAGACCGGAACGCTCAACCTTCTGAATAAGGTGAGCGCTCACGGCGATCGGGCGAATCAGGTCGTGCTGGATCCCAGCGGCAAGGTGGCGATCACCGTGACGTACAACAGCGGCACGGTGACGGCGTACGGCGTCGAGGCTGATGGCAGGCTGAGCGAGGGCTTCTATACCGACCAGCACGCCGGCGAGCCGCTGAGCCCGCGTCAGCCGGGCCCGCGTGCGCACGGCGTCGTGTTCAGCAAGGACAGCCGGTTTGCGTACGTCGCCGAGCTCGGGTTGGATCGCGTCTACAGTTATCGCCTCGACACGGCCAGGCGCACCATGACGCCGTTCGATCCTCCATACGTCAGTCTGAAAGGCGGCTCAGGCCCAAGGCGACTTCAGCTTCATCCGAACGGCAAATTCCTGTACGTGAATCACGAAACCGATTCCGCCGTCAGCGTCTTCGAGGTGAACGGCGGCACCTTGAAAGAGATCCAGGCGCTGTCGACGCTGCCCGCCGATTACAAGGGCAACAACTCGACGGCCGAGATTCAGATCGACGCCGAGGGCAAATTTCTCTACGTGACCAATCGCGGTCACGACACGATCGCGGTCTACTCGGTGGATCCGGCGAAGGGCACGCTGACGCTGATCGAGAATGTGCCGAGCCTCGGCAGGACGCCGAGAAACATCACGATCGATCCGACCGACGAATACTTGATCTCGGCCAATCAGGGCGGCGAGAACGTCGTCGTGTTTCGAATCGATCACAAGACCGGCCATCTGACGCCGACCGGATCGCCGCAGCGCGTGCCGCAAGCCGGCGGCCTCGCGTTTGTGAAAGCGCAATGACGCTACACGACCGAAGCGAACTGAGGGAGTGGCGGAGGATGGGATTCCAACCGGTGCTGGTTGCTGAGAACAAAGAACTTAACGGATTTTGGCTTCCGCACGATCTGCTCGATCCGCACGAAAGCCCTAGTAGAGACACGTATTGAGCACGCGGAAGGAGGCTGGACGATCGGGAGGATAGCGAAGCTGGTGTATCCAATAGTCGGCGTGAGTGCCAGCGAGCGAACACCTTGCAGATCTGTTTGGCGACGACGATCTCGCTCCACACGGCAATGAGAACTCGGAGGGCATGTCTTGACGTGACGAACATCGCGAACGGATGCGAGGCCGTGGCAACGCGGTCATCACCGTGAATGATAATCATTCATGGCGTGAATAACAATGTCGCGGCGCTCCCCAAAGTTCTGACGCCGGGTTCCGCCGATTCACCCGTGCCTCCCGATCGCTATCGCCTGAACCTATCCAGGAGACTTCCGATCGTCCGGA
>MNEX01000323.1:0-326 GCA_001917905.1 Acidobacteria bacterium 13_1_40CM_65_14
TCGATCATTCTTGACTTTGTCGTGGGGCCCCACCCCCACGACCTGTGCCGCGCTCGCTTCCTTCGCTTGCGCGGCTTTGGTTGCAACGCCTGTCCGCTTTCAGCGGCATTGAGTCGCTGCGCTAGCGCAGGCCTTCAGGCCTGCCTCACCGATCTACCTCGCCCAACACGATATCAATCGATCCGATGAGCGCGACGACGTCGGCGACGAGATGGCCCTTCACGAGTCGCCGCAGCCCCTGCAGGTTGCAGAACGACGGCGGGCGCACGCGGAACCGGTATGGGTTGGTCGATTTGCCGTCGCTGACGATGAAGAAGCCGAGCTCG
>MNEX01000323.1:440-11946 GCA_001917905.1 Acidobacteria bacterium 13_1_40CM_65_14
GGGGACGTCGAACTGCATCTCGTCGTACGCGGCGTACGGCTCGTCCTTGCGCACGTCGCGCGGCACGCCCGATCCGCGCAGCGCCGGACCGCACAAGCCGAGCCCCGCCGCCTCCGGCCCGGAGATGACGCCGATGCCCTTGGTCCGCTCGAGCCAGATGCGGTTGTGCGTCAGCAGCGTCTCGTACTCGTCGACCTTCGAGCTCATGATGGTGCAGAACTCGAGGACCTTCTTGTCCCAGCCGCGCGGAATGTCCAGCGGCAGGCCGCCGATGCGCATCGAGTTGTACGTGAGCCGCGCGCCGCAGAACTCCTCGAACAAATCGAGAATCAGCTCGCGCTCGCGGAACGCGTAGAGGAACACCGTCATCGCCCCGATGTCCATCGCGTGCGTGCCGACCCAGAGGCAGTGGCTGGCGATGCGCTGGAGCTCGCAGAGGATCGTACGGATGTAACGCGCGTGGCGCGGCACCTCGACCGACATCAGCTTCTCGACGGTCTCGCAGTAGCCGACGTTGCTCGTCGCCGCCGCCACGTAATCCATGCGATCGGTCAGCAGGATGATCTGCGTCCAGTTGCGGTTCTCGCTCAGCTTCTCGATACCGCGGTGCAGGTAGCCGATCACCACGTCGACGTCGACCACCTTCTCGCCATCGAGCCGCAGGATCACGCGCAGCACACCGTGCGTGCTCGGATGCTGCGGCCCCATGTTGATCACCAGCTCGTTGGTGTCGAACATGGCGCCGTGATGAACTGCTGGTTCCATTTTTTTTACTTTGTGGCGGGGCCCCACCCCCGCCACCTGTCGCGGCTCGCCTCTGGCTCGCCGCGGTTCTTGTCACGACTGTCCGCTTGTTGCGGCAGGCGTAGGGCAGGCCTTCAGGCCTGCCTTACTCGATATCTGCTTCTTCTCGCGCCTGCCGTAGTTTGAGCCAATCGATCGGGTTTTCCATCAGCAGCTCGCCCGGCCCCTCGAGCGGATAGTCCTTGCGCTGCGGGAACCCCTGCCAGTCCTCAGGCATCAGGATGCGGCGGCGATCGGGATGTCCGGTGAAGTTCACGCCGAACATGTCGTACACCTCGCGCTCGAGCCAGTTCGCCGCGGGCCAGATGCCGGTGACTGACTCAATCGGCTGATGCTCGCCGACGATCACCTTCATGCGGATACGGTGGCGATGACGCGTGGAGTAGAGGCAGTAGATGACGTCGAATCGTCCGGTCGCGCGCGGCGGCCAGTCGGTCGCCGTCACGTCGGAGCAGTAATCGAACGCGGCGTCGGGCGCCTCGCGCAGATAACCCGCGACGTCGAGGAGGTGCGCCACTGGCACGACGATCGTCCAGTCGCCGACCCAGTAACTGATGCGCGTGACGCCGCCCGGAATCGCGACCTGAAGCGCCGCGATGAACACCGGCGCAATCTTGTCCGCCGGCGGCGGCGGATCGGGCGGCCCGCTCGGCGGCGCCGGGGCGGGCGGCGGATGAGGAGCCGCCTTCGCGGCTGCTGGTGGTTTCGCAGCCGCTTCGGCGCCCAAGGGCTTGGGCACCGTAGCCGCGTCAGCGGCGGAGGTGGCCGCGTCGGTGCGCGACACCTCGCCCTTGAGCGGTTCGCCGGGAACGGAACTCGCGGGTTTGTCCGCGGCCGCTTTAGGCGCCGTAGCCGCGTCAGCGGCGGAGGCGGCCTCGGGTGGAGAAGGCGGCTCGGACGGTTTTTGCGGCTCGTCAACCATGGAGAATCGTCAATAAATCCGCAATCCTCAATCCGCAATCCTCAATCCTCAATGTCTAGGCCCACTCCAGAGCGCCTTTCTGCCAGGCGTAGTAGTAGCCGACGACGAGAATGAAGATGAAGACGAGCATCTCGATGAGGCCGAACAGCAGGAGCTTGTCGAAGATGACCGCCCACGGAAACATGAACACGGTCTCGACGTCGAAGATGACGAACAGCATCGCGACCAGGTAGTAGCGGATGCTGTAGCGATCGCGCGCGTCGGTCGTCGGCTCGATGCCGCACTCGTACGGCTCCAGCTTGACCTTGTTGTACTTCTCGGAATGCAGGAGGCCCGAGACGACGAGCGTGAACAGCGCGAAGCCGGTCGCGACCACGATGAAAATGGCAATCGGAACGTAGGCTGAAAGCATCGGGATGACGTTGACGTGCGCCGCGCAAGATGCGCGCGTGCGTAAGAAAAGCCGAGCGGTTTATACCATACGCCCGTGCGCTCGTGCAATTTCCCGCAAGTCACACATTTCAAACTCTTTTGGACCTATACTTTCTAGTGATTGTGTTTGCGAATTGCTGCCGGGCCGCTCCGTCGTCGCGGCTCGAAAACCGCGCTCGAAGGCTTGTTGTGAATAGTACTCAATCGGCTCAGACGGTCCCACAAGTCATGAACAACCGGCGGATCGCCCTCGGCGCGCTCCTGCTTCTCCTCGCGGCCATGGCGGCCACGCCACGCGTGGTCGCGCAGGCGATTCAGCGCTCGATGTTCGTCAGCGTCGTCGACGATGCCGGGGCCCCGGTGCCCGATCTCGGGCCGGCTGATTTCGTCGTCCGTGAGGACAACGTCGCGCGCGAGGTGCTCCGCGTCGCGCCGGCCGACGAGCCGATGCAGATTGCCGTCCTCGTCGACACGAGCCAGACCGCGCGCGACGACATCTCGCACATGCGCACGGCGCTGCCGCCGTTCGTGACGGCGCTCACCAACCCGAACGAGGCGGGCAGGAAGAACGAGGTCGCCATCATCGCGTTCGGCGAGCGACCGACGATCTTCACCGACTACACGACCAGTGCCGCCGAGCTGCAAAAGGGCATCAATCGGATCTGGTCGCAACAGAATGCGGGTGCGTATCTCCTCGACGCGATCCTCGAGGTCAGTCAGGGATTCAAGAAACGCGAGGCGACGCGGCCGGTCATCGTGGGGATCGCCGCCGAGGGACAGGAGCTCAGCTACCGCCATTACGATCACGTGCTCGGACCGCTGCGCGACAGCGGTGCGGCATTCTACGCGCTCATGGTCGGTACGCCGTTCAACGATCTCACCGACGAGGGACGCAGCCGCAGCATCGTGCTCGATCAGGGCCCGACGAGCACGGGCGGCCACCGCGATCAACTGCTGACGCCGATGGCGTTGCCGGATCGACTCAAGCAGCTCGCCAACGAGCTCACGCACCAGTACCGCGTGACGTACGCGCGGCCCCAGTCGCTCATTCCGCCCGAAAAGGTGACGGTGACGACGACGCGCGCCGGAGCGACGGCGCGTGGCAGACTCGCGAAAGCACAGCAGGATCGCCCGTGATCTCGAAATCGTCGCGCTGGATCGCCACGACGGTCGCATTCGTGGTGGCGCTTCAAATTTTGTCGGCGCAACCCCAGCCTTCGCCTTCGGCTTCGGCGCGGCAGGCCCAGCCTTCGCCTTCGGCTTCGGCGCGGCAGGCGCAGCCGCCGGCGCCGCCCGCGCAGACGACTACGACGACCCAGCCGCCTCAGCGACAACAGCCGTCGTTCCGCGCCGGCGTGGATCTGGTCTCGCTGAACGTCACGGTGACGGACGGAACCGCGCGCTACGTCACCGACCTGACCGCCGAGGACTTCAACGTCTTCGAAGACGGCGTCAAACAGGAAGTCACGTTCTTCAACCGGACCAACCTGCCGATCGCGCTGGCGCTGCTGCTCGACACGAGCGCGAGCATGGAATCGAAGCTCGGCACGGCGCAGGAAGCGGCGATCGGCTTCGCGCGGAAGCTCCGGCCGCAGGATCTCGCCGAAGTGATCGACTTCGACAGCCGTGTCGTCGTGCTGCAGAACTTCACCAACGGCATCGGGGACCTCGAGCAAGCCATCCGCAAGACGTCGGCCGGCGGGTCGACGTCGCTCTACAACGCGGTCTACATCGCGCTGAAGGATCTCAAGAAGGTCGTCGCGAAGAACGTCGACGAAATCCGCCGCCAGGCCATCATCCTGCTGTCGGACGGCGAGGACACGTCGAGCCTGCTGCCGTTCGAAGAAGTGCTGGATCTCGCGAAGCGCTCCGAGACGGCCATCTACTGCATCGGTCTGCGCGCCGACGGTCCGTCGACGTCGTCGCGAGGCTTCAAGGAAGCGGAGTTCGTGCTCCGCCAGTTCGCGCAGGAAACGGGCGGGCGCGCGTTCTTCCCCAGTCAGCTCGCCGACCTCACCAACGTCTACGGACAGATTGCCGACGAGCTCTCCAGCCAGTACACGGTCGGCTACACGTCGCGAAACCCGAAGCGTGACGGCTCGTGGCGGCGGCTCGTCCTCCGCGTCAACCGGCCGAATCTCACGGCGCGCACCAAGCAAGGCTACTTCGCGCCGACGTCACACTGATGAATACGGTGCCGCTCGCGCTGTACGCGGCCGCGCTCGTCGCGTACGCGTGGCACTTCGCGCAGCGGAACGCGCTCGTCGGCCGGACGGCGACCACGCTGCTCATCTTCGCGGCGTTCGCGCACACGTTCGTCATCGGCATGCAGACGATGGAGGTTGGACACGTGCCGATCGCGGGCACGACGTCGGCGATTTCCACGTTCGTCTGGCTGCTTGCGCTCGCCTACCTCTACATCGAGATGACCACCGACGAGCGGGCGATGGGCGTGTTCATCACGCCGCTGCTCGTCGCGCTGCAGACCATCCCGGCGCTGCGTCCATCGGTCGAAGCGCAGTCCGACGTGCTGCGCGGACCGCTGTTCGGCATCCACGTCTCGTCGCTGCTGTTCGCGTACGCGAGCTTCGCGCTCGCGTGCGTCATCGGCATCACCTACGTGCTGCTGTTCAAGGAAATCAAAGCCAAGCACCTCGGCTTCTTCTACGCGCGACTCCCCTCGCTCCAGGTGCTCGACCGGATGAATCAGGTGGCGATCGTCATCGGCTGGATCTTTCTGACGATTGGGATCATCGTTGGCGTCGTCTGGACGGCGCAGGCACGAGGCGGCTATGACGCCGGCGACCCGCGCATTCAGGCGATGCACCTGCAAGACCCGAAGATCCTCGCCGCGTTCGTGTGCTGGATCGTGTACTCCTTCGAGCTGTTCGCGGCGCGGCGTATCGGATGGGGCGGACGGCGCGCGGCGTATCTGTCGGCGTTAGGCTTCCTGATCGTGCTGCTGAATTTCGTGCCGATCAGTTACTTTCTGACGAAGAGTCACAACTTCTAAGAGCGCGTTGCAGAATTAAGCTCTCCACCACGGAGGACACGGAGGACGCGGAGGAAAAATCCCGGTTTTGAACAGGTTTGAACCTCCTATCCTCCGTGTCCCCCGTGGTGGCGAGGTAATTTTGAAACGCACTGTAATCTCAGGGCCGACACATGGGGCGGCCCTACGAACCGACGTGTTGTTGACGACGATGTAGGGGCGGACCCGCGTGTCCGCCTCGAGCGACCTATGCGCTTGTTGATCCTCGGAATCAGTCACCAGACCGCGCCCGTGGAGCTGCGCGAGCGCGTCGACTTCCAGGCACGCGGCGTCGCCGACGCACTGAGGGCGCTGGCCGCGCGCGGATCGACGCGCGAGGCGGCGGTGGTGTCGACCTGCAACCGCGCGGAGCTCGTCGTGGCGTGCGACGATGCGGCTGAGACGCGGGCCGACCTCACGCGATTTTTCGGCGACTTCAATCACGTGTCGCCGGCCGAGGTGACGCCTCACCTCTATGAGCTCGTCGATCTCGACGCCGCGCGGCATCTCTTTCGCGTCGCCGCCGGCCTCGACTCGCTCGTCGTCGGCGAGCCGCAAATCCTCGGGCAGGTGAAGGACGCGCACGCCCTCGCGACCGAGACGCAGACGGTCGGTCCCGTCCTCAATCGCCTGTTCCATGCCTCGTTCGCCGTCGGCAAGCGCGTGCGCACCGAAACGGCGCTCGGATCCGGCGCGGTCTCGATCAGCTTTGCCGCGGTCTCGCTGGCGCGCAAGATCTTCGGCGATCTGGACGGACGCAACGTCGTCGTCATCGGCGCCGGCGAGATGGGCAAGCTCACCGCGCGGCACATGAAGGCACAAGGCGTCCAGCACGTGACGATCGTCAGCCGGACGATGGCCCACGCCGCGCGGACCGCGGAGGCGATTGGCGGCGCGAGCGCCGCGCCGTGGGACGACATGGACGCCGTGATGAGCGCGAGCGACATCGTCATCACCGCCACCGGCGCCGCGTCGCCCATCCTGACCAAGGCGCACGTCGAAGCCATCATGCGGCCGCGCCGCAACCGGCCGCTCTTCGTCATCGACATCGCGATGCCTCGCGACGTCGAAGCCGCCGCCGGCGAGATCGAGCAGGTGTTCCTCTACAACATCGACGACCTGCAGGCGACGGTGCGCGAGAATCTGGCGCGGCGCGCGAGCGAAGTCGCGCGCGCCGAAGCGATCGTCCGCGACGAGGTCGACAAGTTCGGCGCGTGGCTCCGGTCGCGCGGCGCGATTCCCACCGTCGTCGCGCTGCGGCAGCGGTTCGAGGACATTCGCCGCGCCGAGCTCGAGCGCCTCGAGTTCAAGCTGTCGGCGCTGCCGCCGGACGCGCGCGCGCGCGTCGACGAGATCACGCACCTGATTGTCGAAAAGCTGCTGCTGACACCCACCGAGCAGCTGAAGGCGCTCGGCGACACCGACGCCTCCCGCAACAAATCGCGGCCGCCGCGCTAGAAACTGCGTGATGTCGCGCAGGCCTTTGGAGGATGTGAAGAAATCACGTGAACGCAAAGGCCGCGAAGACCGCAAAGAAGAATCTTTTCCAAAAAGATGCTTTGCGCGCTTTGCGATCTTTGCGTTCAACGTGATTCTTTCACAAGCCCTTCAGGCCTGCCGGGCCCGCCGCGTTTGGCAGCCCTAAAGGGCTTATGACGAAATACGACGTTGAACGCAGAACTCGCAGAACACGCCGAAAGACCTTAAGCATTTTTCTCTGCGGGTTCCGCGGTTTCTGCGTTGCACGTGATTTGTTCACACGCTCTAAAGGGCTGCGCTACGAGAGCGGCGGACGAAGCAGCACAAATTGTCAAACTGGTTCGAGGCTATAAGCTAACCCCGTGGCGCAGGTGCTACGTCTCGGAACGCGCGGTAGTCAGCTCGCCCTGTGGCAGGCGAACACCGTCGCCTCACATCTGGCGGCCACGGGCGGGCCGCCGTGTGAAATCGTCGTCATCAGAACGTCGGGCGATCAGCTCCAGAACGCGCCGCTGTCTGAAGTGGGCGGCAAGCGGCTGTTCGTGAAAGAAATCGAGGACGCGCTGCTGCGGGGCGAGATCGATCTCGCGGTGCACAGCAGCAAGGACATGCCGGCCGTGCTGCCCGAAGGCCTCACGATCGCCGGCGTGCTGCCGCGCGAAGATCCGTTGGACGCGATCGTCTTGCCCGCCATCAGCCATCAGCCATCAGCCATGACGAGCATCGAGGATCTCGTCAAGCATCTCGGACAATCGCCTTCCATCGGGACCGGCAGCGTACGTCGCATCGCGCAGCTCATGCGGCTGTTTCCGGGCGCACGTTTCACCCCGATTCGCGGCAATCTGGACACGCGGTTGCGCAAGCTCGACGAAGGCGCGCATCATGCGCTGGTGCTGGCGGCCGCCGGACTTCGCCGACTCGGGTTCGCCTCGCGCATCTCGTTCGCATTGCCGGCCGAGGCGTGCGTGCCGGCGCCGGGCCAGGGCATCGTCGCCATCGAGACGCGCGAAGACGATGGCGCGGTCCGCGCCACGATCGAGCGGATCACCGATGCGTGGGCCGGCGCGGCGCTCACCGCGGAGCGCGCGCTCGTCGAAGCGCTCGGCGGCGGGTGTCAGACACCGGTCGGCGCGCTGGCGACACCTGGTGACGGCGACGCGCTGGAGCTCATCGCCATCGTCGTCGCGCTCGACGGGAGCCGCGCGGTTCGCGGTCAGGCGCACGGATCGCGATCGGATGCCGCGGCGATCGGCAAAGAGGTCGGCGCGCAACTGATCGCCGACGGCGCGGACGAGATTCTGGCGGAGGCCCGGCGCGCCGAAGGTGCGGTGGAAGGTATCCAACCGTGAACATCGTCTATCTGATCGGTGCGGGCCCGGGCGATCCCGGACTCATCACCGTTCGCGGGCAGCAGTGCCTCGCCTCGGCGGACGTCGTGCTGTACGACCATCTCGTCCCCGCACGACTGCTGCGCCACGCGCGTCCCGACGCGGAGAAGATCGATGTGGGCGGCGCGGCGCCGCAGGCACTGGAACAGGAAGCCATCTGTTATCTGCTCGCCGAAAAAGCGCGCGAGGGCAAGACGGTCGCGCGCCTCAAGTGGGGCGATCCCTTCGTGTTCGACAGCGGCGGATCGGAAGCGCTGTTTCTCCACGAACAGGGCGTGCACTTCGAGGTCGTGCCGGGCATTCCGGCCGGCATCGCGGTGCCGAGCTACGCGGGCGTGCCGATTACCTATCCCGGCGGCGGCGACACGCTGACCTTCATCCGCGGACACGAGGACGAGGGCAAGACGCGCGCGTCGATCGACTGGACGAGCCTCGCGCGACTGGACGGCACCATCGTCTGCTACGCCGGTCCGCAGCAGTTGAAAACCATCCTCGCGGCGCTCGTCGCGCATGGCCGGCCGCCCGACGATTCCGCCGCCGTCGTGTACGACGGCACGCTGCCGATCCAGGAGACGCTGGATGGATCGCTCGAGGAGATCGCGAAAGCGATCAAACCGGACGAACGCCGGCCGGCGATTCTCATCGTCGGCCGCGTCGCCGCGTTGCGGCAGCACCTGCGCTGGTTCGACGCGCGGCCGCTGTTCGGCAAACGCGTGCTCGTCACACGGCCGCGCGAGGAGGCGGCCGATCTCGTCGATCGTCTCGAGGCGATGGGCGCCGAGACGATTGAAGCGCCGATGATTCGCATCGTGCCGCCGGAGGATTACGGGCCGCTGGACGAGGCCTGCGCGCAGGCCGGCCGCTTCAACTGGATCATCTTGTCGAGCGCGCACGCCGTGGACGCGTTCGTCGAGCGGGTGCTCGCCGGACCGCGCGATCTGCGGTCGCTCAACGGCGCGAAGCTGTGCGGCGTCGGACCCGCGACCGGCGAGCGGCTCGCTCGCTACGGGCTCAAAGTCGATCTGACGCCGTCTGAGTATCGCGCCGAGGGGATACTGCGCGCGCTGTCCGAAACGGGCGACGTCCGCGGATTGAAGATACTCCTCCCGCGCGCCGACATCGGCCGCGAGATCGTCGCCGACGAGCTGCGCAAGCAGGGCGCCGAGGTCACGGAGGTGATCGCGTACCGTACAACGGCCGTCGAGGCGGAGCGCGAGGGCGAGCCGGACATCTACCGCATGCTGCTCGAACACCGGATCGACGTCGTCACGTTCGCCAGCGCGTCCGCCGTCCGCAGCTTCGTCCGCGTGCTCGGCACCGAACCGGCCGCCGATCTCCTGAGCGCCACCATCGTGGCGTCGATCGGACCGGTCACGGCTGAGGCGGCTTCACAATTCAACATCAAAACCACGATCATGCCGGCGCTCTATACGATTCCCGCGCTGGTCGACGCGATTGTGGAGTATTTTCAGAAGCAATCATGAATCACATCCACACCGACGCGAACCTCACGCTCACGCGTCGCCTGCGACGGCTGCGCCGGTCCGAGGCCATGCGCGCGATGGTGCGCGAGACGCGGCTGTCGCCCGACATGTTCGTGCTGCCGCTCTTCGTCTGCGAGGGCGAGGGTGTGCGGCGTGAAGTGCCCTCGATGCCCGGCGTGTGCAATCTGTCGGTCGACGAAGCGGTCAAGGAAGCGGATGCGGCGAAAGCCGACGGCATCCGCAGCGTGCTGCTCTTCGGGCTTCCGGATCACAAGGACGACATCGGATCCACCGCGTACGATCCCGAGGCGCCGGTCCAGTGCGCGGTGCGCGCGATCAAGCAGCAGGCGCCCGACCTGCTCGTCATCACCGACGTGTGTCTCTGCGAGTACACGGATCACGGCCACTGCGGGATTGTGATCGACGAGGAGATTGCGAACGATCCGACCGTGGATCAACTCGTGCGCGCGGCCATCTCGCACGCGGCGGCGGGCGCCGACATCGTCGCGCCCTCGGACATGATGGACGGCCGCGTCGGCGCGATTCGGACGGCGCTCGACGAGCGCGGCTTCGAGAACACGGCGATCATGTCGTACTCGGCGAAGTACTGCTCGGCGTTCTACGGACCGTTCCGCGAGGCCGCCGCCTCGGCGCCGGCGTTCGGCGACCGGCGGTCGCACCAGATGGATCCGGCCAATGCCGCCGAAGCGCTGCGTGAGGTCGAGCAGGACATCCACGAAGGCGCCGACATCGTGATGGTCAAGCCGGCGATGGCGTATCTCGACGTCATCGCGCGCGTGAAGGACGCGTTCCACTATCCGACTGCGGCGTACCACGTCAGCGGCGAGTACGCGATGCTCAAGGCGGCCGCGCGCAACGGCTGGCTCGACGAGCAGCGCGCGATGATGGAAACGCTCATCGCCATTCGCCGCGCGGGCGCCGACATCATCATCACCTACTACGCGCGCGAGGCCGCGCGGGCGCTCGCGTAATCCGCAAGCGTTACCAATTTCTCAGCTACGCGATCGGCGATCTCGCGACGATCAAGGTTCGCTGACACCAGCGGTCAGCCGTCAGCCCCTTGCGCAGGTTGCAGAATCAGAATCGCCACCACGGAGGACACGGGGGACACGGGGGATTTGCTTTTGTCGCAGGTTTGAACCTCCTGTCCTCCGCGTCCTCCGTGGTGGAGAGGTTGCGAAGGATTTCGCCACCGACTCTTAGCCTTTTATGCCCTAAGCTGTGATGTGAAGACGACCCGCTCGTCCCGTCTTTTCACCCGCGCGCAGAGAGTGCTGCCCGGCGGCGTCGATAGCCCGGTTCGCGCCTTCAAGGCGGTCGGCGCGTCGCCGCTCTTCATCCGCCGCGCGTGGGGCGCGCGCATCGAGGACGTCGACGGCAACACCTTCATCGACTACGTGATGTCGTGGGGCCCGCTCATTCACGGTCATGCGCCGAAGGGGCTCGTCAAAGCGCTGTCGGCCGCTGCGCGCGACGGCACCAGCTTCGGCGCCCCGAGCCCGCTCGAAGTGGAGCTCGGCGAGCGTGTGCGCGAGCTGATGCCGACGATCGAGCGCGTGCGCTTCGTCAGCTCCGGGACCGAGGCGACGATGAGCGCGGTGCGCGTCGCCAGAGCGTCCCAGTTCGCCACCTCGCGCGACAAGATTCTCAAGTTCGAAGGCTGCTATCACGGTCACGCCGACGCGTTTCTCGTCAAGGCCGGCTCTGGCGCGCTGACCCTCGGTACGCCGACGAGCCCCGGCGTCACCGCCGCCGCGTCGGCCGACACGCTCGTCGCGTCGTACAACGATCTCGACTCGGTCCGCCGCGCGTTCGACGCCAACCGCGATCACATCGCGGCCGTCATCGTCGAGCCGATTGCCGGGAACATGGGGGTCGTTCCGCCTGCGGACGGCTTTCTGCGAGGGCTGCGCGAGATTTGCACGGCGAATCGCGCCGTGCTGAT
>MNEX01000285.1 GCA_001917905.1 Acidobacteria bacterium 13_1_40CM_65_14
GCGCAAAGCGATGCTGCTCGGGTTGTTGAGCAAAGCGCTTCGAAAGAAATTCGTGCTCACGCTCCAGACGGGCGGGGAGGACGAGCCCGCGGGCGCGCGCGCGCTCGGCTCCGCGGCCTACCGGGCGTACGCGAACGCGGATTTGTACCTGAGCGTGAGCCCGGCGCTGTCGAGCGCCTATCTCGAGGCCGGCCTGTCGCCGGCACGACTGCGTCAGGTGTGCAACGCCGTCGACGTCGATCGCTTCGCGCCCGCGCCGCCCGCCGAGCGCACGGCGATTCGGTCGGAGCTCGGGCTGCCGCCCGACGTGCCGCTCGTCCTGTTCGTCGGGTTGTTTGCGCGCGACAAGCGGCCGGATCGGCTCTATCGCGCGTGGTCGCGCGTGGCCGGACGATACCCGTCGGCCCTCGTGTTCATCGGCGCCACACGGCCCACGACGTACCGTGAGGTCGATCCCGGGCTGGCGGACATGATTCGGCGGCAGGCCGTGACAGACGGTCTGGCCGATCGTGTCTTCTTCGCCGAGACGACGAGGGCCATTGATCAGTACTATCGCGCTGCCGATATCTATGTGCTGCCGTCCATCCGTGAAGGGCTCTCGATTGCGCTCCTCGAAGCGATGTCAAGCGGGCTGGCCTGCGTCGCCACGCGGCTTGCGGGATCGACCGACGTGCTGATCGATCAGGGCGTGAACGGTCTGCTCGTCGCACCCGACGACGAAGAAGGATTTGCCGCCGCGATGGCGTCCCTGTTCGTGGACCGCGGCGAGCTGTCGCGACTGGGCGCCGCCGCACGGCAGACGGTGATCGATCGCTACTCCATTCAGCGGACCGCCGCCGCCTGGCTGGCGGCGTACCGTGAGGTCTCGTCACGAAAGTGATGCGCCGTCTTCCCGACGTCGTCTGCATCTCGTCGATCGACTGGGATTTCATTTGGCAGAGCCACCAGGAAATCATGTCGCGGCTGGCCGCCGACGGCCATCGCGTGCTCTTCGTCGAGAACACCGGCGTGCGCACGCCGAACTTCCGCGATCTGGCGCGCCTGCGGCAGCGCATCCGCAACTGGTGGCGTGGCACGAAAGGGTTTCGAGAGGAGCGGCCGAATCTGTTCGTGTACTCGCCGCTCCTGTTGCCCGGGCCGTACCTGCGGCTGTCGCGATGGATCAACCGCTTCCTCCTCGTCCATGCGTTGCAGCGGTGGATGCGCGCGACCGGTTTCTACCGGCCGATCGTCTGGACGTTTCTGCCGACGCCGCTCGCGCGCGATCTCATTGCGGCGCTCGACCCGCAGTTGACGATCTATTACTGTGTCGACGACCTGGCCTCGAGCTCGCCGGCGGCGAGGAAGATTGTTCCGAGCGAGGAGCGCTTGTTCGCAGAAGCCGACGTCGTCTTCGTGACGTCGGAGCGGCTGCGGCAGCGCGCGGCACAGTTCACCGACCGCGTGCATCTCTTCCCGTCCGGCGTGAACCTCGAGCTGTTCGAAGACGCGCGCCAGAGCGCGGTTGAACCGCCGGCGGACGTGCGTGCCTTGAGACGGCCGGTCATCGGATACGTCGGCGGCCTGCACCAGTGGGTGGATCAGGATCTGCTGGCGGCGGTCGCCGCCGGAATGCCGGACGCCACGTTCGTGTTCGTCGGCCCGGAGCAGACTGATGTGGCGAAGCTGCGCCGGTGTCCAAACGTGCGGTTGCTCGGCACGCGCCCGCACGACGAGCTGCCTCGATATGTAAAGGCGTTTGACGTGGGGATCGTGCCGTACCGTCTCACCGAGTACACGGCGAACGTGTACCCGGCAAAGGTGAACGAATACCTCGCGGTAGGGATCCCCGTCGTCGCCACCGAGTTGCCCGAGATCCGGCGGTTCAACGCGATGCATGGCGACGTGGTCGACGTGGCCAACGATCCGCAGGCCTTCTCTCGCGCGATTCGTTCGGCGCTCCAGGACTCCTCGCCGCCGGAGGTCGAGCGCCGCATCGCGGTGGCGCACGAAAATAGCTGGACCGCCCGCGTCGCCGGGATGAGCCGGCTGATCGACGAAGCGTTGGAGCGGCGGGCCGCCACCGCGCAACGATGGGACGAGACATTGCGTTCCGTGTATAGGCGTGCCCGCACGCGGGTGGCGCAGGTCGTGACGGCTGTCGTGGCCGTGTATGTGATCGTGTTTCACACGAACCTGATCTGGTGGATGGCGTCTCCGCTGAAGCTCAGCGCGCCTCCAACGAAGGCCGATGCGATCGTCGTCTTCGCTGGCGGTGTCGGCGAGTCAGGAAGAGCCGGAGGCGGCGCCCAGGAGCGGCTCAAGCAGGCCATCGATTTGTACAAGGGCGGCTACGCGCCGTATCTGGTTTTTTCATCGGGGTACGTGTACAGCTTCCGTGAAGCCGAGTCGATGCGCGCGCTCGCCATCGATCAAGGCGTGCCGGCATCGGTCATCGTGCTCGAAGAGCGCGCGACGAACACGTATCAGAACGTCCGGTTCACCAACGACATCCTGAGCGATCACCGCTGGCGGCGGATTCTCCTCGTCAGCTCGCCGTACCACATGCGCCGGGCGGTGCTCGTGTGGCGCAAGCAGGCGCCCGACCTCGAGGTCGTTCCGACACCGGTGCCGCAGAGTCAGTTCTACGATCACACCCGCGGCGCGTCGCTCGAGCAGGTCCGCGGAATTCTGCAGGAGTACCTCGCCATCTTCGGGTACTGGCGTCGCGGATGGTTGTGAGCGGGCTGCGAAAGTTCCTCACGATCAGCGTGCCGGCCGTCTTCGTCGCAGTGCTGCTCGTGGCGTGTGCCATCGAGCTGTGGGTGAGAGCGGCGTGGGATGAGCGGAAAGGCCGGCCAGGATTCTTCCTCTCCGATGCGATCCGCGGCCAGCGGCTGGCCGCCGGATACGACGGCTGGTTCGCCGGCGTTCCGGTGCACATCAACAGCCTCGAGCTTCGCGACCCGCGCGAATACGCGCTCGAGAAACTCCCGAACACGTTCCGTATTCTCGTCCTCGGCGACTCGGTCACCTTCGGCCACGGGTCGCTGTACGCGCACACGTATCCGTACCTGCTCGAGCAGCGGCTGAAGGCATGGCGGCCAGACGTCGACTGGCAGGTGTGGAACGCCGCCGTGCCCGGCTACAACACGAGTCAGGAGCTGGCGCAGCTCGTCGAGGTCGGCGACCGCTTCAAGCCGGACCTGGTGGTCGTCGGGTTCTTCTGGAACGATCTGATCGGCAATCAGCCCGTGCGGCCGGCCAGCCGGCTCTGGAGCGCGGCGGTGTACGCGTCCTCGTTCGCGCGCCGGTTCCTGTACTCGTTCGAGTTCTACAAGCGTGTCTATCTGACGGCGCGCTGGCGACTGTCCGGCGCCAAAGAGGATCGGCTGCGGGCGGAGCACGCCGAAGGCGACGAGGCCCTGCTCGCCGTCAACGACGCGGGCGCGTTGCCGCAGCAGAAGCTGACGCCGTTCGACCGCCTGACCGATGACGAGGTGCGTCACATCACCTGCGTGTATGGCATGAAGCCGAACCCGGCGACGGTTCCCGCGATGCAGCGCGACGCCGGTTATCCCCGATGGATCGAGGCGGTTCGCGGATTTCAGCGGTTGCAGCGCGAAGGGCGCTACCGGATCGTGTTCTTCGTGAACGACACGCCGCCGGTCTGTCCCGACGGCGACGTCTTCTATGACGGCGGGTCGAAGGCGATCGACGATCTCTATCTACGCGTCCTCGGGGAAGAGACGCCGGCCGCGACCTCGTACGACGCGTTTCTGCACGTGCGGCCGTCGCAAATGCCGAACGCCACCGGGCACTCGATCGGTAATTCGAACGTGGTCAAAGCTGACGCGCTGTTCGACTTCCTCCGCGATCGCGTGTTGCCCCATCTCACTCGCGCAGCATCGGGCGTTTAGCGCCTCTTTCTCGTCGTCGGCGTGCTTGATCCGCTACGCTGATCAAACACAATGGACACAAAGGACACAAAGGAAAACGAGCTGGTCTTGTCTTGGTGTCCTTCGTGTCCTTTGTGTTGATTCAGCGCCGCTACACCGAATCGAAAACCGCTCTAGCGATGAGAGCCGAAGCGACCTGAATGGAAGCCGTCGTTCAAGCCAAGACGAGGACGTCTACTCGGCGAAAGACCGTCTGGTTGATGATTGCGGCAGTGCTGTGTGCCACATGCGTGATGTACTTTTACAATTTCGGCGACGCCCCGATTTATCTGGGAGGCGACGAGGCGCGGATCGCGACGCACGCGTACTCGATCGCCACGACCGGCACGGATCTCAACGGGCGGCGCATGCCGCTGTTCGTCAACATGACGGACTCGCCGGATTCGAAAGAAGGAAGCACGCGATGGTATCAGCCGGTGCTGTTCTACCTGGAAGCGCTGGTGTTGAAGTTCCTGCCGTTGAGCGAGTCGTCGATTCGGATTCCGACCGCCGTCATCGGGATCCTCGACGTGTTCCTCATGTATCTGTTGGCCAGGCGACTTTTCCCAGACACGCTCTATCCGGCGCTGGCGGCTGTGACGCTGGCGGTGTCGCCGGCCCACTTCATTTTCAGCCGCCAGGCGCTGGACTACATTTGCCCGTTGCCGTTCGTGCTCGGCTGGCTGTTGTGCCTCGCGGCATTTCTGGAGACGGGCAGTGCGAGGCTGTCGCTCTTAGCGGGACTTCTGCTGGGCGTCGGTTTCTACAGCTATATCGCGGCATGGGCGATGATGCCGGTCTACCTGCTTCTGACGTGGATGGCTCAACTTCAATCTCGGCGGGCGTCCCCTCAATCTCTGATCGCCGCCGGTGTGGGGGTTGCGTTGCCGCTGCTGATCCTTGTCCCATGGCTCTGGTGGCATCCCGACATGTTGCGCGACACGATCGGACGGTACCAGTTGTACGACGTCCGTCATCTGTCGCCGCTTCAAGGCGTGAAAGACTTTCTCAACTACAACAACGTCCAGGAACGTATCTCGGTGTACTGGGATTATTTCAACCCCGCGTATCTGTTCCTGGCCGGCGGCTCGAACCTGACAACGGGAACTCGCAGGGCCGGCGTGTTTCTGTGGCCGCTCAGCGTGTTTCTCGTGGCGGGTATCTCCGATCTGTGGAAGCGACGGCGTTCACCCATCAGTATCGTGCTCCTGGCGGGCCTGGCGCTCGCGCCACTCCCGGCGACGCTGGTTGACGAGCGTTACGCGATCCAGCGAGAACTGTTCGTCCTGCCGTTTGGCGTGCTGATCAGCGTCTATGGCGCTGCGCTGCTGTTGCGACAGAGGTCTTTCGTTCGCCTCGCGGCTGTGCTTCTGCTCCTGGCGTTGCCGATCCAGTACGCGTACTTCGCCCACGACTACTTCACCGATTACCGGATTCGCTCCGCGTTCTGGTTCGACCCGGTCAACTTTCGCGACGTGGCCGAGTACCTGATCGCGAGTGACTCGTCTGGTGGTGTGCCGGCGGTGTACTTGAGCCGCGATCTGGACGATGGAGCTCCGCGTTGGGAGTTTTATCTAGCGAAGCACGGTCGTGAGGATTTGCGGCGGCGGACCCAGTATTTCACCGCGGACACCCTCGACATGAGCAAGGTGCCGGCTGGGAGCCTCCTCGTCCTCTACGCAAACGATCCGAAGCTTGCGACGTTGTTGGGCGCTGAGAAGTGCTCGGTGACGAAGACGGTGATTCATGCGGGCGGTTCGAGATCCGCGGTCATCCTGCGGAAGAATGTCTAGAGCCGTAATCGACAGACGACACCCTCTCACGTCGCGCCAGTGCGGTGATCGCGACCGCGATGAACATGAACATCAGCGGCTGAACGGTGACGCTGTACCGCATGTTGGTCAACACGGGCGCCAGGGTCACCGGCAGAGACGCGATGAGCAGCAGCGGCAGCACGACGCCGGAGCCTCCACGTCGCCAGGCCACCACTGTGCCAATGACGAAGAGCGTCAGGTAGATGAGTGAGACGCTCATGGCAGCGGCGTAGACGCGGCGGCTCTGCGCGAACTGTTGCGCCGTGAACCGATCCGAGGTGCCCTGGATCATGAACAACCGCACCGCGCGGTACGCCGAGGCGAGGACGAATCCGAGCGGATCCCGCCGAATATTGTCGACCGCCAGCGCCATGTACCTGCGCAACATGTGCGGCTCGCGACGGTAGAACACCTGATTCACGCTCACGTCCTCGACCTGCGTGCAGACCACATCGCTCGGCACCGGCTTTCGAGACTCCGGATCCTCGAGCGCCCGCAGCGAGAGCCTCGTCGTCATCAATGTCCACGCGATCCCTTGCGTCAGGGTCAAGTCCGAAATCGAGCCGTGCCATTCACGGGGGATGGTCATCGAGGATCCATCCGAGAACCTGAATCGCAGTTCGGCGGCGTCGTGCTCGAGATTCGAGACGACGTGCTTCGCCTTCTCCTTGAGAAGCGGTCGCATCAGCACAGCGACGGCCTCTGTCGCGCCGGTGACACCCGCACCGCGGAGCGTGTCGGCGAACGGGACGGGTTCGCCCCACGCCGCGTGTCGCGCAAGGCGCACGACGTCGAAGATGTCGAGCTGGTCGGCGTGCACGTCGAGATCGCCGAGGTGATCCGCGCTGACGAAGTACACGAACGGCGCGCGCGCGCCGGCAGGAGGCGTGGTCTGGGTCGCGCGTTTGAAGCCGGCCGGCCAGCCGGTCACCAAGTAGTAATAGATGACGGCCTTCCGTCCAGGCGCCGGAATTTCGAATGTGTAGCGCCTGCCGTCGATCCTGACAGGCGTGAGCCGCCGCTCGGTCGAGTCGTCATCCGACCAATACGACAGCGAGACGCTCGTCGGCGGTTGTTCGTCGCACGTGGCCTGTCCCTGCACGACGATCGGCACGCGCTCCAGACTGGTGTAGTCGAACACAGGGGCTTCGAACACCGAACGCGGGTTGTATGCCCGGCTGTGCAAGTACGGGCCCGTCTGCAGGGTGCCGTACCAAAGCTGCACGCCGGCGTGCACGCTCGTTGGAATCACCATCCCCGTCAGCCTGTAGTTCCTGATCACCCACGGAACGAGCGCGGCGCCGGCACAGACGATCAGAACGGCCGCCTGAGCGAGACGGCGACGCGTCCGGTGCTCGATGGCGGCGTAAGCGGCCAACAATCCCGGAACCAGAATCAGATTGGGACGGAACTGTGCCGCCAGGCCGGTCAGCAACCCGACGAGGGCAAACCAGCGCGCGTCGTCGCGGTCTCGCGCGATGGTGAACGCCAACACCGCCGACATGAACAACCAGGTGCAGATCGCATCGGACGACTGCGTCGACGCGTAGACGGTGTTGAACGAGAACAGGCCGGTCAGCAGCGCCGCGAGCACCGCTGTCGGTTTGTCGAGCCACGTTCGTGCGAACGCGAACACGAGCAGCGGCATGGTCGAGTTGAGCGCGGCCTGGACGACGAGTGGAACCCACGGCCGGTCGCCGAAGATGCGGTAGAAGCCCGCGAGGAAGTACGCGTATCCCCACGGCACCTCCATCGTCGGGAACGGCCGCCCGCGCGCGACATCGAGGGCCAGATCGTGGTAATGGTCGAACCCTTCCCACCCCCACGGATGCGGCGCCCACACGAAGATGAACAGCAAACCGAGCACGAGCGAGACGACACACGCGCCGTAGACGAACACGTCTGGCTTCGGCAAGTGGCCGGTCGCCGCTCGGTGCATGCCTCGACATCATACCGGTGAAGCTGTCGATCATTATTCCGGTCTACAACGAAGCGCAGACGATCAGCGAGGTCGTCGAGCGTGTGCGCGGCGTCGACATCGGCGCGATCGACAAGGAAATCATCATTGCGAACGACGGATCGAGCGACGCGACGCGGCAGGTGATCGATTCGAGTCGGTGGGCGGACGATCCGCGCATCCGTACGTTCGACAATCCGATCAACGTGGGGAAGGGCGCCGCGGTGCGCATCGGTCTCAAGTACGCGACCGGAGACGTGATCCTGATCCAGGACGCCGATCTCGAGCTCGATCCGCAGGAGTACGGCGGCCTGCTGGCGCCGCTCCTCGACGGCCGGAGCGACGTGGTCTACGGGTCGAGGTTCCTGCAGCCGAGCGCGCGGATCCCGTTCAAGGCCCGGATCGGCAATCGGCTGCTGACGTGGCTGACCAACGCCCTCTTCGGCGCCCGGCTGACAGACATGGAAACGGCCTACAAGGTGTTCCGGCGCGAGGCGATCGACGGGATTCGGCTGAGATGCGTCGGGTTCGACTTCGAGCCTGAGCTGACGGCGAAGTTGCTCCTGGCCGGCCGCCGCATCGTCGAGGTGCCCGTGCGGTACAATCCACGCCGCGTCGACGAAGGCAAGAAGATCCGCTGGACGGACGGCATCGACGCCGTCTACGCGCTCGTCAAGTGCCGCCTCGGCGGCCGCCGGCGATCGGCGTAACGCGGATCAGCCGCCTTGCCTCTGTCCACCGTAGTTGGTACGATGCCGCCGCTCATTCGATGGTAACCACGATCGGTGCGCCGTTTGCGTTGGCGCTGGCGCTCTCGCTGGTCGTCATCCCGCTCTGCCGCATCCTGGCTCTCCGCTTCGGCTTCGTCGCCCGTCCCCGAGAGGATCGGTGGCACCAGCGACAGGTGGCGCTGTTCGGCGGCGTGGGGATCGCCGCTGTCTTCTTCGCCTGCGCGTTCATCTTCGGTATCGCCCGGGAGCTCCCGCTCTTCACGATCACGCTGGCACTGATCTTCGGTGTCGGGCTCGTCGACGACATCGTCTCGCTGAAGCCGTCGACGAAGCTGATCGCGCAAATCGCCCTGGCATCGGTACTGCTGTTCTTCGATTACCGCCTCAACTGGCTCGAATCGACCACGCTCGACTTGCTTCTCTCGCTGGTCTGGATCGTCGGGCTGACGAACGCGTTCAATCTGATCGACAACATGGACGGGTTGTGCGCCGGCGTCGCAATGATCGTCGGCGCGGCGCTGCTCGTGGATCTTCTGCCCGGCGCCGCCGGCACGCATGCGTTGGCGGAGGCCCGGTCCCTCGCGATCCTGCTCGGCGCGACCGGCGGGTTTCTGGTCTACAACCTGCACCCGGCATCCATCTTCATGGGCGACAGCGGCAGTCTGTTGCTCGGATTCAGTTTCGCGGCGGTCACGCTGAGTGCGGGCCATCAGACGCCGATCCGGTCCGACATCCTGTCCATCGTCGCGGCCCCGGCGCTCGTCCTGCTGTTCCCGATTTTCGACACCACATTGGTGACGCTGTCACGCTGGTTCTGGGGCCGGCGCGCATCGCAGGGCGGCCGCGACCACTCGTCCCACCGTCTCGTGGCGATCGGTCTCTCGGAGCGGCGCGCGGTCGTGCTGCTGTGGCTGCTCGCGGCTGTCGGCGGCCTCCTCGGGATCGGCGTCAGCAACCTCGGCCAGAACTGGCCGGTGCTTCTCGCCGCGTCGGCCTTCCTGATCGGCATGATCCTGTTCGCCGCCTATCTCGCCGGTATCCGGGTGTACGACGACGACGAAATGCGCGTGAAGCGGAACACGCTCACGCCGATCGTCATCGAATTCATGCACAAGCGCCGGGTCGCCGAAGTCATCCTCGACCTGTGCCTCGTTGTCCTGTGCTACTACGCCGCGTACCGGTTGCGCTTCGAGGATCCCGTCGATTTCATGATGAACTTCGCGACCTTCACGCGGTCGCTGCCGGTGATCGTGGCGGCGCAGATGATCGCGTTCTTTGCCGTTGGCGTCTATCGCGGCGTGTGGCGCCACTTCGGCATGCTCGATACGCTCGTCGTCGCGCGCGGCGTGTTCTTCGGCGCCGCCACGGCGTTGCTCGTGATTCTCGGCGTCTACCGGTTTTTCGCGTACTCGCGGACCGTCTTCGCGATTTACGCGGTCCTGCTGCTGATTGCCGTCACGCTGTCTCGGGCGTCATTCCGCCTGGTCGGCGAGTTCATGCAGCGACAACGCCAGTCCGGCCGCCGCGTGGTCATTTACGGCGCCGGCGACGACGGCGGCCTGGTGATCCGCGAGATCCTGTCGAGCGGCGGCGACGTCAAGATCGCCGGGTTCATCGACGACGACCCGCGGAAAGCCGGCGTCCGCGTCATGGGGTACCCGGTGCTGGGCGGCTACTCGGCGCTGACGCTGCTGATGACCGCGTCGTCGATCGACGCCATCGTCATCAGCTCGCACGCGCTTTCACCCGAGCGGCTGAACAACCTGTCAGTACTCTGCGCCGAACACCACGTGCAGCTGACACGCCTGCGCATCGGGCTCGAGTCGCTTGTCGAAGTGGATATCGACCCCGCGGCGAAATCATCCCAGAAACCGCCCCAGCGCCATCTCCGCCAAATCGGTTCTTAGAGCGGTTTTCGACTTGGTGTAGCGGAGCTGAATCAACACAAAGGACACGAAGGACACAAAGTTTGACCAGTTCGCTTTCCTTTGTGTCCTTTGTGTCCTTTGTGTTTGATCAGGTGCCGAATCAAGCAAGCCGCCGACAAGAAACAGGCGTTAGCGTCACGCCCCACCCGGTTTCGTGATCCTCGATTTCATCAAGGAACAGCTTCACCTGTCGTCGCCGCTCGGACTGTTTCTGATCCTGGCCGTGGGGGTCGCCTGGCTCTGGCTGCGTCCGGCGTCACGCGCGCCGCGACGGTACCTGTTGGCGCTGGTCATCGGGTATGGGTTCCTGACCACGCCGGCAGGAGCCAGCCTCCTCGTCGGAGCGTTGAGTCACGGCATCCCGCGCGTCATGACGCGCGAGGACGCCCGTGGAGCCGATACGGTCGTGGTGCTAGGAGGCGGTGTCGTGACCGCCGCCGTTGGCGACGACATCGGCGGCACGCTCACGGGATCGAGCTTGCTGCGTGCGCTCGAAGCCGCGCGCGTGTTCAAGCTGATTGGCGGCCGGCTCCTGATTGCGTCCGCTGGCATCCCGCGGCCCGACCTCCAGCTCCTGCCGGAAAGTGAAATGTTGCGTGATGCGCTGGTGAGGAACGGCGTGGCGCCCAGCGCGATCGTGGAGGAGTCGGCCTCGAGAACGACTCGCGAGCAGGCGCTGGCGATCGGACCCGTGTTGCGCGCGCATCACGTCGAGCGGTTCGTGCTGGTGACCTCGCCGACACACATGCGCCGGTCGCTCGCCGCGTTTCGTGCGGCCGGTCTCGATCCTGTCCCGTCGATGGCGCCGGCCCGATCCGAGCGGCTGCCGCCGCCGCCTTTGGTCCTGCCGAACGGCGACTCGCTCTGGTTGTCGGACGATGCGCTGTACGAGTGCGCGGCGTGGGTCTACTACTGGTCCCGGGGATGGGTGAACAATCGGTAAGCGCTGTTAAGAGCTGGTGTCGTCTCTAATCCCGCGGAACCCGGGGCCGCCCGCCGCGACGAATCCTCGGCTCTCGCCGTTCGGGGATGCGCTCACCCAGAACGAATACAGCCGTCCGTGCGTCAGGTGGAAACGGAAGCGGACCACCTCGCCGCTCACCGCCGCCAGATCGGCGGCGGTCGACCACGTGACGCGAGCGCGCGTGCGGTCCGCCCGGACCCCCAGGCACGCCGCCGCTGTGAACGGGGCGATCGTGCGACCCTCCCGGTCGAGCACCTCGACCCGAAGCTCGCCGTTCGGCGCGTCGACGTTCACGAAGAGATGGCGCCCGGCGAAGCGGATTGGCCGGGTTGTGAGCGTGCCGGGCATGATGCCGGGTCTGATGCGCTGCACCGGCGAGGCGGACGCGCTGTCATCCATCGAGGCGAATCCGTCCCGCCTGAGCGTCGCCAGACCCGTGCTGCACACGCCGGGGTCGGTCGTACCAGGAACGCCTCGACGGCCGCTGACGTAGAAGTGCAAGCGGTCGCCAACCACGAGGCAGCAGCCGCCGGCCGACTGCACGTTCGCCCAGTTCCAGCTGCCGACCTGCTCGGACACCGGCAGGAATGCGCGGCGATCGGGACGATCCCAGTGAAATCCGTCGCGGCTGAACCCGACGCAGATGTCGTTGGGCTTCTCGCGCTCCGCGCGCTCGCCGCGGAAGATCGTGAACAGGCCGAGCAGCAGGCTTTCGTAGGCGACGCAATCCAGGTTGTAGATTTCCGCCGGCACGCCGTACTCGGGACGCCGCGGATCGGCGCCGTCGGCGCTCGTCCACAGCACGGGCCGATTCCCCCAGCTCACGTTCTCGAACAGATCGGGCGTTTCCCAATACCGGCGGCATCGGCCCAGCGCGCCGGGCACGTCGGCACGCAGGCTGTAGACCCACACGCCGCGAAACGGGTTGTAAAAAAAAGTTGTCCGATCGCCGGTCAGGCCCGTGCGGCCCATCGGCCGCCAGTGGATGCCGTCGTGCGACGCGAGCAACTCCATGTAGTGGTCGTACCAACGCGCCATCTTGTAGCGGCGCGTCCGATCGCGCTCGACGACATCGAGCCACACGGTGGACGAGTCGCGGAGGCCGTGGGTGACGATGTTGGTCCCCGCCACGATGTCGAGCGATGGCTTGTTCCAGGTGACGCCGTCTGGCGACGTCGCGTAGCAGGTGTTCTGCGAGTATCCGCCCATGTACCACATCTTGTAGATGCGGTCGTCCGGGTCGTAGAACACGCCATCGCTGAACGGCATGGCGGCGGGGTTGGATCGCGTCTTCGTCCGCTCGGCGTACTCGTCGTACCGCTCCCACCGCGTCGTCGGCGAGAGGACGGGATTGTTCGCGTAGTACTCGGCACGATGAAACGATCGCGTGAGCGAGGTTTCCTCGATGAGAAAATCGTCGACCAACAGCTGGCGGCCGACGTCGATCGGCACGACGGCCGGCGGATCGACGAGGTAGGGAGGAAGAACGGGCGTCGGCGAAAAGCCGCGGTTGTCCGGCGGCCAAGGCTGCGGGAGTCTGATCCCGTTGTAGAGCGTGGCCGGGACTGACGGCGTGGCGGACGGCGACAGCGCCGCCGCTCGCCGGAACGGCGCGGATACCGCCAGCGCGCCTGCCGCCGCCTTCAGGAACGTCCGGCGATCGACGCGTCGATCCTGAGCATGAGACACCGACCGGTATTGTACCAATGCATCGGGATCGCCGTCGGCGCGGCGACGTGCCTGATCGGATGCGGACCTGGATCGCCCGTCGACGTGCGCGGACGGTTCAGCGCAGATGGTCCTTCGCCGGTGGAGGTGCGCGCGTCGGTGCAGGCGGAACACCGCCGCGACGCGCCCCGCTATCTGCGTGCGGCGATTGCCTCACTTCAGACGCTGACGCCGTGGCTCGGTCCATTTCCACACTCGTCACTGACGATCGTCGATCCCGCCTGGCACGCCGCGCCTCCCTCGAGTGGGTCCGACATCGTGCTTCCGAGAACGCCGTGGTGGTCGTCGCCGGCGTCGATGGCGCCGGAGCTGGCGACGGCGCGCGCGATCGCCCGCCGCTATTGGTTGGAGGTGGTCGATACGCGCGCGCTGCCGGATTGGTTCGTAGACGGCGTCGTGGAGTACCTGGCACGCCGTGTGGTGGCGCCGTTGTTCGAGTCGGCGTATCTCCCGCCCGGGTACGCGATGGTCGAGTCGCGGTACTTCGGTGGACTGGTTCCGCGGTTCTTGCGGCTGCGCCTGTTGCCCGAATCGGACGGCGGCCCGCTGGAAGCCTATCGCGCGAGGCCGCGCGTCGACGTCACGTCTCCCGCTTCGTCCGACGATCGCCGCAGCTTGTCCGGGAAGACGTTGCTGACGCTGAACACGCTCGAGCGGTGGGTCAGCCGGCCGGTCTTCGACGGCGCCCTCGCCGAGTTCGTACGGACCTCCCGCGGAAGCCAGCCGACGCTGAACGACTTCGCGCGCGCGGTCTCGGCCGCCGGCAGTCAGGATCTCTCGTGGTTCTTCGTGCAGACGCTCGGCGGATCCGCGGTGTTCGATTACAGCGTGGCGGAGCTGACGAGCGTCGCGGGAGTGTCGGGCATGTTCGAGACGACCGTCGTGGTCGCGCGGCTTGGCGACGGACTGTTCACCGGGACGAGCGCTCCGCGTGTCGGGCCCTTTGAAAGCGGCCGCGGGATGACGCTGCTCGTCACCTTCGCCGACGGTGAGCGCGCGGTCGATCGGTGGGACGGCCGCGACGCGCGGAAGACGTTCGAGTACCGCAGTCCATCGCGCGCCGTGTCGGCGACGATCGATCCGGATCGGACGCTCGTGCTCGACGTGCATCTCACGAACAACAGCCGGATGATTGCGCCGCGCAACGGTGCGGCCGCAACCCGTTGGGCGGCGCTCTGGATGGTCTGGCTCGAGAACGTGCTCCTAACGTTCAGCGCCCTGATTTAAGATGGCGACGGCCCTACTGCGGACCAATGACTCCTTGATGACGTCGAGGAATACGACCCAAGCCGCTGCGAGAACGATCGGCAATACCTCGCCGTAGATGCGGAGCTCAATCACAAATCCGGCGACGAACATCGCCGCGACGAAGACGGGCACGGTCCAGAGATTCCGCCTCAGGAACACGTCGGTGATTCGCGGGTACCAGATCAACACAGCAAGCCAGAGGCATCCCCACGTGGCCAGGGCGATGAGACCTTTGACGGGAAAATTGAGCAGGGTCGCCACGTTGACCTTCAGCTGATACTCATACAGTCCGTATCCCATCCACCGGTTCTGTTGGTAGAGCACCCACAACGCCGCTTTGATCACCACCCAAATGGCGGCCTGAGAGCCGACCAGCACGGCGAGCTTCCGCCAACTGTACTGATCGAACAACACGAACACGGTGACCACCGTGAGAAAAATGCTCGTCTCGCGATTCAGGGTGGCGATGGCGAAGAGCGGATAAAACCACAACCAATTCCGGTCATGAATCAGGATCAGGCCGAGTGTGAAAAACACGACGGACGGGACGTCATACGGGTAGTACGGCAGGTTGAAATAGTTGAACGGGAGGATGGCGTACACACTCAGCGCCATCACCGAGGTCAGCACGCGATCTGTGATGAAGAGTGATAGATACCGTCGAAAGACAAAGGCCAGCAGGACGAGAAAGACGACCTGGATTCGCACAAACATGGCCATTTCGGACTCGGGTCGGATCAGATGCATCTCGACGGCGGCGCGTACGATCCAGGGCACCAGCACCCGATATTGATACGGCGTCGACGCAACCCCGGCAGCGAGCGCGGTCGGCGAGTCGTCGCCGTGGTCCGGCGGCGGATAACACGCCATGAGCTGGTAGGGCACGCTGTGGAGCGACAGGATCACTGCCGCGGCGAAGAACACGAGGTCGATTTTTGCGGCTTTGGTCATCGGAGATCAGACTGGAGCGCAATATACCATCCGTGAGTCCCGCGCGACTCAACCCGTCCAATGAACACGGCCATTCATCCGCTCGACGCAGTCATCATCGTCGTGTATCTGGTCACGCTCGCACTGGTCGGCATCTGGTTCTCACGCCGGCAGCGGACGCTCGACGACTTTTTCTTCGCACGCCATTCGATGTCATGGCTTCCCGTCGGCTTGTCGCTGATGGCCGCGCTGAACAGCGGGATCGACTACCTGATGCAACCCTCGGCGACGATCCGTTACGGCGTGGTCCTGCTGATCGGGACCGCTTCGTGGCTGCTGCTGTATCCCTGGGTCACGCGCGTCGTGCTGCCGTTCTACCGGCGATTGAACGCCTACACCGCGTACGAATTCCTGGAAGCGCGCTTCGATGTACGCGTGAGGATGTTCGCAGCGGCCATCTTCATCGTGTGGCGGCTCGGTTGGATGGCGACCGCTATTTATGTTCCGTGTCTTGCGATCAGCGCGGCCACCAACGGCGCGATCCCGCTCACGCCCACGATCGTCGTGCTCGGCGCGTTGGTGACAGGTTACACGATGCTTGGCGGCATCCAGGCGGTCATCTGGAATGACGTGATCCAGTTCTGCATCATGTTCGGCGGCCTCGCGGCCACGGTCTGGATTTCGCTGACGCACGTCCCGGGAGGCTTGGCCGAAATCTGGACGGCCGCGCAGAGCGCGGGCAAGACGTCGCTGGCCGCGCCGATCGACTTCGCGGCGGGTGCAACGGTTCTGGGTCGCGTGGCCGCCTTTTTCAGGCAGCCGATCAATGCGACGGCCGTCCTCGTCGGCATCACGGTTGGGCGGATCGCGGGATACACGACGGACCAGGTGATGGTCCAACGCTTCCAGACCACGAAGTCGCTGCGCGATTCGCGACGCGCGTTCATCGTGAACGCGGCCGGCGACGCGTTATGGATGTTCGGCCTGTCGTTTGTCGGGCTGGCGCTTCTCGCGTACTTCCTTCACCACCCGCTCCCACAGGAGTACGCGTCGGACAGGATTCTTCCGTACTTCATGTCACTCGCGTTTCCGCGAGGCGCCGTCGGGCTCGTGCTCGCCGCGATTCTCGCGGCGTCGCTTTCGAGCATCGATTCGGCGGTCAACTCGTGCACGTCGGTCGTCGTCGTCGATTTCTACAACCGCCTCGTGCGCGACAAGCCGAGCGCCGCTCTCGTCAGCGAGGCGGACGCCCGCGGACAGGTGTTCATCTCCCGTGTGTCGACGGTCGTGTTCGGCATTGCCGGAACGATCCTCGCCGCGAATGTCGCGCGCATCGGCAGCCTCCTCGAGATCGCGAACAAACTGATCAACGCGTTCACAGGACCGCTGCTCGGCATTTACTTGCTGGCGATGTTCAGTCGTCGCGCGACGAGCGGGCCCGTGCTCGCGGCCGGCGTCATCGGTACATTCACGAGCTACTACGTCGCCTACCGGACGACGATTGGGTTCATGTGGCCGTCGACGTTCGGCCTCGCGGCCACGCTCGCGGTCGGCTATGCGCTGTCGATCGTCCTTCAGACGTCGGCCAGTGTAGAGGCGCGCCGGCTCACCTGGCGGGAGGTGATGAGCTCTTAGATCGGGTTTCGATTCGGGCGGACGCTCGGCTAGAGACTCTTGCGGATTGCTGTAGCTCGCCGTGGAGGAAACAGAGAAGGCGGAGATAACGGTTTCACAAACGGAGGAACGGAGAAAACAGAGGACGAACGGAGAAGAGCGGTTCGTCAGCCGGCCTGCTCCGCAGGCCGGCCGTCGAACCGCCTCCGTTCTTCCTCCGTTCCTCCGTTCCTCCGTCTGTGAAGAACCGTTCCTCCGTTCTTCTCTGTTATCTCTACACCCGGAGTGAAAATCGCATTAAAGCCTTCGCGCTACACAGACGGTCGCACCCGCGCAGAGGACGATACCGAGGACACCGGCAGCGAGCAGCACATTCGGCCGTGCCTGCAGCGGCAGCATGGCCGCGAGGGTGATATTGCCGACCAGCGCGGCGGCTGCGGTCAGGATTGCACATCGCGTGCGCTCGCCAATGGGCAAGCTCTGAAAGTCCCGCATGAGTCTTCGCGCGTGAACGGCGGCAGCACGATCGCGCCGGCGATGACGACGATGATCGTCAACGGCGAGATCGTGTA
>MNEX01000158.1 GCA_001917905.1 Acidobacteria bacterium 13_1_40CM_65_14
AGTCGCTCGTCATGGGCAGTCCCGGCAAAGTGAAGCGGCTGCTCACGCAAGCGGAGATCGCGGATATTCAGGTGTACGCCGATCGCTACGTCGCGTACCGATTGGAGTACATGCACAGCTAACTTGTCGTGTGGGCACCAATTTTTTTGCACTGGCGCCGGGGCCCCACCCCCGGCGCGAGCTTTCGCTGATGCCGCGCGGCGGACCGCGCGGCATGGCCGCAGGCGCCATGCTGTCCGCGCACTCGCAGGCGATATCCAGCCGACCGATCGGCGCGCCGATGCTGTGACGCCCTATTCTTGATACACGCGAGGGCCACAGCCCGAGCGTGTCAGGCGTGGGGGTGGGGCCGCACGCCATAAAATAATGTCGACTAAACCCCCGAGCGGAACACGCGATTTCCTTCCAGACGAGATACGCCGTCGCGAATACGTGATTGGTGTCGTCCGCGACGTGTACGAGGAGTACGGGTTCGAACCGCTCGAGACGCCCGCCTTCGAGAACATTGAGACGCTGCTGGGGAAGTACGGCGAGGAAGGCAACAAGCTGATCTTCAAGATCCTCAAGCGCGGCGAGCACGAGCACACCGGCGAAGCGGATCTTGCGCTTCGGTACGATTTGACGGTCCCGCTGGCGCGCGTCGTCGCGCAGTACCAGAACGAGCTGCCGCGATTCTTCAAGCGCTACCAGATTCAACCGGTGTGGCGCGCGGATCGCCCGGCGCGCGGCAGGTTCCGCGAGTTCTACCAGTGCGACATCGACGCGTTGGGGACGACGTCGCTGCTCGTCGAAGTGGAGATCCTGTCCGCCGTCAGCGAGGTGCTTCAGCGACTCGGCTTTCACGACTTCGTCGTCCGGCTCAATCACCGCGAGCTGCTGGGGGCGCTGCTCGAGGCCGCCGGCGTGCCACCGCCGCTGCAGGCTGACGCGCTCGTCGCGATCGACAAGCTGGACAAGGTCGGACGCGAAGGTGTCCAGAAGGAGCTCGTCGCGCGCGGCGTTCCCGCGGAGGTGGCGGCATCTGCGCTCGATCTGTTCGGTCTCGAGTTTCCCTCCGGCTTGCGCGCGAAGCTGCGAGACGACGAACGTGCGCGGTACGCCGTTGGGCAACTCGAGGAGATCCGTGACCTGACGTCGAAGACGGCGGCTGGCTCACGCGTCCAAATCGATCCAAGCCTCGCACGCGGATTGTCGTACTACACGGGCACGATTATGGAAGTCGCCGTGCCCGACCTGGCCGGCTCGCTCGGTGGCGGTGGCCGGTATGACAGCCTCGTCGGCATGTTTCTCGGCAAGGACGTTCCGGCCTGCGGGTTCTCCCTCGGCCTCGAGCGGATCATTGTCGTCATGACCGAACGGAACATGTTCCCCGCGGATGTCGCGCGCGGCGGCGTAGACACGCTGGTGACAATCTGGAATCACGACACGCGCGCGGAATCGCTGGCGCTGGCGGCGGAGCTTCGGAAGAACGGCCTGCGCGTCGACGTCTATCCGGAAGCGGATAAACTGGGCAAGCAATTCAAGTACGCGTCGGCGCGGAACGTGCCGTTTGTCGCGATCCTCGGCGATGACGAGCGGGCGCGGCGGTGAGCAGATTTCGGTGCGGCGCAACGAGTTGAGCGCCACCATTCGCACGAGGTTGCGGCCGGGTGAGGCCCCGCGAGCATAAGGAAAAGAGGTCTCTGGATGAAGCGACTGATTCATCTCAGCGTCGTCGCCGTCGTGGTCGTCGCGCTTCACGTGCCGGCGCGCGCCGCCGATCCGATCGACCGCCTGCGAACGCACATCACGCAGGCGATGACCGAAGCGCGCGGCCGCATGGGCGTCGCGATCAAACACCTCGAAAGCGGCACCGAGGTCGTCGTCAACGCCGACGAGAAGTTTCCGATGGCGTCCACTTTCAAGCTGCCGGTCCTCGTGACGCTCTACGACAGGGCGAAGAAGGGACAGGTGAAGTGGGACGAGACCGTCGACGTCGGCGTCCACGATCAGCATCTCGGCAGCGGTGACCTGTCGTACTTGTACGACGTGCCTGGCGTGAAGCTGTCGCTCCACAACGTCGCGAACCTGATGATGATGGTCAGCGACAACAGCGGCGCCGACATCTGCC
The DNA here is from genome assembly GCA_001917905.1 of Acidobacteria bacterium 13_1_40CM_65_14. Taxonomy (GTDB): domain Bacteria; phylum Acidobacteriota; class Vicinamibacteria; order Vicinamibacterales; family CAVVIG01; genus QHWF01. The sequence continues at coordinate 2,111 of MNEX01000158.1, forward strand.
TGACCCGCGCGGGCGCGGACAACGTCAACGCGCTGATGTCGTCGCTCGGCGCCGGCGACATCCACGTCGATCGTCCGACGCAGGAGCTGATTCTCGACTACCAGGGGCGCGACACGGCGCGATTGAAGGGGATGACGCTCGCCGAGATTCAGAAAGCCTCGCCGCCATCGTCCGAGACGGCGCAGGCCAATGCCCTCCAGGCTAATGCGATCGACGCGCGCTTCGCACGAGATGACAAGTTCGCCGCCGACGCCCGCGATCAGGCGACGCCGAAAGCCTTCGTGACACTCCTCGAGAAGATGTGGCGTGGCGAGGCGGTGGACAAGGCCTCGTCTGAGGCGATGCTCGAGACGATGAAGCGGTGCAGGACGGGCGCGGGTCGCATCAAGGGTCTGCTGCCGTCCAACACAACGGTCGCGCACAAGACCGGGACGATTGGCGGCGTGGTCGACGACGTCGGGATCATCTACCTGCCAGAGGAGGCGGGTCACGTCGCGATCGCCGTGCTGTCGAAGCAGACGCGCGCGACCGACGTCGAGGTCGAGCGCGCCATCGCGCAAATCGCGCGCTACGCCTACGACTACTTCATGTTCACACGGAGGACCGGCAGTTAGTGGCCGAGCCACTCGGCGATCTCACACGCACGCATACCTGCGGCGGCCTGCGCGCTGACGATGTCGGCGCCGAAGTGGTGCTGCTCGGCTGGGTGCACCGCGTCCGCGATCTTGGCGGCGTCACCTTCATCGACATCCGCGATCGCGCGGGTGTCTCGCAGGTCGTCGTCCGCGAGAACGAAGCGCTGGCGACTGTCGCGAAGAAACTGCGATCCGAATTCGTCGTCGGCGTCAGCGGCGTCGTGCAGCGGCGCTCTCCTGAAACGATCAACACGAAGCTGGCCACCGGTGAAGTCGAAGTCCTCGCGCGGGAGATTCGGATTCTCAACGAAGCGAAGACGCCGCCATTCCAGATCGCCGAGGACTCGCCGGTGTCGGAGGACGTCCGGCTGAAGTACCGCTATCTGGATTTGCGCCGCACGCGGCTGCAGCACCACATCGGTCTGCGGCATCGCGTGACGATGGCGGTGCGGCGATACTTCGACGCGAACGGCTTCTGGGAAATCGAGACGCCGATTCTGGCGAAGTCGACGCCCGAAGGCGCGCGCGATTTCCTCGTGCCGAGCCGCATCCATGCCGGCGAGTTCTACGCGCTCCCGCAGTCGCCGCAGATCTTCAAGCAGATCCTGATGATCTCCGGCATGGACCGGTACTTCCAGATCGTCCGCTGCTTCCGCGACGAGGATCAGCGCGCCGACCGTCAGCTCGAGTTCACCCAGATCGACGTCGAGATGTCGTTCGCGCGGCCCGAGTCGGTGTACGGCGTCATCGAGCCGCTGATGCAGCAGGTCTTCAAGGAGATCGGCCACGAGGTGAGGCCGCCGATCCGGCGGATGCCGTACAGCGAGGCGATCGCGAGGTACGGATCGGACAAGCCGGACCTGCGCTTCGGCCTCGAGATCAGGGATCTCTCCGATGTGTTCCGCAACGCCGAGTTCCGCGTGTTCAAGGACATCATTGCCGGTGGCGGCGTCGTCCGCGGCTTCGCGGTGCCCGGCGGCAACAAGTACTCGCGCAGCCAGATCGATGTGCTCGTCGACCAGGCGAAGCAGATGGGATTCACCGGCTTGATTTGGGTGCGGCCCGGTGAGCCGCCTCTCAGCTCCGTCAAGGCGCTGACCGAGGGCACGCTTCGAGCGGCGCTCGCCGGCGCGAGCGCGGCGAATGAAGATCTGCTCCTGATGGCGGCTGGTCCCGCCGAAGGCACGTCGAAGCTCCTCGGACAACTGCGCCTCGCCATCGCGAAGAAGGAGAATCTGCTGGACCCGGAGAAGTTCGAGTTCCTCTGGGTCACCGAGTTCCCGCTGCTCGAGTACCACGAAGAGGACGGCCGCTGGTACGCGATGCACCATCCCTTCACCGCGCCGCTCGACGCCGACATCGAGAAACTGGAAAGCGATCCGGGCGTCGTGCGGGCAAAGGCGTATGACCTCGTGTTGAACGGCAGCGAGATCGGCGGCGGCAGCGTCCGCATCCACGACGCGGCGCTGCAGTCACGGATGTTCAAGCGGCTCGGCATCAGCGATGAGGAGGCGAAGGAACGCTTCGGCTTCTTCCTCGAGGCGCTCGAGTACGGGACGCCGCCCCACGGCGGCATCGCGCTCGGCGTCGATCGCATCGTGGCGATTCTGGCGGGCGAGTCATCCATTCGCGAGGTGATCGCGTTCCCGAAGACCGCAAATGCGGTGGATCTCATGGCTGGGGCGCCCTCGCCGGTCGATGCGAAACAGTTGCGCGAGCTCCATTTGAAGATTCAGAATTGACCCAGCCGGGGGCAGGGGCCCCCGGAGTGAACAAAGAAGCGGGGCGAAGGAGTGACCCCGCGAAGCGTGACCGGGGGGCAGGGGCCCCCGGAGTAAAAATGAAAAGGATTACGGTCCCGGAAGAGGGGATTGAAACGCTGTTCGGCTCCTACGACGAGAACCTCAAGCACCTCGAATCGCTCTTCAACGTCCGGATTCGCACGCAGGGCCACGACCTCCTGGTCGAGGGCGAGACGCTCGATCTCGACAAAGTCGATCGCGTCGTCGGTCAACTGGCGTCGCTGATGCGCGACGGCTACAAGCTGTCGAACGCCGACGTGAAGACGGCGTCGGATCTCGTGGCGCAGCACGACGACGTCGATCTTCGCGATCATTTTCTAAAGGGCAGCCTCACGCCGGCGGGCAAGCGGCGCGTCGCGCCGAAGACGGTCAATCAGCGGCGCTATCTCGACGCGATCGACCAGCACGACATCGTGTTCGGCATCGGGCCGGCCGGGACCGGCAAGACGTACCTGGCGATGGCGCAGGCGGTCGCGTTTCTCGTCGCGAAAAAGGTCAGCCGCATCATCCTCGCGCGTCCCGCGGTGGAAGCCGGCGAGAAGCTCGGATTCCTGCCGGGCGATCTCCAGGAGAAAGTGAACCCGTATCTGCGTCCGCTGTACGACGCGCTGTACGACATGCTCGACGTCGAGCGGGTCGCGCGCTATATCGAGCGGGGCACGATCGAGATTGCGCCGATCGCCTTCATGCGCGGCCGCACGCTCAATGACTCGTTCGTCATCCTCGACGAAGCGCAGAACACGACGTCGGAGCAGATGAAGATGTTTCTGACGCGTCTCGGCTTCGGCGCGAAGGCGGTGATCACGGGCGATATCACGCAGATCGATCTGCCGATAGGCCGCACCTCTGGGCTGGTCGAAGCGATGAAGGTCGTGGGCGCGATCGACGGCATCTCCTTCATCTACTTCGACGAGCGCGACGTCGTCCGCCACAAGCTCGTGCAGCAGATCGTCAAGGCCTACGAGAGATTCACGAACGGTAATGGCGTCCGATCCTAGCGGGCCGTATCAGCTGGATGAGTACTAGTCACAACGAGCCTTCGACTGCGACTTTCGGGCCGCGACAACGCGGGGTCCCCGCCGCGCACGCCTGCGCGGTGGGGTACGAGCGCGGGGTCCCCGCCGCGCACGCTTGCGCGGTGGGGTGCGAGCGCGGGGTCCCCGCCGCGCACGCCTGCGCGGTGGGGTGCGAGCAGAGCGGCCCGGTAGGAAAGCCGAGCAGACGCACCACGAGGCTCCGCGTGCTCGTCGCGGACGAGCGCGGCCGGAGCGTGCCTGCGCATGGACTCGCATCGTGGCTGCGGCGCGTCGCGCCCGCAAAGGCGCGCGGCACGGTCAGCATCGCGCTCGTGAGCGACGATCGCATCCGCGCGCTGAACCGCAGGTACCGGGGGAAAGACGGTCCAACGGACGTGCTCAGCTTCCCAAGCTCTCCACCAGAAAACTCTTCACCACGGAGGACACGGAGGACAAAGAGGTTAAAACCGTTTTTGTCCTCTGCGTCCTCCGTGTCCCCCGTGGTGGAGAGTTTTCTCGGCGACATCGTGATCGCGCGCGGAGTGGCGAAGCGCCAGGCGCGCGACGCGGGCCACGGTGAAGCCACCGAGCTGCGCGTCCTCGCGCTTCACGGACTCCTGCATCTCCTCGGCTACGACCACGAGTGCGATGACGGCCGCATGCGCCGCGTCGAAGAACGCCTTCGTCGCCGCGGCGGTCTCGACGAGGGACTCATCCGGCGACGCTCTGTGAGCGGATACACTCGATCGCAGCGCCCGCGGCCCGAGCGAGCGCAACAGCGCGAGCGAGCAGAGCGGGGGTGGGGCCCCGCGAGTATTCAGAAAAGCCGCGAGGGTGTCGACGGTGGGGGTGGGGCCCCACGCCGCAAAAAAAGATCGCGGCCGCGCGCCGTAAAGAAAAGACGGGCCGCGTGATTCCGCTGGGGATCTTTCTTCTCGCCTGCGCCGCCATCTATCTCGGCGCGATCGACGCGGCGTTCAGCGCGCTCATGCGCTTGTCGCTGCGCCTCGTCGCCGAGCGCAGCAACCGGCCCGGCGCGCTCGGCGACTTCCTCGACGATCCACTGCTGCTGTTCCTCCCGGTCCGCCTCCTCATCGGCCTCGTCACCGGCGCGGCGACGGCATTGGTCGCGCTCGCGGTCGGCGTCGACGGCGCGCACCGCGTGACGTTCGTCATCATCGCGGTCGTTGGATTCGTCATCGTGTGCGAAGTGCTGCTGCCGCTGCTCATCGTTGGCCGCGACCCCGAGCGGATTCTGGACATCCTGCTGCCGTCCTTCACGCCGATGACCCGGATGCTCGGGCCGACGACGCGCTGGATTGCCCGGTCCGTGGCCAGCACGAAACGTCCGCCGGCGACCCCTGCCGCCGCGGAGGAGGCGGCGGAGGAAGCGAACGAGACGGCGAAGGCCTACATCGACACGGCGGCCGAGGAAGGGCTCATCGAGGGCGAAGAACGAAAGCTGCTGCAGAGCATCGTCGATTTCGGTGACACGCTGGTCCGCGAAGTGATGACGCCGCGTCCGGACATCGTCGCCATCAAAGCCGAGGCGACGGTCGGCGACTTGCGCGCGCTCTTCCGCGAGCAGGAGTACTCACGCTTTCCGGTCTATCGCGAGAGCCTCGACAACATCGCCGGCTTCGTCTTCGTGAAGGATCTCGTCGCGCTCAGCGCGTCCGACGACTCGCGCCCCATCACCGGCCTGCTGCGGCCGGTCGTCGTCGTGCCCGAAACCAAGCGCGTGCCGGAGCTGCTGAAACAGTTCCAGCGACAGCAGACGCAAATCGCGATTGTCGTCGACGAGTACGGCGGCACGGCGGGTCTGGTGACGATTGAGGATCTGCTCGAGGAGATCGTCGGCGAGATCCGCGACGAGTACGACGTCGAGTCCGAGCCGATCATCGACGAGGGCAACGGACGCTTTGTCTTCAGCGGCAAAGTCGACATCGACGAGCTCACAGAGCGCCTCAGGGTCCAGATCGAGCGCGAGGGCTTCGAGACCGTCGGCGGCTACTTGATGTCGCACATCGGCCGCGTGCCGACCGTGGGCGAGCGATTCGAGATCGACGGCCTCACCGTCGAGATTCTCGATGCGGAGCGACGCCGCGTGAACAAGGTGAGAATCTACAGGCACGCCGCCGCAGAGGAGTCCGAGGGCGCGGAGGTCAAGTCCCGATAGGGTTGACGCGCCGAATCAAGACAATGGACACGAAGGACCGATTTCGACGCTTTTGCTGATGAAATCAGGATTCGTCTCCCTCATCGGCCGGCCGAACGCCGGGAAGTCCACGCTGCTGAACCGGCTCGTCGGCACCAAACTCGCGATCGTCTCCGACAAGCCACAGACGACGCGGAACCGGATTCTGGGGGTGAGGAACTACCCGGACGCGCAGGTCGTGTTCCTCGACACGCCGGGCATCCACCGGCCGCTGCACCGCATGAACGTTCGCATGGTGGACGCGGCGGTCGACACGATGCACGAGGTCGACATCCTCGGCGTGGTGGTCGACGTCACCGAGCCGCCGGGGAAGGGCGACCGCTACGTGCTCGACCTCGTGAAGAATGTCAAGGACGTGAAGGCCGCGGTGTTTCTGATCCTGAACAAGGTGGATCTGATCAAGAAGAACAGGCTGCTGCCGTTGATCCAGCAGTACAACTCGCTCGGGACGTTCGCCGAGATCGTGCCGGTGTCGGCAGCGACCGGCGACAACGTCGATCGTCTGGAGCGCGCCATCATCGATCGGTTGCCGGAAGGCGAGCCCATGTATCCGGCGGACTATCTGACCGATCAGCCGGAGCGGTTCTTCGCCGCCGAGATCGTCCGCGAAAAGCTGCTGCAATTCACCCACGCGGAGATCCCATTCTCGAGCGCGGTGGTCATCGATCGATTCGAGGACGCGGCGACGTCCAGTTCTGGATACGCCGAGCGCGACGGCGCGAAGGCGTCAGCGCGTGGGGGTGGGGCCCCACGCGAAAAAGAAAAAGGTATCCTGAAGCTTTACTGCACGATCGTCGTCGATCGCGAGTCGCAGAAGCCGATCGTCGTCGGCCGCGGCGGCGAGATGATCAAGCGCATCGGGACTGCCGCGCGTGAGGAGCTCGAAAAGTTCTTCGACACACGCGTGTTCCTCGACCTGCACGTGCGGGTGAAGGCCGAGTGGCGCGAAGACGAGCACGTACTCAGCGATATCGGTCTGAAGTAGGATACTGGTGGAGTGTTTTCGTTGAAACAGTATCAGGACTCCGAAGAACGCAAAGTCCGCGAAGGCCGCAAAGACGAAATTCCAAGGTTTTCTTTGCGCGCTTTGCGTCCTTTGCGTTCATCGTCCCTCGACGTTACTGATTCAGCCGATACAGTCCACTAGTCACTAACCCACCTTGAATGCCGCTCTACACCACCGACGCCCTGATTCTGAGGACTTACACGCTCGGTGAGTCAGATCGCATCGTCGTCTTTTTGACGCGCGATCGCGGCAAGAAGCGCGGCGTGGCGAAGAACGCGCGGCAGAGTCGGCGGCGCTTCGGCGGGGCGCTGGAACCGATGACGTATGGGCGCGTGGGCTACGTCGAGCGCGAGCGGCGCGATCTTGTCCGCCTGGAGTACATCGAGCCGGTGCGATCGCCGTTGTCGGCAATCGACAGCGAGGCGCTCAGCTACGTCGGGTACTTCGCCGAGCTGATCGACGAATGGTCGCCCGAAGCGGATGCGAACGAGCCGCTGTTCCGCCTCGGCGCCTCGATGGTCGACGCGATGGCCAACGGCGTCCCTATCGAACCACTGGCGCGGTACTTCGAGTACTGGCTGCTGCGGTTGCAGGGGGTGTACGAGCCCGCCGCGCGGCTGTCGGATGAAGCGCGTGCGTTTCTCGGCACGGCGCGCGGCATCAGCCCGTTCGCGCTGGGCGGCGTGTCGGTCTCGCGCGGCACGCTGCGCGAGCTCGAGGCGGCGCATCGCGCGCTGATTGCGATGCATCTGGAGAAGGATCTGAAATCGATTCGCGTGTTGCGGGACATGAGGCGGTAGGCGGCCCTGAAAGGGCCGCCCGACACGGTACGTACGGCGGGCGTTTTAGGCCCGCATGATGATGACCTTTCAAAGTCTGATCTTGAAGCTGTCGGAGTTCTGGGTCTCGCGCGGGTGTGTGCTGCAGCAGCCGCTCGACGTCGAGGTCGGCGCCGGCACCATGCATCCGGAAACGTTTCTCCGCGTGCTCGGGCCCGCGCACTGGAACGTCGCCTACGTCCAGCCGTCGCGGCGTCCGGCCGACGGCCGCTTCGGCGAGAACCCGAATCGCCTGTTCAAGCATTACCAGTTCCAGGTGATTCTCAAGCCCGCGCCCGACGAAGTGCAGCAGCTGTATCTCGAAAGCCTGGAGGCGTGCGGCATCAACCCGCGCCAGCACGACATCCGATTCGAGGAAGACAACTGGGAGTCGCCGACGCTCGGCGCGTGGGGCATCGGCTGGCAGGTGATGTTCGACGGGATGGAGATCTCGCAGTTCACGTACTTCCAGCAGGCCGGCGGTCTCGAGCTCGCGCCGATTTCGGCGGAGCTGACCTACGGGCTCGAGCGCATCGCGATGGCCCTGCAGCGTGTGGACACCATCTTCGATATCGAGTGGGCGCCCGGCGTGAAGTACCGCGACGTGCGGCTGCGCGAAGAAGTGGAGCAGTCGAAGTACGTGTTCGGTCAGGTCGATCTCGGCCCTGGAAGCCCTGGAAGCCATAACGACTTTGGAACCTTCCACCGCGACTTGTTCGAGCGCTACTACCAGCTCGCGGGCGCGCTGCTGAAAGCGGAGCTCGTCTGGCCCGCGCTCGAGCACACGCTGAAGTGCTCGCATCTGTTCAACATCCTCGACTCGAGCAACAGCATCGGCGTCACCGAACGCACCGCGTTCATTCTTCGCATCCGCCAGCTCGCGGTCGGCATCGCGAAAACGTACGTCGAGGGCGGCACCCCGCAGCCCGCCGCGCGGGCCGAAGGCGAGCGCGTGGAGACGAAGTCCTAATGGACCGCGAGCTCGTCCTGGAGATCGGATGCGAGGAGCTGCCCGCCAGCTGGCTGCCCGGTCTGACGAATCAGATCGGTGAGGTCTTCGTCTCGCAGCTGCGCGAGCATCGATTGCCGCCCGAATCGCCCGCGGAAACCTTCAGCACGCCGCGGCGGCTCACCGTCCGGATCACGCGGGTCCCGGAGCGACAAGCGGATCTCGAGGAGCTGGTCAACGGACCGCCGGTGTCCGCGAGCTTCAAGCCAGATGGCACGCCGACGCCGGCCGCGACCGGGTTCGCGTCGAAGCAAGGCGTCGAGGTTGGCGCCCTCGAGCGGGTGCAGACGCCCAAGGGCGAGTATCTCGCGTACCGCAGGCGTCAGCGCGGCAAAGCGACGGTCGACGTGCTGCCCGATGTGCTGGGCGGCACGCTGCGCGGCCTCACGTTCCCGACGTTGATGCACTGGGACGCGACACTCGAAGACGGCCGCGGCGAGCTGCTCTTCGGACGGCCGATTCGTTGGATGCTGTACATCTACGGTGGCCGTGTCGTGCCGTTCGCAATCACGCGCTCGTCGGCGGCGCAGACCGGTCAGGTGCAGGACGTCTCGACCAGCGCGGTCACCTACGGTCATCGTTTTCTGACGACGAGCGGCCGGGCAGGACGCGCGATCAAGGTGCGATCGTTCGACGAGTATCGCGCGCGGCTGCTCGAGAACTTCGTCATCCTCGAGCGTGGCGAGCGGCACAACAAGATCGCCCGTGAGCTGGACGCGAAGGCGCAGCGGCTGCAGGGTCGCGTCAGTCGAACGGTCCACGCCGACGCCGGTCTTCTTCAGGAAGTGCCCGATCTCGTCGAGTACCCGTCGGTCGTCGCCGGCACCTTCGCGCTCGAGTTTCTCGAGCTGCCGGAGGAAGTGCTGACGACGACGCTGATTCATCATCAGCATTATTTTCCGGTGGAGAGCCCTGAAAGCGAAGGCGGGAAACTCAAGAACGCGTTCCTCGCCGTCATCAACACTGAACCGGACAACGAGCGCACCATCGCGCGCAACGCCGAGCGCGTCGTCACGGCGCGGCTGCGCGACGCAGCGTTCTTCTGGGAGGCGGACCGCAAGGCCACGCTCGAATCGCGGATCGATCGGCTGTCCACGCTGCTGTTCCACAAGAAGCTCGGGACGTACAAGGAGAAGGCGGAGCGCATCGAGAAGCTCGCCGCATGGATCGCAAAGGAAGCATTCGGGGCCGACGAAGCGACCGCGAAGGACGCCGCCAAAGCCGCGCGGCTCGCGAAGGCGGACCTGACGACCGACATGGTCCGCGAGTTCCCCGAGCTTCAGGGCATCATGGGCGGCATCTACGCGCGCGAGGAAGGGCTGCCGGAAGAAGTCTGGAAGGCGACCTACTTCCACTATCTGCCGGTCGGCGTGGAGGCCGACGCGCCGCCGTCGAAAGCGCAGCTCGGAAAAGCCGCGGTCACATGGGCTGCGGTTTCACTCGCGGACAAGCTGGACACGATCGTGGGTCTGTTCGCGGCGGGTGAAAAGCCCACCGGCTCACGCGATCCGTACGGGCTGCGGCGCGCGGCCCAGGGCGTTCTGAAGATTCTCGTCGACCTCGAGCCCCTCAGCGGAGTGCGTACACGACCGACGCTCGATCGAATGCTCGAAATGACTTACAAGGTCCTGGGCGCCGAGGTTCCACAAGGCGACGCCAGGAACCCTTTGCGTTTGTTCCTGACGGACAGACTGCAGCATCTGATGCAGACGAGGGGCTCGGGATATGAGGAAGTGCAAATCGTCACGGGTGGCGGCGTCGATAGAGTTGCGCAGATTAGTCCAGTGGACCTCATCGAATGGGCCGCGGAATGGAAGCGTCTCGTCGGCACACCGGTTTTCGATTCGGCGGCGGAAGCCCACAAGCGAGCCAAGAAGATTGTCGAGGCCGAATGGGAACCGACCGACGGTCGGATGGCGCGCAGTGACCAAGCAACGATTCTCTCGGAGCCGGCAGAACTCGAGTTGCGCCGAAGTCTCGACAAGGTCGACGCCGAGATTCAGCAAGCATTAGCGTCGAGAGCGCCTCGAAAGGCGATTGAGGCGATTGCGTCAATTCAACCGGCGATTGGCCGTTTTTTTGACGAAGTTCGAGTTGTCGTGCCTGAATCACAATTGAAGAATGCTCGGCTTTCACTACTGATGGATCTTCGAGACGCTGTATCGCGGTTTGGCGATCCCGGCGTCTTTGCGCAGAAGCAGGCCTGAAGAGCGTGTGAAGAAATCACGTACAACGCAGAAACCGCGGAACCCGCAGAGAAAAATGCTTGAGGGTTTCTGCGTGTTCTGCGAGTTCTGCGTTCAACGGCGTATTCCTTCACAAGCTCTGAAGGCCTGCGCTAGGTCTCTCTAGAACAGGAGGTCGCCGATAGGATTCGAGAAAACGCGGTGAAGCGCCCGCGGCCATGCCGAGCCGAGGACATGCGAGTCCGAGGCGAGGCATCAGCGTCAGTTCGCGCCGGGGGTGGGGCCCCGGCGCAAGTGGAAAAAGTAAGGTTGTAAGTTCACGAATCGATCGACGGAGTCGTTGATGGCCAAGAAAGCGACTGTTAAAGCAACCAAGTCCAAGTCCAAGTCCAAATCCAAGAAACATGTCTATTTCTTCGGCAACGGGAAGGCGGACGGCAATCGGAACATGAAGGATCTGCTCGGTGGCAAAGGCGCCGGCCTCGCCGAGATGACGAATGCCGGTCTGCCGGTGCCGCCGGGATTCACGATCTCCACCGAGGTCTGCAACATCTATTACAAGGAAAAAGCGAAGATCCCCGCATCGATCGAGAAGGAGATCGCGGAGAACGTGAAGAAGCTCGAGAAGGCTGCGGGCGCGACGCTCGGGTCGACCGACAACCCGCTGCTGGTCTCCGTCCGTTCGGGCGCGAAGTTCTCGATGCCCGGCATGATGGACACGATTCTCAACCTCGGGCTCAACGACAAGGCCGTTGAAGGATTGAAGACGCGAACACAGAACGTCCGCTTCGCGTTCGACAGCTACCGCCGCTTCATCCAGATGTTCGGCAACGTCGTGCTCGAGATTCCGAAGGACGCGTTCGAGCACGAGCTCGAGGCGGAAAAGAAATCCGCCGGCGCCAAGCTCGATACCGACCTCGACGAAAAGGCGCTGTGCGACGTCGTCGAGCGCTACAAGAAGATCGTCAAGAAGAAGTCCGGCCGCGACTTCCCGCAGGATCCGAACGAGCAGTTGAAGATGGCGCGTGACGCCGTGTTCCGTTCGTGGATGAACCCGCGCGCGCAGGAATACCGCCGCATCTACGACATCCCCGATCACATCGGCACCGCGGTCAACGTGCAGATGATGGTGTTCGGCAACACCGGCGATCGTTCCGGCACCGGCGTCGGCTTCACACGCAACCCGGCGACCGGCGCCAAAGAGTTCTACGGCGAGTTCCTCATCAACGCGCAGGGCGAGGACGTCGTCGCCGGCATCCGCACGCCGCAGCCGATCCGCGAGCTCGAGCAGGTGATGCCGAAGGCGTACAAACAGCTGCGCGAGATCACGACGCGACTGGAACGGCATTACAAGGACGTCCAGGACTTCGAGTTCACCATCCAGGACGAGCGGCTGTTCATGCTGCAGACGCGCAGCGGCAAGCGGACCGGCTACGCCGCGGTCGTGATCGCGACCGATTTCGTCTCGGAGAAACTGGTCACGCCGAAAGAGGCGATCCTTCTCGTCGATCCCGAATCACTCAACCAGCTGCTCGCGCCCGGATTCGATCCGGGCGAGTGGAAGAAGATCCCGACGGCGACCAAAGGTCTTCCTGCGTCGCCGGGCGCGGCGAGCGGTCAGGTGGTCTTTACCGCCGACCACGCGGTCGAGTGGTCGCAGCAGGGCAAGCCCGTGATCCTCGTGCGCCGCGAAACGGTGCCCGACGACATCCACGGCATGTTCGTCGCGCAGGGCATTCTCACGGCTACGGGCGGGATGACCTCGCACGCCGCGGTCGTCGGCCGTCAGATGGGGAAACCATCCGTCGTTGGCGCCGGCGAGCTCGAGATCGACGAAGCGGGGAAGAAGTTCCGCGTCAAAGGCCAGACGGTGAAGGAAGGCGACTACGTCTCGTTCGACGGCCTGACCGGCGAGGTGAAGCTCGCGCAGGTCAAGTCGAAGCCGAGCGAGATCCTGCAGGTGGTGAACGGATCGCTCGACGCGAAGAAGTCCGACATCTACCAGCGATTCGACACGCTGTTGTCCTGGGCCGACAAGTACCGGCGGCTTGGCGTGTACGCCAACGCCGATCTTCCCGATCAGGCGGAGCTCGCGTACCGGTTCGGCGCGGGTGGCATCGGCTTGTGCCGCACCGAGCACATGTTCTTCGGCGAGGGCCGCATTCCAATCGTGCAGCGGATGATTCTCGCGGACACGGAAAAAGATCGCCGCACGGCGCTGAACGAGCTGCTGCCGCTGCAGCGCGACGACTTTTACGGCGTGTTCAAGGCGATGCACGGCAACCCGGTGACGATCCGGACGATCGATCCGCCCCTGCACGAGTTTCTCCCGAAGCGTGAAGATTTGATGGTCGACGTCGCGCGCCTCGAAGCCGCCGGCAAGACCGGCAAAGAGCTCGACGAGAAAAGAACGCTCCTCGCGCGCGTCGAACAACTTCATGAGTTCAACCCGATGCTCGGCCATCGGGGCGTCCGCCTCGGCATCACCTATCCCGAGATCACCGAGATGCAGACGCGCGCCATCATCGAGGCCGCGTGCCTCCTGAACAAGGAAGGCATCAAGGTCGTGCCCGAGATCATGATCCCGCTCGTCGGAATTCCCAAGGAGCTCAAGGACCAGAAAGCCATCGTCGATCGTGTGGCCGAAGAGACGATGAAGGCGCAGGGTGTCCGCATCAAGTACCTGGTCGGCACGATGATCGAAGTGCCGCGCGGCTCGATCGTGGCCGATCAGATCGCGGAGGACGCGGAGTTCTTCTCGTTCGGGACGAACGACCTCACACAACTGACCTTTGGCTTTTCACGAGACGACGTCGGGAAGTTCCTGAAGATTTATCAGGACAAGAAAATCCTCGAGAGAGATCCGTTCGCGTCGATCGACGTGCAGGGCGTCGGCGATCTCGTGCGCGTCGGCGTCGAGCGCGGGCGCAAGGCGCGGCCCGACTTGAAGATCGGGATCTGCGGCGAGCATGGCGGCGACGCGGCATCGGTGCATTTCTTCCACACGGTCGGCCTGAACTACGTCAGCGCGTCGCCGTACCGCGTCCCGGTCGCGAGGCTCGCGGCTGCGCAGGCGGCGCTCGCCGTCAAGGTGGGGGACTGAACATGACATGGTTACGATCTTCGTCCACCACGACGGGCAGACCGAACAGGTCACCAGCATCGATCGCGCGTGGCTCAGTCCAGCGGCCGGTGTGAACCTGTGGGTCGACCTCGCCGCGCCGTCGATTCCTGAGGCGCTCGTCCTGAGCGACACCTTCCACTTCCATCCGCTGTCGGTGGAGGACGCGATGTCGTCGCGGCAGTATCCGAAGATCGAGGCGTACGACGGGTATCTTTACGTCATCCTCCACGGCATCGAGATTCAGGCCGCCGAGCACCGCTTCGCGACGCACGACGTCGACTTCTTCCTCGGGCCCACGTATCTGGTGACCGTCCACGACGGCGATTCGCGATCCATCGCGGAGCTGCGCGATCACGCAACGCGCAATCCGAAGATTCTGTCGGAAGGCCCCGTCGCGCTGTTTCATCGCATCGTCGATAGAATGGTGGACCACTACGTGCCGGAAGTGGAGAAGCTCGAGAATCGTCTCGACGAGCTCGAGGAGGCAATCTTCGACAATCCGAGCCCGGCGCTCGCGCGCCAGATTCTCGACGAGAAACGCGAGGTGGCGTCGCTGCGCCGCATCATCACGCCGCAGCGCGACGTCATCGCACGCCTCGCGCGGCGCGACTTCGTCGACATCAGCACCGAGATGTCGTTCCGCTTCCGCGACATCTACGACCATCTCGTCCGCATCGCCGACGATGCGCTGATCTTTCACGACCGGATTACCGGCATGCTCGACGCGCACCTGTCGAACACGAGCAATCGCCTGAACGAGGTGATGAAGGTGCTCACGGTCGTGTCGACGATCTTCATGCCGCTGACGCTGCTGACCGGCGCTTTCGGGATGAACGTGCCGCTGCCGCGATTTCCGGGCAGCGACGCGGCGCAGTTCTGGTGGCTCACCGCCATCTCCATCGCGGTGACGGTCGTGATGCTGGGCTTCTTCCGCCGCAAGCGCTGGATCTAGCTTGGGCAAAATCACCCGCCTCCCTTCGGACCTGGCGAATCAGATCGCCGCCGGCGAAGTCGTCGAGCGTCCGGCCTCCGTCGTCAAGGAGCTCGTCGAGAACGCGATCGACGCGGGCGCGCGCCGCCTGTCGATCCACGTCGAGCTCGGCGGCAAGAAGCAGGTACGCGTCGAAGACGATGGGGAAGGGATGGAGCCGGAGGACGCGCGGCTCGCAATCGAGCGGCATGCGACCAGCAAGATCAAGCGCGCCGACGACCTCGCGGCAATCCGGACGCTCGGGTTTCGGGGCGAAGCGCTGCCGTCGATCGCGTCGGTGTCGCACTTCGTGCTGCGGACGCGGGCGCGCGGCCAGCAGAGCGGCACCGAGGTTCGCGTCAACGGCGGCGCGATTGCGTCGGTCACCGAGATCGGCGCGGCGGAAGGCACGACGATCGAAGTCAACGACCTCTTCTACAACCTGCCCGCGCGGCGGAAGTTCTTGAAGTCGGATGGCGCTGAATCGGCACAGGTGTCGCGCGTCGTCACGCAGCTCGCGCTCGCGTATCCCGAGGTCGGCTTCACGCTGACGAGCGCGGGCCGGACCGTCCTGCAGTGTCCGCCGGCCGGATCGCGGCGCGATCGGCTGTATCAGGTGTACGGCGAGCGCAGTGACCTGATGGAAGTACGCAAGGACGCCGGCGGCCTCAAGCTGACGGGTTTCATCGCGGCGCTCGCCGAGCAGGGTCCCACTCGCGGTCCGCAAAACCTGTTCATCAATCGGCGGATCGTCAAAGACCGCACCATCGCGCACGCGATCATCGACGCGTACAGCATGGCCTCGATCAAAGAGCGGAGCGCCGAGGTGCATCTGTTCATCGAGATGGCGCCCGACGCCGTCGACGTGAACGTGCATCCGACCAAGGCCGAGGTGCGCTTCCGCGATCAGTCGATGGTGCACGAAGTCGTGCGGCGCGCCTTGATGGACGCGCTCGGCGCGAGCGCCGTGCCGCAGCTGCAACTGCGGCCGGAGCATGCGACCCAGTCTCCGATCGCGCCGGCGTTGCCCGGCGTCCTCGCCGGCGGCGTGTACCCGAGTCGATGGATTCCGGAGCGAAGCACCCTAGAGGATCCGCCGAGCACCCTGGAGCATCCGCCCGGCACCCTGGAGCATCCACCGAACACCCTAGAGCATCCGCCCAGGACCATCGATATCAAACCCATGATCGCGTTGGGGCAATTCCGCGACACCTTCATCATCGCGGTTGACGATGAGGGCGTGGCGATCATCGATCAGCACGTCGCGCACGAGCGCGTGCTGTTCGAGCGCGTGATGGAGAAGCTGACCTCGGGCCATCTCGAGTCGCAGCGCCTGTTGGTGCCGATCCTGCTCGACGTCGCGCCGTCGGCGCACCAGGCGCTTGTCAACCGGGCGAGCGAGCTCGAGCGGTTCGGCTTCGAGATCGAAAGCTTCGGCACAACGACGATCAAAGTGACGGCGGTGCCGGCGCTGCTGAAGACCGAGGACAGCTCGAACGCGCTGCTCGCGCTCGCCGAGGACTTGGAAGGGCTCGATCGCGGCGCGCAGGTGCAGGACGCCTTACAGCGCATTGCGGCGACCACGGCGTGCCATGCGGCGGTGAAGGCGAACTATCCGCTGACCTACGAAAAGATGACGCACATCCTCGACGAGCTCCGCGCAACCGCGTACTCAACCGTCTGCCCGCACGGCCGGCCGGTGATGCTGCGGCTCACGCGCCGTGAAATCGAGAAGAACTTTGATCGCATTTGACCCGCACGGCCGGACGTCCTGCCAGCAGCAAAGGGCTTGTAATCACCGCCGCGAGCGAACGAGCGAGCGGCGACAGGCGGCGGGGGTGGGGCCCCGCCGCGTGTGAAGACATGACGGCTCTCTTTTATCTCGGCCGCGTCGCTCAGCTCATCGGTATGTGGCTGTTGCTCGTCGATCTCTTCAACGCTGGTCCGCTCGGCCCCAGTCCGCGGCTGTTCGCGCTCGGGGTCGGCGTCTTCATCGCGGGCTGGGCCGTTTCCCGCGCGACAAAACGGCCATCTTGAGCTTGACACTCGACGGTTCGGTTGCTACAGTTGTGACCGCTCCGCTCCTCTTGAACAACTGTAAGTAGCTCAGCGCTTTCCAAGCGAAAGGGTCATCCTGCGTCCGCGTGCAGCGGATCCGGGAGCGCAAAGCTGTAAGCCTCGGTGCGTGAGGCGGTTTAGCTGCCGAACTTGGAGTTTTAATGATCGCTGGACGCCTGGCATTCCTCACGTCACTCCTCGCGACGGCCGTTTCCTGTTTCACGCTCGGCATCATGCACGCGCGCAGCAGCGACCTGCTCGCGGCGCGCGTCTACGACGCGAAGATCGACGCGATCCGCGCCGAGGTGCGGAGCGAGCTGGGGCGCGGCCGCCGCACCGACGCCGTCGTGCCCGCGGGAACCACCGGTCAGCTGGCGCGTGAAGACCATGCGCCGAACCTGTCCGCGCGCGAGCGCATGGTGCGCGAGATCAAGCAGGAGCTGCAGAGCGAGATGGGCCTGCTGCCGGTGCACCTGTTGCGCGATCGCCGTTCGAGCTTCGTCGAGCTGTATTCCACCGACAACTTCGGGAAGACCAACTACGGGACGGCCGGCTATCTGGGCCACGGCTACTTCGTGACGGTGAAGCACGCGGTCGTCGCGCTCAAGGACGAGGACAATCGCCAGAGCACGCGAAAGATCACCTCGGTGCGCATCGTCTACCGCGGCAAGGAAATTCCCGCGAAGGTCATCGACACGGGCGATGCCGACGTCGAAGTCCACACCGGCGACTGGGCGATCATCCGGACGCGCGAGCTCGAGCTGCCGGCGCTTCGTGTCGACACCGCGTTCGCGTACGATTTCGCGGAACCGCTCTTCCGTCTCGGCAATGACTACTCGAAGGGCATCATCCTCTCGACCGGCTACGCCGGTCAGAAAACCTCCAACGGCCTCGTCACCTGTCTCACCGACGGTCATCCCGGCGTCTCGGGCGGCGGCGTGCTGAATCAGCGCGGCGACCTGGTCGGTATTCCGATCGGCCGGATGCAGGGCGACTACCGCTTCTCGTTCATTCTCCCGATCCGCGCGGAGATGCTCCGTAAGCTGTCCCCGTACGAGCAGCCGGTGCAAACCACGCTCGAACCGTAGAGCCCCGCTTCAGCGGGGCCGTCCGGCCAGCGCGGCACCGCTAAAAGCGGCGACCTACCAGGAGCGACCGTCTATAATCGCCTCCGTTCAAGGAGGCGAGATGGGACGTGAGTTCCGCGAATTCCTGGTCAAACAGAACGCGCTGGCGCTGGCGGTCGGCGTCATCATCGGCGCGGCGCTCGGCCGCGTGGTGTCGTCGCTGGTCGCGGACGTGCTGATGCCGGTCATCAGCCTCGGCATGCCGCGGGGCGACTGGCGCGCGTCGAAGATCATCCTTTCCCAGACCGTCGGTCCCGACGGCAAGGAGGTCATCAACTCGATCAACTACGGTACGTTGCTGGGCACCATCGTCGATTTCGTCGTCGTGGCGTTCGTGGTGTTTCTGGTCGTCCGGCAGTTCATGAAGCCGACAGCGGCGGCGCCCACGAAGGTGTGCACGTTCTGCCTCGAGACGGTTCCCGCGGAAGCGAAGAAGTGTCGCGCCTGCACCAGCGCGCTATAACACGCCGCGGAGAAATCTTTGCCGTTGCCGTCGCGCTGGCGGTCGCCCTTGCCGGTCGACCGCTCGCGCAATCGGCTGCGACGGATGCTCGCTTCGAGCAGCTTGTGACGGTCGCGTCGCAGGCGATGGAGAAGTATCGCGTGCCGGGCGTCGCGCTCGGAGTCGTCCAGGACGGGCGCGCGATGACGCGCGGCTTTGGCGTCACGAGCCTCGAGGATCCGCGGCCCGTGACGGCCGGCACCGTCTTCCCGATCGCGTCGATCTCGAAGACGTTCGCGTCCACCGCGATCATGCGCCTCGTCGAGCAGCAGAAAGTCGATCTGCGCGCGCCGGTCCGCAAGTACCTCCCAGACTTTCGCGTCGAGGACGAGACGATCAGCCGCGAGGTCACGGTCTGGAATCTCCTCACGCACAGCAGCGGATGGGAAGGCCAGATCGCGCCGGCCGATCGTGGCGACGAGACGCTCGCGCGCTTCGTCGACGGGATGATGCGAACCAACATGCAGCTCGCTCCGCCAGGCGCCGCGTGGAGCTACAACAACGCGGGCTTCAGCGTGGCCGGACGCCTCATCGAAGTCGTCACCGGAAAGACGATTGGCGCGGCGCTCGGCGATCTCGTCTTCAGACCGCTGCGGCTCGCGCGGACCGTGACGAGCCCACGCGAGATGATGACGTATCCCTTCGCCCTCGGCCACACCGGCGGCAGCACAGGGACGCCCGCGATCGTGCGGCCGTTCGCGTACTCGACGAGCGTCACCGCGGGCGGGGTGTCCACCGGCCTCGACGACCTGCTCGCGTACGCGCAATTCCATCTCGGAAACGGCACTGCGCCGGGCGGTGAGCCGCTGTTGTCGCGATCCACGCTCGACCAGATGCGCACGCCGCAGCTTCAGAAGCAGGGCACGGACGATGAGATGGGTATCGGGTGGCATCTGCGGACGGTCGGTGGTCTGCGAACGGCGGCGCACGGCGGCACGTTGAACGGCCACGTCCTGCTGCTGGAACTCGTGCCCGAACGCCAGTTCGCCGTGGCGATCCTGACCAACACGAGCAACGGATGGCGGCTGGTGCAGGACGTCGAACGCGCCGCGCTGCAGTCGTACCTCGGCGCCGGCTTCGGGCCGAACCAGGCGATCGCGCATCGCGGCCTCGTGGAGACACTGCCGCGTGTCCAGCCGCTGGCGGCCCAGCCATCACTCACACCGTATGTCGGACGATACGTGCGTCCAATGGTGACGGTCACGATCAGCGACGCCGGCGGGCATCTCGTGATCCGCCAGGAGCCCCAGGAGCGGACGTCCGGCAACGCCGCGACGACCTCGATGCCGGTGGCCTTCTATGGTGCCGATCGCGCGGTGGTGACGCAGGGGAGCGATGAGGGTCAGTCGGTGGAGTTCGTGCGAGGACCGGGCGGCGCGGTCGACTGGGTTCGCATCGTCGGGCGCATCGCCAAGCGAGTGAGTGGCTAGCCTGGAGAATCAGGCTCTCCACCACAGAGGATACGCGGGACGCGGAGGCAAAGCCTGACTTTCGCCGGTTTTGAGCCTCCTGTCCTCCGTGTCCACCGTGGTGGCGAGGTTTCGTCGTGATGTCGCAACGCTAGACTTGCGCGTTCGAAAAGCTCGTCACGCCTTCGGCTTCGTTGTCGTACGTGTCGAACACGGTCAGCAGCTTCGTGATGGCGAGCAGATCGTGGATCCGCTTCGTCATGTTGACCAGCTTCAACGCACCGCCCTGGTTGGTGACCGTCGTGTAGCTCTGGACGATCGCGCCGAGGCCGGCGCTGTCGACGTACGCGACATCGGCGAGGTTCAGCAGCAGCTTGCGCTTGCCCTGCTGGACGAGACTCCGCAGCTTGTCCTTCAATATCGTGTCGCCGCCGTCGCCGAGCGTGACCTTGCCCGATACGTCCACCACCACCACGTCGCCAATGGTCCGCTCTGAAATGTGCATACCGTCAGCCCCCAGCCTTAGACACCGATTTTTCGTGTAAGGGCGGTCAGTATAATCCGGAAGCGCCTGCGGCCACGGGTCCCACGCGCGGCAGCCGCGCGTGGGGCCCGGCCATGCCAGCGGGCGCAAGCGCGAAGCGCGCGGCGCACGCGAGGCATCCGCGAGCGGGGGTGGGGCCCCGCGAGAGATAAACAATGGTTCGGCGTCTCACCACAACTTTTCTCTGCGCGTGTCTGTCTACGCTTGTCAGCGCGTGCAACCGCGGGGCGGAGCCGGCGGCGTCCAAGCCGCGCCCGGAAGCCGACGCGCGCGTGCGCGCGCTTGCCGACGCCTATCTCCAGGGATACTTCGAGCGCTATCCCGACGCGAAGACGCTCTACGGCGTCCCCGGCGCGCATCACGACCAGCTGCCCGACAACTCGTTCGAGGCGCTGAAAGCCTGGCACGCCAAAGAGGACGCCTGGCTCGCGGACGCGAAGCAGATTGATCCCGCCGCCATCGTCGCGGCGCCGCTGCGCGCCACCTACGCCATCACGCGCGAGGCCCTCGAAGGCTCGATCGGGGCACGCGTGTGCCGGTACGAGCTGTGGACGGTCAGCTAGTTCGTCAACGCGTGGCAGGTCAACTACGCAGCAAGCGATCGACTACATGCTCGCGCACACTGCAGAGCCGAAAGACGACGTGGTGTCGGAGATCGATCGCTACGTGATTTATCCCGGACAGGCGACTGCCTACATGCTGGGACAGATCGAGATTCAGAAGGCGCGCGACGACGCGAAGCAGACGATGGGTCAGCGATTCGATATCAAAGGCTTCCACGATCGCGTGCTCGAGGACGGCGGCGTCCCGGTCACGTTTCTGCGCGAGAAGATCCGCAGTTGGTCGAACGCCCGCTGAGGGATTCAGTTCGAGTCGGATCAGCGCCGCCACTTCTCGAACGCCGGCGCGATAAGATCCCGCTTCGGCGGATCATGAATTACAGGAACCTGACATTCGAATCCTTTGTTCGTCTGCCGTCGTCGGCGTGCGCGTACCAGCTATGTCGGGCCGTGACGCGGTCGGCGCCAACTGGTCCACGAGTCGTGTTGCTACACGGGCTGACAGGGGTCGGCAAGACACATCTACTCGGCGCGACGGCCTGGGCTTTCCGCCTACTGCATCCCGATCGCCGGGTCGTTGTCACGACGGCGCACGAATTGCGGTACGCGCTCGTGCAAGCTATCCGTGTCGATCGCGTGCGTGAGTTCGAGGCGGGTTATCTCGACGTGGCGCTGCTCGTCATCGACGATCTCCATACGCTCGTCGACTGTCTCGGGACGCAGGACGGATTGGCGAGAAGCGTGGCGAAGTGGGCCGCTGCAGGCGCTCACGTGATCGGTGCGGCCACGTCGTCGCCCGAGACACTCGGAGTATTTCGTTCGGTCCTCGCGGAGACCTTACACGTGCGGCAATGTCGCGTCGCACGACCGAGTCGATCCGAAATCCGTCAGATTGTCGCGACGCTGGCCAGCGGCCGGTCGATGGCGATGTCTTTTTCTTCACTGACTAAGATCGCGCGTAACAGCGCCGGGGACGTACGTCGCGCTCTTGGCGCGTTGACGCACATCGAAGCGACGGCTCGGCTTCCTGGCGGGCGGCTCGCACCAGCGTGGATGGCAAGAACTGCCACTGGCGCGCGATGAGTGTGGGGCAATTCCTGCAACGTCGTTGATCGCGTTTCAGGATCGCGGAAGCTTTATTTTTCGAGATTTCCATCGCCACCGACGATGCTAGAATCCGTCGTCCATGGACGAACAACGAGAAGCGAATATTGAACGGGCGATCGCCGAGCTCAGAGCCGTAGTCGAGCAGCGGTTCGACGGAATCGATCAGCGGCTCGACGGAATCGATCAGCGGCTCGAGGCGCACGACAGGCGCTTCGAGGGCATCGATGACAGGTTTGATCGGATGCAGGCCGCGATTGACAAGCGCTTCGACGAGATGGAGGCCCAGCTGAAGGCCATGATCGAAAGCGTGAGCGGCGACATTCGGATGGTGGCCGAAGCGCACGTCGTATTGGAGAAACGTGTGACCGCGGTCGAACATCGTCAGCGTTGATCAGTCGCCGCCGGATCCTTTGAACTGATCGTCTTCTTCCGCGAACAGCACATTGAAGCTCGTCAGCGTGCCGTAGCAGCCGCTGATGTATCCCTGCAGCCTGACCTTCACATCGTCGGACAGTTCCGCGGCGTTCACCTGTTGCTCGAGGGTGCGCAGGCGATTGCGGAGCATCACCACTTTGTGAAAGAACGTTTCGATCGGCCAGCTCTTTTCCTGGAGTCCGGGTGTGCCTGGTCGAAGAACGAACGTCCCGCCGCGCCATTTGTCCGCCGGCGCGACCGGCGTGATGCCAGCCTCCTCGCGGATGATCCGTCGCAGCAGCAGCTCGAGATCGGTGTCTCCATCGAGAGTCATCGGTGGCGCAATCCTTTCACGGTCGCTGACGAGGGGGAAGGGCTCTTTGTCGGATCGTGGACGCGACCCGGCCGCCTCCGCGCCTCCGGCGCTTCGGCGAGCCTGGCCGACGCTCGCTGGGTTCCCAGACGAGCGAAGGCCGGAAAGGGTCGCGCTACGAATACCGGCGCGTGGCTCATCGCGGCGATCTCCGCCGGGGCTCGACACGGCTTGCCCGCCGAAGCCCGAAGGGCGAAGGCGGGGTCCGCCGCGATAGTTGTGCTCGCTGTGGCAGAAGCCGCATGACACGCGGATCGGCCGGCCGTCGGCATCGGCCACGACAACCGTGTGCATCCGATCGGTCTTGCACGCGCGGCAGAAATCTTCGAGCGACTGCCCAGCCTGGTAGCGTCGTCCTGGTCCGTCCATGTGCGGATGCTATGATCGCAGACCGCATGGAGCGACACAAATGAACTCAGGCGATGCCATCTTGTTCAGCGGTGGGGCGCCAGGCGCCGAGGCCGCGTTTGGCGCGTGCGCCGAGCGGCACGGGATCGAAGAAGTCAATTTCACGTTCGAGGGCCACAAGATCGAGCGGCACCGCGGCGTACGCGTGCTGAACCACGAGGAGCTGCAAAACGGCGACGTCAGCCTCGCGTACGTGTCGAAGCTGATGCACCGGCGATATACCGACTCGCCGACGATTCGGAAAATCCTCCAGACCATCTGGTATCAGGTGAACAACGGCCAGGAGATCTACGTCATCGGCACAATCCTCGACGATGGGACCGTGCGCGGCGGGACGGGCTGGGGCGCGGAGTTCGCGAAGCTATGCAACAAGCCGCTGCATGTCTTCGATCAGGGGAAGAACAGCTGGCTCACCTGGAGCGGTGAGGACTGGGAGAAGCGGAGCTCGACGAGCGGTCCGCTGATCACGCATGTGCATTTCACCGGCATGGGCACGCGCAAGATTCAGGCGAACGGGAAACGCGCGATCGACGATCTGTTTTCGCGATCGTTCGGGACTTAGGAAGTTTGAAGTTTGAAGTCTGAAGTTTGAAGTAACTTCCGACAGACTTCAGACTTCAGACTTCTTACTTCAAAGTTTCTTTCCGTTTTCTTTTTATCTCCGCCCAGCCGTCCAGCCTCCGCTTGATTTCCTTTTCGAAGCCGCGCTCTTTCGGATCGTAGTACTTGCGCCCTTCGAGCGCGGACGGGAGGCACGACATGTCGGCCACCGCATCCGCCTCGTTGTGCGCGTACTTGTAGCCCTTCCCGTACTCGAGATCCTTCATCAGCTTCGTCGGCGCGTTGCGCAGGTGCAGCGGCACCGGCTGCGCGACGTCCTTGTGCGCATCTTCGGCCGCCATGCTGTAGGCCTCGTACACGGCGTTGCTCTTCGGCGCGGTCGCGAGGTAGATCGCGGCTTGCGCCAGCGCGGTGTTGCCTTCCGGCATGCCGATGAAGTGGACCGCGTCCTTCGCGGCGACCGCGACGGTGAGCGCCTGTGGGTCCGCGTTGCCGACGTCCTCGGACGCGAAGCGCACGAGCCGCCGCGCGATGTAGAGTGGATCCTCGCCCGCTTCGACCATTCGCGCGAGCCAGTAGACCGACGCGTCCGGATCGCTGTTGCGCATCGACTTGTGCAGCGCGGAGATGAGGTTGTAGTGCTCCTCGCCCGATTTGTCGTAGAGAAGCGCACGCCGCTGAATCGTCTGTTCGACGCGCGCGAGATCGATGCGGCGTTCGCCGTCGACGATCGGCGCGGCGGCGACGCTCAGCTCGAGCAGGTTCAGCGCCACGCGGGCGTCGCCGTTGGCGTACATGGCGATCGCATGGCGCGTCTCGGCTTCGATGACAACGCGATCGCGGCTCACGCCGCGATCGGGATCAGCAAGCGCACGTTCGAGAATCGCAGTCACTTCGTCGGTCGTGAGGCCGTGCAGGACGAACACCTTCGATCGCGACAGCAGCGCCGCGTTCACCTCGAACGACGGATTCTCGGTCGTGGCGCCAATCAGCACGATGTCGCCGGCTTCGACGCGGGGCAGAAAGGCGTCCTGCTGCGCTTTGTTGAAGCGGTGAATCTCGTCGATGAACACGATCGTCCGGCGTCCCGTCGTCTTGCGCAGGCGTTCGGCGCCGGTCATCACGTCGCGGATTTCCTTGATCCCAGCCAGCACCGCGCTGAAGGCGATAAACTGCGCCTTCGTCGTATCGGCGATGATCCGCGCGAGGGTCGTCTTGCCGGTGCCGGGCGGGCCCCAGAGGATGATCGACTGCAACAGGTCTCGCTCGATTGCTTCACGCAGCGGCTTGCCTGGCGCAAGCAGCTCTTCCTGTCCCACGAACTCGTCGAACGTGCGCGGACGCATCCGCTCCGCGAGCGGCGACGGCGCAGCCTTCTTCTGCGGTGAGTTGTCCGGAAACAGCGTGTCCATTAGTCCACTCGGCAG
>MNEX01000130.1 GCA_001917905.1 Acidobacteria bacterium 13_1_40CM_65_14
CGCTCCTGCGCGAGTAGTGAACATCCGAAAGCAACTCCGCGACCTCATCTGCACGAGCCATCCAAACGCTATTGTCGTGACGCCCGCGAGGATTGTGCGTCCCAGACGTTATTACTTCATGAGGGAGGACGCCTGGAGCCGTCGAAGGCGGCGGACTTGTTCCGTCAGCATCATCTCGCTCTCTTTCGGTACGCGTTTCGTCTGACAGGCCGGCGCGACGTCGCTGAGGACGTGGTGCAGGAGGTCTTCGTGCGCGTGGTGCGCGGGCTCGAGACGTATCGCCCGGCCGGCCGCGATCTCGCGTGGTTGTTCACGATCGCGAGACGCCTCTTGATCGACCACCAACGGTCGCGACGCCGGCAACCGGACGAGATGCCGGTCGTGTATTTGTCCGAGCCGCGATCCGATCCCTCACAGGAACTCGCCGTCGCCCTCGCGCAAGCGCTCGGCGACGTGCCGGAAGCTGATCGCGAGGCATTCTTGCTGCGCGAGATCGGCGGTCTGAGCTACCAGGAGATTGCGGCGGTGTGCGATGGAACGATCGACGCCGTGCGCTCACGTATTTACCGAGCCCGCATGCGTCTACGCGCGGCTCTCTCCACCGGAGTCAAGGTGACGACATGAAGGACACATGGGCACCAACACTGTCGCGTCTGCTGGACGACGATGACGTCGATCTCGGGGCATTGGCTGCGGCCCTCGAAACCTCGGAGGGACGCCAACTTCTCGTGCAGTTCGCAGGTCTGCGCAGCGCCGTCCGTCGGGACGACCCACGGCCGAGCGCCGCATTCTGTCAACGTGTGGACGCCGAGCTGCTGCGTCCGGACGCGGTGGACGTCGGCAGAGCGAGCGGATCGGTCACGTCGCGCGGGCGCTGGCGATACGAGCTCGCGGCGATGCTCGCGGCCGGACTGCTGCTCGGGGTTGCGGCCGACACGTGGCTCCATCGCGCGCCAGACGCTCCGCCAGCGGCGAACCGCGTGCTGCGGTTCGAAGCCGGCGAGTGGACGTCCGCGCAAGGAGTCCAACGATGAGCCGCGCAGTCCTCCTACGCGCGGCCCTCGCCGTGTTCGCCGCATTCACCGTGTCCGCGCATTCCGAACAGTCGCCGGGCATGGCTCAGACATCGGCCGTCGAAGTGACGTTAACCGCGGTCACCACTCCAATAAATGGCGCCGCCCGGCAAAGCGGAACCTCGTCAGCCAATCTCGACGTAGGCACCAGTGCGACGCTCGGATTCGCCGTGCCAGGCAGCCTGTGTGAGAGGGCGATCGGCGGCCGCAACGTAGTCGACGCGACGGCACAACATGCATGGACTGTCAGCCTCACGCTCGTGAGCGCGCAGATAGACAAGATCGCCATCGACGTTGCCGTCGAACGTCAAGACGGTCAGCCGCTCCATGTCACGAAGCGTGAAGTGCGGCATCTCGTCCTGCCCGAAGGCGCACCTCACGTGCTCGATTTCATTGAAGCCGACGACGAGGCACTCGCCGCGTGCGAAACGAAGAACATCGTCCTTCAAGTCAGCGCCGCGATGGTCGAACGCCCGGTCGTCGCGCGCGAGGTGCTCGACTACGATCTCTGGTTCACGCATGCGGACTCGAGCGGACGCACGGTCACGCGTCACGCCGCCGTCACGGGTCTCCAGGGTCATCGCGTCGACTTCAGGTTCAAGCCCGTTCGCTGGCCCCTGCAAACGCTGGTGCCGGCCGCGGCCGCGGATCTCAGTATCGACGAAGACGTGTCTGGAGCCATTCGAGGTCGCTTGCAGATCAACGGCACGATCGACGTGTCCCTCACGACCTCCCGCCGCCTTCTGCACACGTATCCCGACGGCTCCTGGGGAGCGACCGGCCATGAAGGCGGACAAAAGAACTTCTCGGTCCATAATGGCGAGACCGTCAGGTTGGAGCTTCCGGAGCCTGGAGGTTCAGCCGGTCTGAAAAGTCGCGATGGCTCGACGATGCGGGCCAACTACCGCGACCTGTTTGCCGGTCACGCGGCGTCGGTGATCGTCAGGGTCACCCGAAATTGAGTGTTCTGTTTCCGCGACGCCATACCACGATATGTAACCGTTTATATAGAGCCTGACTTCAGCCAGACTCGTGACAAACGTCGCGCGAGGGCCCTTCGACCACCGCTCACCTGAGCTTGTCGAAGGGTGAGCGCCTCGCTCAGGACACGTTTCAGCCCAGCGTAGGTGGAATCTGATGCCTGACGATCAACCCAACGTCGATCCTGGGCAAGCGCTGAAAAGAGCCGTGTGCGCCGACAGCGCCACGCGTGTCAGCGAGGTGCTCGAGCAGCATCCCGAGTTGAAATCCCGCCTCGACGATCCGCTGCCGAACTACGCGTTCGGCGGCACGGCGCTGCTCGCCGCCGTGCAGCGCGGCAACCGCGAGATGATCGATGTGCTCTTGCGCGCCGGCGCGGACATCAACGCGCGCAGTCATTGGTGGGCCGGCAGCTTCGGCGTCCTCGACAACGACCGTGGACTCGCGCCCTTCCTCATCGAGCGCGGCGCCATCGTCGACGCCCACGCGGCGGCGCAGCTCGGCATGATGGAGCGGCTCGACGAGCTCGTGTCCGCGGACCCCGATCTGGTCCATGCCCGCGGCGGCGATGGTCAAACGCCGCTCCATTTCGCGGCGTCCGTTCCGATCGCGCAGTACCTTCTCGATCGCGGCGCCGACATCGACGCGCGCGACATCGATCACGAATCGACGCCGGCGCAGTGGATGATCCGCGATCGACAGGATGTCGCCCGCTATCTGGTTGGACACGGCTGCCGGACCGACATTCTGATGGCCGCCGCGCTCGGCGACGCCGCGCTCGTCCGCAAACATCTCGACGCCGATCCGTCATGCGTGCGAATGAGCGTCTCAGAGGAATTCTTTCCGAAGAAAGATCCGCAAAGCGGCGGCTGCATCTACATCTGGACGCTCGGCGCGCACAAGACCGCGCACCTCATCGCCCGCGAGCTCGGACACGACGAGGTGTTTCGGCTGCTGATGGAACGCACGCCGGACACGCTGAAGCTCGCCGTCGCGTGCGACCTCGGCGACGAAGAGTTGTGCAACACACTGCTGATCACGCGTCCCGGTCTTGTCCACACGCTGACCGATGACGAGCGTCGCAAGCTGGCCATCGCGGCGCAGAACAACAACACGGACGCCGTTCGTCTCATGCTCAAAGCCGGCTGGCCGGTGGACGTCCGCGGCCAGCACGGGGGAACGCCACTGCATTGGGCCGCGTGGCATGGCAACGCCGAAATGGTCCGGGAACTTCTCCGTCACACGCCGCCGCTCGAGGTTGCCGACAACGAACACCATGCAAAGCCGCTCGGATGGGCGATTCACGGGTCGCTGCACGGCTGGTATCGGGCGACGGGCGACTACGGCGCAACGGTGGACGCGCTGCTGCAGGCAGGCGTCGCACATCCAGAGGTGGCCGACGATTTCGAGGGAAGTGACGCCGTGCGCGACGTACTCCGGCGATGGACATAGAATCCGCACATGCTGCGGTGCCGCGCCTGTTCTCGCGACGTCGGCGACGTTGCGGCGCAGAACTGGCCTCACCGCGGCGCGTCGCTTCGCGACGCTGACACCGCCCAAGGCGTCCTGCGTCGCGATCTCAAACCCGCCAACATCATGTCGACGGCCCGCGGACGGATAAGGACTTCTCAGCGTGCTCTGCGAGCTCTGCGTTCAAACGTCGTGTTTTTTCACAGGCTCTTGAGCCGAGCGTGTCCAGTCGTGGCGCGAAGGCTTTAGCCGAGCGTGATAGGCCACTGGCATAGAATCGCCGCCATGTTCAGGAAGCCGGCGCTGTGGATCGGGTTGGCGGGCGTGTCGGTCGCGTCGGCCGTGTTCTCGTGGCACTACTTCGCCGGCGCCTTTCCGATCGTCTCGCTCGACATCCGGATGGACCGCCAGGCGGCGCTCGCCGCCGCGCGCGCGGTCGCGGCCGATCGGCACGCCGGGCCGTCGGACGCTCGCGAGGCGGCGTCGTTCTCGCTCGACGAAACGGTGCAGACCTTCGTCGAGCTCGAGGGCGGCGGCAAGCCGGCGTTCGCGGCGCTCGTCGCCGATCGCCTGTACTCGCCGTACCGCTGGCGAGTCCGGCATTTCAAGGAACGCGAGAAGCACGAGGCGACATTCGACTTCGCCGCCGACGGCACGCCGAACGGCTTCGTCGAACGTCTGCCGGAGGACGCGCCCGGTGCGGCGCTGGCCGCGCAGGCGGCTCGCGCGATCGCCGAATCGACCGCGACAGGCGCGTGGCGCGTGGACCTCGCGCCGTTTCGCGCGGTCGAGCAATCAGAGGAACGGCGGACCGGCGGCCGCGTCGACCAGACGTTCGTGTACGAACGATCTGATCGCCATCTCGGCGAAGGGCGGTACCGGCTGCGCTTGGCCGTGAGCGGCGACACGCTGACCGAGCTCACCTACTTCGTGAAGATTCCCGACGCGTTCTCACGGCGATACGACGAGATGCGATCGGTCAACACGGCGATCGGCGTCGCCGGATCGCTCGCCTTTGTCGTCGTGTACGGCGTGGGCGGGATCGCGTTCGGCCTGTTCGTGCTCGGCCGTCAACGATGGGTGATCTGGCGGCAGCCGATTTTCTGGGGCGCGATCGTGGCGCTCGCGCAGACGGCAGCGACCGTCAACGAGTGGCCGCTCGCATGGATGCAGTACGACACCGCGTTGTCCGCGCGTGCATTCGTGGCCCAGCGGATTGGGATCGCGCTTCTCGAGCTGACGGTCAACGTCGTGCTCTTCAGTCTCACGTTCATGGCCGCGGAGAGCCTCACGCGCCGTGCCTTTCCAAACCATCCTCAGTTCTGGCGCATCTGGAATCGAGACAACGGCGCCTCACCCGCCGTGGTCGGACGAACGGTCGCGGGATACCTGCTCGTGCCGGCGTTCATCGCGTACGACGTCGCGCTCTACTACTTCGCGACCAGGTCGCTCGGCTGGTGGATGCCGTCCGAGGCGCTGTTCAATCCCGACGTGCTCGCCGCCTACATGCCGTGGTTCTCCGCGATCGCGAAGTCGTTTCAAGCAGGATTCTGGGAGGAGTCGCTCTTCCGCGCAGTCCCGATCGCCGGTGCGGCGCTCATCGGCGATCGACTGGGTCACAGGCGTCTCTGGATCATCGCCGCCTTCGTCGTGCAAGCCGCGATCTTCGGCGCCGGTCACGCACCGTATCCCACGCAACCAGCCTACGCGCGACCGGTCGAGCTCGTGTTGCCGTCGATCGGCTTTGGCCTCCTCTATCTGGTCTTCGGCCTGCTGCCGGGCATCATCCTGCACTTCGCGTTCGATGCGTTCTGGTTCGCGATGCCGCTCTTTGCGTCGACCGCCGCCAGCGTGCGCCTGCAGCAGATCATGGTCGTCGCGATGATCTTCGTGCCGCTCTGGGTCGTGCTCGTGCGGCGTGTGCAGGCTCGCCGTCGTGGTGTTGTCCCTGATGTCGAACGAAATGCGTCGTGGCGGCCGGAGCCGGTTGCCGCCACCGACGTCGTGCCCGAACCGGCGCCAATGGGCGGAGACATCCAGCCGTCGCACATCCGATGGATTGCCGTCGCGGGCGTGATTGCCGCCATCGTCTGGATCGTCGCCGTGATGCGCGTGCCGATCCAGCGTGTGTCGCTCCAGGCGACGCGCACCGACGTCGGACGATCGGCGCGTGACGCGCTCGCCTCGCTCCGGCTTGGCCGCGCGTGGCGCTTCCATCCTGCGATTGCCATGGCCGACGCCAGCGGCGCGCCGTCGCACCGCTTCGTGTGGGAGACCGCCGGCCGCGCGACCTACGAATCGCTGTTGGGCACGTATCTCGATCGCCCCGGTTGGGAGGTCCTGGTTCGCACGTTCGAAGGGGATGTCGCCGATCGCGCGGAATCGTGGACCGTGCACGTTGACGCGAACGGCGCCGTCCAGCGTGTCGCCCACGAGCTCCCCGAATCGCGTCCCGCCTCGTCGCTCGACGATGCGACCGCGCGTCAAACCGCTCGCCGGGCGTTGACCACGCGGTTCTCCATCGACGAGGCGTCGCTCGAGGACGTATCGGCCACACCATCGAAGCTGCCCGCGCGTACTGACTGGACGATCATCTTCAAAGACACGTCGCATCCGCTCCCGCGGGGCGAGGCCCGGCTCGCAGCTCGCATCGCCGGCGAAGAAATCGCCGACGCGCGGCGCTTCGTGTTCATCCCGGAAGACTGGGAACGCGCGGAGCGAAACGCGCAGACGATCGCGTCGGTCGTGCAGGGCGCTGGAATCCTGCTCGGCGCGGCGCTGGTCGTCGGCGGCGCAATTGCCGCCGTCATCTCGTGGAGCCGCCGGCGGTTCGTGATTCGCTTCTTTCTGGTCGCGTTCGCCGCGATCCTCGCGTGCTCCGCGATGCGATTCGTCAACGCCTTCCCCGCCACGCTGGCAGCGCTCTCAACGTCGCAGCCGCTGCAGCTTCAACTGGCGGTGCTTCTCGGCTCGAGTGCCGTCGGCCTCACGCTGCAGGCGGCGGCGATGGCGCTCATCGCGGGCGCAGCACCGACATGGCTGGGTACGACTCGACGCGATTCGAACGTCGCGTTGCGGCTCGGCCTCGCACTCGGCATGATTGCCGCCGCCGCGCGCGCGGCCAGCGCGCTGACGAGTGGCGGACCGCTGTGGCCGTCGTACGCCGGCGCCAACTCGTTTGTGCCGTTCATGGCGTCGGCGGTCGGGCCGGTGGTGACGCTGCTGTCCAGAATCGCCGTCCTGACGCTCATCGTCGCCGCCGCGAACCGGCTGTCCGCCGGCTGGACACGGCGACGTGTCCTGGTCGGGACGCTTCTCGTCAGCGTCTGCGGCGTCTTGGGAAATGCGGCATCGCCGCTGAATCTGACCACGTGGATCGCATCGGCGATGCTGATCGGTCTGTTGCTGACGGCGGCCTACGTCTTCGTCTTGCGCCACGACGTCAGCGTCGTGCCGATCGCGGTCGCGTTGATGACGACGATGGGAACGCTGCGAGAAGGATGGACGCGACCGTTCCCGGGCGCGCTCGCGGGGGCGATCGTCGCATCCGTCGTGATGTGCGTCGTCGCCTATGTGTGGTTCCGAGTCTTGACGGAGTGGCTGCCGATCGACTCGAGCCGCAAATCATCTGTCCTGGCTTGATGTGTTTTCACCGCGCCATAGCGCAGGGCTTTCAGCCTGCAAACGCCCTGAAAGAGCCGCGCTACAGGCTCGACAGAGCGGGCGCTCAGACTCGCGCAGTTCCCGCGATTTGGTCGCAGCCGTTCGGCGTTGCTGAGTCACGTCGGACTCCTTTTCGTGCTACAGTTTTTCTCTTCGACCCGCACTCTAACGCGTAACTAGTTGACGTCATAGGCTTTACCGGAACCGCTCGTCCGCCGCTCGTCCAATGAGTCAACCACCACTTCCGTTCACGTCCGACAAAATCACGACGCTAAGCGTGGATCAGCTCTGGGAGTTGGCGGACCCCGACCTGCTGGGCAAGGCCAAAGAGGATCGTCGCGTCGAGCGCAAGCCCGCCGCGATTCGGCCACAGGAATTGGCTGAGTACTTTTCGATGTGGGCGAACACAGCCACCGAGGGCGGTGTCATCGCAATTGGCGTCGCGAATGACGGCACGATGGCGGGATGCCGTTGCATCGAAATCGAGCACATCAACAAACTCGAAAGCGAAGCGCACACCAGATGCCCTGACGCACACGTCCAGCCCAAGCGCATCCTCGTAAAACGAACCGTCGACGGAGCCGATGATTTCGTTCTTCTGCTCAGAGTCCATTACCATCCGAATCGAGTTGTTCACACTACGAGCGGCGACGCATTCATCAGGCGTGGCGAATCGAAAAACCGCCTGACGCCCCATGAGATTCGCGATCTCCAAAACGATAAAGGTGAGGTCAGAGTCGAGCAGGAATTGTACCCTTCGTATAAGTTTCCGCACGACTTCAAACCCGCGCTTGTGCGGGACTTCGTAACAAATGTTCGCGCAAATCTGACCGAGCGCCACGCCGACGAAGAGGTGTTGGCGATTCGCAGACTTGGAGAATTGAAGAGCGGGACGTTTGTTCCGAATGGCGCCTGTGTTTTGCTTTTTGCCTCTGATCCGTTGCTCAAATTCCCCGGCGCGCAAGTGCGTTTCCTTCGGTTTGAAGGTGAGTCGGAGGGTAGCGGCGAACAGTGGAACGCCGTGAGGGATTCCGTCATTGAGGGTCCAGTACCAGATCTGATCCAGAGAACGGAACAAGTATTAGACGAGCAACTGCGGACGTTTTCTAAACTTGGCCCAGACAGCCGGTTTTTCCCGACGCCGGAGTATCCGAAAGAGGCATGGTATGAAGCCATCGTGAACGCGTGTGTTCACCGCTCATGGGGCACACTCAAGAACATTCCGATCTTCGTCAAGATGTTCGACAATCGTCTCGAAATTCTCAGCCCTGGTCCGTTCCCACCGAGCGTCACACCCGAGAACATTTACGGTAACCATTCCCCGCGGAACCCCTTTCTCATGAACGCGCTTTTGTTCATGAACATCGTCAAATGCGCTGCGGAAGGAACGCGACGAATGCTGCGGTTGATGGGCGAGGCCGAACTGCCTGCGCCAGAGTTCAGACAGAAGACGCAGGACCATCCGGTCGTTGGCGTCACGTTGCGAAACAACATTCGTCAGCGACGCGCGTGGATTGAGGCGGCTAGCGTAATTCTGAGTCCAGAAATCGATCTGACCCTGACTACCGAAGAGCGGCAGATCATTCAACATGTAGTTGAACACGGCACGATTAACACGACCCAAGCTGTGAGGCTGACAGGGCGTGGCTGGAAATCCGCGCATCGATTGCTCTTGCGCCTCGCCTCTCGCCGAATATTGAGACATCAACATCGGCGTGGCCTCGATCGAGATGACCCTGTTCGCGAATCGCGCACGCGTCGCGAAAAACGCCACGTGGCACACAGGTTCACCGCACCGACGAAGAATCGCTGCTCGATGAGAGGGTTTCGTTCAGTGCGGCTCGTGCACATTCAATCCGGTGCCTGGCAACAGCGCCGTAGGGATTCAGAACGGGACGCTTTCACGAATGGAGACGCTCGAGGAACGAATCCGCCGGCTCGTCCAGGAGGACGTGGTCATCGAACCGTATGACGACCGATGGCCGCTCTCGTTTGAGAGGGAAAAAGAGCATCTGCTGTCGTGTCTGCCGCAGGAGTTGATCAGACGCATCGAACACTTCGGCAGCACCGCTGTCCCTGGTCTCGCGGCCAAGCCAATCATCGACATGCTGGTCGAAGTGACCGACCTCGACGCGACCAGGAGCCGCATCGCGCCCCTGTTGGAGGCGCAAGGGTACGACTACCTGTGGCGGCCGACTCGCGGCGAAGACGGCCCGCCGTTCTACGCGTGGTTCATCAAACGCGATTCGGCGACCGGCGTTCGCACGCATCACATCCACATGGTGGAGGATCACTTCGTCGATCACTGGGACCGGCTGCTCTTTCGCGACTACTTGATCGCTCACCCTGAGATCGCGCAGAAATACAGCATGCTCAAACTCCGGCTCGCGTCGATGCACCAGAAGGATCGTGTGGCGTACACGCGCGACAAGACCGAGTTCATCGCGCGAGTCACCGAGCAGGCGAGGCAAGCGCGCGGCCGCATCTGATTGTCATGGCGCTCGAGCGTCGATCGCGCATGCGTCCGCCGGCACAGCGCCGGCTGCACGGTCGCGTCGCCGGCACGCAGACGGCACGCGACGTGACGTTCTCCGGATCACCGATCGAGGTCCGGCTGTGAAAGTTTTTTTCTTTGCGGCCTTCGCGGTCTTTGCGTTCTTCGTTCCGGTGGCGTCGGCGGTCGCCGACACGTACCCGCGACAACCTGGCGTCGACGCGTGGCACTACGTGTTCCGCCTGGAGTTGTCAGATGCGTCGCCGGAAATCACCGGCGAAGCGACCATCGATGTGCGGTTCACCAAGGACGGCGTCGACGAAGTGTCGCTCGATCTGGCGTCCGCCGCGAACGGCAAAGGCATGACAGTGACCGACGTCACCAACGCTGGACAGAAGGTGCCGTTTTCCCATCAGCACAACGTGCTTACCCTTCCGCTTCCCGCGCGGTCGAGATCCGGCGGACACGTCCTGTTCACGATCACGTATCACGGCGTGCCGGCGAACGGGCTGCGCATCCTGTCGAACAAGTACGG
Organism: Acidobacteria bacterium 13_1_40CM_65_14; assembly: GCA_001917905.1. Lineage (GTDB taxonomy): Bacteria > Acidobacteriota > Vicinamibacteria > Vicinamibacterales > CAVVIG01 > QHWF01. Next base: position 10,217 of record MNEX01000130.1, read on the forward strand.
CGAGTGGAGCGCGTTCAGCGAGAACTGGCCGAATCGCGCGCGCGAGTGGCTGCCGATGATCGATCACCCGTACGACAAAGCGACGAGCGAGTTCATCGTCACGGCTCCGGCGAAATATCAGGTCGTCGCCAACGGCCTGCTCCAGGAAGAAACCGATCTCGGCGACGGCCGCCGGCGCACGCATTGGAAACAGTCGGTGCCGATCGCGTCGTGGCTGAACGCGGTCGGCGTCGAGCAGTTCGCGGTGTTTCACGTCGGAATGGTGAAAGGCGTCGAGCTGCAGACGTGGGTCGCGCATCAGGACGCCGATGCCGGCCGCATCTACTTCGAGGCTCCTGCAAGGCAGGCGATCGATTTCTATAGCGAGCACGTCGGTCCGTACGCGTACGAGAAGCTCGCCAACGTCGCGGCCGCCGGCCTCAACGGCGGCACGGAGCACGCGAGCGCGATCTTCTACGGCGAGCGCGGCATTCGGGCGGCGCCGGCCACCAGTCTCGTCGCGCATGAGATCGCGCACCAGTGGTTCGGCGACTCGGTCACCGAATGGGACTGGGACGATGTGTGGCTCAGTGAAGGATTCGCGACGTACTTCACCCTGCTCTTCACCGAACACTACTCGGGCCGCGACGGGTTCGTCGCCGGACTCGAGGCGAGCCGCGCGCGGGCGATCGCGACGGAGAAGTCGCTGCCCGGCATCAGCGTGATTCACGACAACCTCTCCGACATGAGCAAGGTGCTCAACCAGCTCGTGTACCAGAAGGGCGGCTGGGTGCTGCACATGCTGCGCGGCGTCATCGGCACCGAGAATTTCTGGGCCGGCATCCGTGAGTACTACCGCCGCTATCGCGACGGCAACGCATCGACCGCCGATTTGCGCCGGGTGATGGAGGAGGCGTCGCGGCAGGATCTCTCGTGGTTCTTCGACGAGTGGCTCACACGGCCGACGTCGCCGTCGTTCGACGGAGGGTGGCGGTTCGACGAAGCGAAGAAGCAGATCGAGATCGAGATTACTCAGACGCAGCCGGGCGAGCCGTACCGGATGCCGGTCGAGATCGGAATCGCCACCAGCGGTCAGCCGCAGCCGTCGACGCGCGTCGAGCGCCTCGAGATCAAGGACAAGCGGAGCGTGTTCACGATCGCGGCCGACAAAGCGCCGGCCGCCGTGACGTTCGATCCGAATACATGGCTGCTGATGGATCAGGTCACGTTCGTGAAGCGCCCGTGAGGAAACGGAGGCGACGGAGGTAACGGTTTCACAAACGGAGCAACGGAGAAACGGAGCCGAAACGGAGAGGAAACGCCGATCGGGTTCGACGCGTGGGCCGGCGAAGCCGGCCCCAGCCCACAGCGGAAAGCGCTCGTGCGCGAGTCGCGTCGAAAATCCTGGTGCGACTCGCGCACGAGCGCTTTTCGCTGGGGGACGGCGCTACGCGCCGCGCGTCGAACCCGAGGCGCTCCGTTGCCTCCGTTGCTCTGTGGTTTGTTTTTGAGAGCGTTTCGGCGACTCACGAACGGAGGACTGTGATGACGTCGAGCGCTCGCTCTGTGCCGACACCCGCGGCCACGTGCAACCGTTCGGGCTTCAGGATGTGCGTCGGCGCCATCATCGACGTTCTCACCAGAGAATAGAGTTGCTCACCTCGGGAGGCGCCCGGGCGTGTACGGCGCGCCGAGCCGTTCCAGCTCTCGCTCGATGGCCGGCACGTCGGTCTCGACGAGCGTCTTGAGCTTCGCGCGCTCGGCGGCGAACAGCTCCGACGCAATCTGATACTGCTGCTCGTGCGTCATCGTCGGCCGCGCGAGCGTGCGGTTCAACTCGCTGCTGATCGTGTTCGCGCGCTCGGAGATCGCCACCGGCACCGGACCGCTTCTCGATCCGAGACGGCGATCGCCTTGCAGCGCGACGAGGATCGCCGTCAGCCGCCGCTGCAGCGAGCGCGCCTGATCGTGAAGCGTGCGCGGCGCGGGAGGCGTCGCGTCGAGCGCTTTCTTGATCGCCTCGAGCCTCGTGTTCGTGCTGGTGGCCAGCTCGAGCGATCCGGCGATGCTGCGCCGCAGCGCCTGCAGCTTCTCCTGGAACTGCCACCGCGCGTCCTCGTCGGCCATCGTGTGCACGCTCTGCGGATCGAGCACGACGTTGAACGTGACGGGACCGGCGAGCTGACTCACGACGCCACCCACGCGCTGCGACAGCGTGACGGTGTACGCGCCGGGCAGGACGTACGGACCGACGAGCGGGTCGCCGAACAGTTCATCGAGCTCTCCGCGCGGGCGATTCGGCGGGAGCTCGTGTGCCGGCGCGCGCAGATCCCACGCGACGCGCTGCAGTCCCTTCGCGATCGGACCGGTGACGACGCGGACTGGCGTGCCGCCCGGGCCGCTCACCGTCAGGAGAATGGCCGGCGGCTCCTCGTCCGCCTCGGCGCGCAACTCGTCAGCTGGCGGATATGTGATCGGCTGGCCCGTCTTCTCCGCGGCCTTCTCCGCCTCGACGCGCTTCTGCTTCAGCGTCTTGAGCTCATCTTTCAGCGAGTACGTGAACGTGGCGCCGTACGCCGGGTTCTCGGCTGCATAGCGCATCTCGCCTTGAAACGCCTTGCCCGGCAGCCCGTACTGCAGCGTCGGCGCGTAGAGCACGGCGTCCCGCACCGGGTAGAGCGTCGCGGTCGTCGTGAGGCTGCCCGGCGTCGCGACGCGGACCGGCGAGTAATCGTCGACGATGTAGACGCCTCGGCCGAAGGTGCCAAGGACGAGATCGTGCTCGCGCTTCTGGATCGCGACCTCGCGCACGGCGATCGTCGGGACGCCGGCGATCTTGATCCAGTGCTGGCCGCCGTCTTTACTCCAGTACGCCGCGAACTCGGTGCCCGCGAACAGCAGATTCGGATCGACGTGATCCTCGGCGATGGAGTAGGTCGATCCGCGCGCGGGAAGATCGCCGGCGATCGATCGCCACGAGCGGCCGCTGTCGGTGCTCTTCAGCAGGTACGGCGCGAAGTCGCCGTTCTGATGATTCTCGGCGGCGACGTACACCGTTGCGGCGTCGTGCTGCGATGCGCGGATGCGGGCGACGTACGCATCCGCCGGCACGCCGGGCAGCTTGTCGATCTTGCGCCAGTGGCCGCCGCCGTCTTCGCTCATCTGCACGAGCCCGTCGTCGGTGCCGACGTACAGGAGCCCTTCCCGCTTCGGACTCTCGGCGATCGCCGAGATGTTGCCGTAGAGCGCGGTCGACGTGTTCTTCGCGACCGCGTCGGGCCCCCAGATCTTCCCCATCACCGGCAGCGTATTGCGATCGAGCTGCCGCGTGAGATCCGGCGAGATGATCTTCCACGAGTTGCCGCGGTCGTCGGAGCGGTAGAGAACCTGCGCGCCGAAGTAGAGTCGCGTGTGGAGGTGCGGTGAGATGATGAACGGCGCGTCCCAGTTCCAGCGCAGCGGCGTGCCGGCCTTCTCTTCCTGCGGCTGGATGCCGATTTTCTCGCCGGTCCGCTTGTCGTACCGCACGATGTTGCCGTGCTGCAGCTCGGAGTAAATCGTGTTGGGATCCTCCGGGTCGACGTGCGAGACGAAGCCGTCGCCGCCGTGCGTCACGAACCAGTCCTGGTTGAGGATGCCGTGATCCGATCGCGTGCGTGACGGTCCGCCGAGCGAGTTGTTGTCCTGAAGGCCGCCGTACACGTTGTAGAACGGCGCGGCGTTGTCGACGTCGACGTCGTAGTACTGCGCGAGCGGCAGGTTCTCGAAGAACGTCCACGTACCGCCGCGGTCGTACGAGCGATACAAGCCGCCGTCGTTCCCGACGAGGAGATGATTGGTGTTCGTCGGATCCACCCAGATGATGTGATTGTCCACGTGCATGTGGCGCTGGCCGAGCGATCGCAGCGTTTTCCCGCCATCGTCCGACACTTGGAAGATCACGTCGGGGATGTACACGCGATCGACGCTCACAGGGTCGGCGAAGATGTCGCCGTAGTACATCGAGCCCTGGTTGTAATCGGTGCGCTTCTCCCACGTGACGCCGTTGTCGGTCGATCGGAAGATGCCGCCCTTGCCGTTTGCCGCTTCGAGGTTTGCGTAGAGGACGTCGGGATTCACGGGTGAGATCGCCAGCCCGATTCGCCCGAACTGTTCTTCGGGCAGCCCGGTGGTCACCTTCTTCCAGGTCTTGCCGCCGTCGGTGCTGCGGTGAATCGCGCTCTCGGGCCCGCCGTTGATCATCGTGAAGAAATGACGGCGACGCTGATACGCCGCCGCGACGATGACGTCCGGATTGCGCGGATCGAGAACGACGTCGGTGACGCCCGTGTTCTCCGAGATCTTCAGCACCGGCGTCCACGTCTTGCCGCCGTCGGTCGTCTTGTACAGCCCGCGATCGCCGCCCGGCGCCCACAGCGGACCCTGCGCGGCCACGTACACCGTGTCGCCGTCTTTCGGACTGATGACGACGCGACCGATGTGCTCGGAGCTCTTGAGCCCGACGTTGGCCCACGAGCGGCCGCCGTCCTCGCTCTTGTAGACGCCGTCGCCGTACGCCACCGAGCGCTGCGAGTTGCGCTCGCCGGTTCCGACCCAGACGATGTTCGG
>MNEX01000171.1:0-4583 GCA_001917905.1 Acidobacteria bacterium 13_1_40CM_65_14
GATGGCATGGAATGGCGAGCGCGACCGGATTCGTCGCGCACGCGCGCGCAACCGCTCGCACCGCCCGTGGACGGCCAATCGCCGCGGCCACATCGCGATAGGTGCGCGTTTCGCCGTACGGAATCGCCGCGAGCGCCTGCCACACCTGCCACTGAAACGCCGTCGCCTGGACGTCGAGCGGCAAGTCGAGCCGGGGTTGGCGGCCGGCGAGATGCGCGAGGACCGCCGTCGTCCACTCGGACAACGCGCCCGTGTCGCTCGCGATCGTCGCCGCCGGGTACTCGCGCGCGAGCGCCCGCTCGAGCTCCGCGTCCGACGATCCCATCGCGACCGCGCACACGCCGCGCGACGTCGAGGCCACGAGCAACCGGCCGAGCGGCGAATCCACAATCGCGTACTGAATACTCATGCCCGCCCCTCCACGTCGATACGTTGACGGCGACATCCCCAGCTTCGGCGCTGCGCGCTCATAAAACCGGCTGCTCGATCCGTAGCCGGCGTCGAACATCGCGCCGGTGACGTCCTCGCCCTGCCGCAGCCGTCGCTTCACTTTGCGCAAGCGAACCGCCTCGGCGTACTCGCGCGGCGTGACGCCGACCAGCCGCTTGAAGTTCCGCTGCAGGTGATACGGACTGCCGCCCAGCCGCGCGGCCAGCGTCGCGAGCGACGGATGGCCGTCGACGTTGGCGAGGTACACGCACGCGCGCCGGATTTTGTCGACCCACGGATCCGCCGCAGCCGTCGCGTCCGGATGGCAGCGCCGGCACGCGCGGAAACCGGCCTGTCGCGCAGCGGCCGTCGTCTCGTAGAACGACACGCGGTCGCGCCGCGGGCGCCGGCTCGGACATGACGGCCGGCAGTAGACGCCGGTCGAGTGAACGGCGTACACGAACAGCCCGTCAGCGTCGCGATTGTGGGCGACCACCGCGTTCCATCGCGCGGTGTCGTTGAGTTTCTCTGTCGGCGGATTCACACGGAGGAACGGAGGAACGGAGCACGAACGGAGGCGTTCGACGCCGGCCTGCGCAGCAGGCCGGCTGACACCGCCGAATCGGATCGGAATCATGAGCGGCTCGTGATCGCGCTGCCGCTCATGATTCCCGATCCGATCCGGCGGTGTGCGTCGCTTCGCGACGCGTCGAACCGCTCTTCTCCGTTCGTCCTCCGTTTCTCCGTTTCTCCGTTTGTTTGAACCGTTTCCTCCGTCTGCTCAGTTTCCTCGACACACTACGAAGACCTTCGTTGACAATGCGCGCCGGGTCGGCGATAGTCGGTAACCATGACCCATCTGGCGCAAGACGTTCGCTACGCGGCTCGCACGCTCCTGAAGACGCCGGCGTTCACGCTCGTCGTGATCCTGACGGTCGCGCTCGGCATCGGCGCGAACACGGCGATTTTCTCGCTCACCGATCAGCTGCTGCTCCGCCTGCTGCCCGTAAGAGATCCGCAGCAGCTCGTGATCCTCGACGGACCCGGCGCATTTCAGGGACGCTCGTTCAACAACGGCACCTTCTCGTACCCGATGTACCGCGACTTCCGCGATCAGACGACGGTGTTCAGCGGCGTCATCGCACGCTTTCCCGCGCCGCTCACGCTGATGACCAACGCTCAGTCGGAGCGCGTCAGCGGTGAGCTCGTGACCGGGAACTACTTCGACGTCCTCGCCGTCCGCGCGCACATCGGCCGCACGCTGACGCCAGACGACGACAAGACGCCGGGCGGAGATCCGGTGGCGGTCCTGAGTCACAACTACTGGATGCGCCGCTTCGCCAGCGATCCGACGGTCGTCAATCGTTCCATCACCCTCAACGGCACGCCGATGACCATCGTCGGCGTCACGCCGCCAGGCTTCTACGGCATCGTCGTCGGCGAGAACCCGGACGTGATGGTGCCGGTGATGATGAAAGCGCAGATGACGCCGACCTGGGACGATTTGCAAAACCGCCGCAGCAGGTGGCTGACCGTCGTGGCGCGCATCAAGCCGGGCGTCTCGCGCGAGCAGGCTGAAGCGGCGATGAACGTGATCTACCGGCAGATCAACGAAGAGGAGGTCAAACAGACGACCTCCTCGTCGAAAACGTTCCGCGAGCGCTTCGTGTCGAAACATCTGTTTCTGCGCGAGGGTGCGAAAGGGCGATCGGATTTGCGCGCTGAATTCTCCACGCCCATTCTGGTGCTGATGGGCATGGTCGGCATGGTGCTGCTGATCGCGTGCGCCAACGTCGCGAACCTGCTGCTCGCGCGCGGCGCCGCGCGGCAGAAGGAAGTCGCGATCCGGATTGCGCTCGGTGCGAGCCGCGGCGCAATCGTCCGTCAGCGTCTCGTCGAGAGCCTGTTGCTCGCGGCGGCCGGTGGTGTGCTCGGTCTCGCGTTCGCGTGGTGGACGGGTGCGCTCCTGGTGAAGGCGCTGCCGTTCACCGAGGCCGCGCGGACGCTGTCGGCGGTTCCCGATGTGCGCGTGATCGCGTTCGCACTCGCAGCCGCGCTCATCACCGCGATTCTCTTCGGGCTTGCGCCGGCGATGCAGTCGACGCGGCCGGTGCTGACGTCCACGTTGAAAGATGAAGCCGGCAGCGTCGTCGGCGGAACCGGTCATGCACGATTCCGGAAAGGCCTCGTCATCGCTCAAGTGGGTCTGTCGGTGCTGCTGCTCGCCGGCGCCACGCTGTTTGCACGGAGCCTCTACAACTTGAAGACGCTGAATCCAGGGTTCGTCGCCGACCAACTCCTCGGCTTCTCGCTCGATCCGTCGCTGAACGGATACTCGCGCGAGCGCTCGCTCGCGATCTTCCAGCAGCTGCAGGATCGGCTCGCGCAGCTTCCCGACGTGCGCTCGGTGGCGGCGTCCGTCATTCCGCTGATGACCGACACCAACTGGAGCAGCACGGTCAAAGTCGAGGGCTACACGGCGAAGGAAGGTGAGGACATGAATCCCGACGTCAACGGCGTCGGGCCGGGCTTCTTCACCACGCTCGGGCAGCCGCTCATCAAAGGCCGCGAGTTCAGCGTGAAGGACGTGGCGGGCGCGCCGAGGGTCGCGATCATCAACGAGACGATGGCGAAGTACTTCTTCGGCAGCGGCAACCCGCTCGGCCATCGGATCGGGTGGGGCCGCAGCGGCGGGACGACCGACATCGAAATCGTCGGGGTCGCGAAGGATTCGAAGACGTCGACGATGCGCCGCGAGATTCGCCGTTTCGTCTACGTGCCATACATGCAGGAGGACGAGATCGGCCAGATGACGTTCTACGTCCGCGCCCGCGGCGACGCCTCCAACATCGCCGGCTCCGTGCGCGAAGCCGCGCAGCGCGTCGATCCGAACCTGCCGATTTTCGACATGAAGCCGATGGCGACGACGGTGGACGAGTCGCTGTTCATCGAGCGGATGGTGGCGGCGCTGTCGGTAGCGTTCGGCGCGCTCGCGACGCTGCTCGCGGCGATCGGCCTCTACGGCGTGATGGCGTACTCGGTCCAGCGTCGCACGCGCGAAATCGGCATTCGCATGGCGCTCGGCGCCGAACGCAGATCGGTCCTCTGGCTCGTCCTGAAAGAAGTCACGCTGATGGTCGCGGCAGGCGTGGCGATCGGATTGCCGCTCGCGTTCGCGCTCAGCCGCTTCGTGCAGTCGCAGCTGTTCGCACTGTCGGCCAACGACCCGGTCGCGCTCGCCGGCGCCGCCGTGATGCTCGGCGTCGTCGCGCTGCTCGCCGGCTATTTCCCCGCCAGGCGCGCCACACGAGTCGATCCGATGCTCGCGCTGCGGTACGAGTGACGCGTCCACCGGGACGGTCTAAAGACCGTCCCCTACCGATGCGATTGTCGGGAGGCTGGTGGCGACGCAATCGACGTCCGGGTCTTCGGTAGGGGCCGGCCTACAGGCCGTCCCGTCACTCCGCCCGAAGCGCGACGAGGGGACTGACGCGCAGCGCTCGCCTCACCGGTGCGAGAACGGCGAACATCGCGACGATCGACAACAGCGCCAGGACGAGCATGTACGTCACCGGATCGTAGGCGTTCACGCCGAACAGCAGCCCCGACATCAGTCGCCCGGTCAACAGCGCCAGCACGACGCCCGCACTCATCCCGATCGCCGTCAACACGAGCGCCTGACGCGTCACGAGCCGGACGACGTCGCCGCCCGTTGCGCCGAGCGCCATGCGTACGCCGATTTCGTGCGTCCGCTGCGCCGCGAGGTATGACAGCACGCCGTACAACCCGACCGTCGCAAGCGCGACGCCCGCCATCGCGAACAGCGCCATCAGCATCGTCACGAACCGCTGCGGCGCAAGCGCTTCGTCCACGCGGGCCGCGAGCGGCCGTACGGCGGTCACCGGCAGATCGGGATCGAGATCGTGGATGACCCCGCGGATCGTCGACGCGAGCGCTGCCGTGTCGGTCGCGCTTCGCATGACGAGCGTGAACATCAGGTCGGTGTTCACGGCGAGCGGCTCGTAGATCGTCGGGTTCGGATCCAGATCGACCACCTCCTCGCGAGAGTCGCGGACGACGCCGACGATGGTGCGCCGGGGAGAGTTGCCGCCGGGGCGATCGAAGTTCAGACGCTGGCCGATCGGATCCTCGTT
>MNEX01000171.1:4778-12821 GCA_001917905.1 Acidobacteria bacterium 13_1_40CM_65_14
CGTCGGCCTTGGCGTAAGCCGAGCGCGGCAGGACCACCTGCACGCTGACGGCCTGCGACGGCGTGAACCCGAGATCCACACCATTGAGCTTCACGAAGCTGCGCGCGAGCAACGTCGCGCTGACGAGCAGCGCCAGTGACAAGGCCAGTTCGGCGGCCACGAGCGCGTGGCGCATGCGCGAGCCCGCCAATGCGCCGCCCTGACGCGCGCTGCCGCGCAGCGACGTCGTGACCTCGCGGACGCGGCTCTGCCGCGCCGGCACGACGCCGAAGACGACGCCGGTCGCGATCGTCACCAGCATCGTGAACACGAGCGCCGCCCGATCGAGCCGAATCTCGTGAAGGCGCGGCAGCGAGTCCGGCCCATACGCGATGACACCCTGCACCGCCGCGTACGCGAGGACCAGACCGACCGCGCCGCCAATGGACGCGAGCAGGACGCTCTCGGTCAGCATCTGGCGGACCAGACGCGTGGAGCTGGCGCCGAGCGCCGAGCGGATCGCGAGCTCGCGCGCGCGGACGGCGCCGCGCGCCAGCATCAGATTCGCCACGTTCGCGCAGGCGACGAGCAGGACGAACGCGACCGCGCCGAGGAACAACTGCAGCGCGGTGCGCGACGGCCCGACCATCCACTCCTGCAGCGGTCCGACGCCGACGCCCATGTGCGTGTTCGTGTCGGGATAACGCCGCTCGAGATCCTTCGCGATGCGTTGCATCTCGCCTTGCGCCTGCGGCACGGAGACGGCCGGCTTCAGTCGCGCGATGACACGAAGGTAGTGCGGCCGTCGCGTGCTCGCGATGCTCTGCGGCGTCCAGCCCATCGGCACCCAGACGTCGAGCGCCGCGTTGTTGAAACGAAAGTCAGGCGGCAGCACGCCGACCACGGTGCGCGTCCGTCCGTCGAGCGACAGCGTCCGTCCGACGATGGCGGGATCGCCTGCGAACCGCCGCCGCCAAAGACCGGCGCTGATGATGATCGCCTCGTCTTTGCCGCCCCATTCTTCTTCGGGCAAAAAGCCGCGCCCAAACGCCGGCTGGACGCCGAGGACCGAAAAGAAATTCGCCGTCACGGTCATCCCGCTCAGACGCTCGGGCTCGCCCGCGCCCGTCAGCGCGAAATTTCTGACCCAGGCGTCGCGCGCACGGCCGAAGTACGCCGCCATGTCTTCGAACGACTGGTTCTCGCGGCGCCAGTCGGCGAGGTTCGCAGGTGAACACTCGGCATCCGTCCAGTGGCGATCGGGATTGGTCTCCCACAGCTGCACGAGGCGCGTCGCATCGCGGTACGGCAAATCGCGCCAGAGCACCGCGTTGACGATGCTGAAGATGGCTGTGGTGGCGCCGATGCCGAGCGCGAGCGTCAGCGACGCGACGATCGCGAACGCCGGATTTCGGCGCAGCATGCGGCAGCCGTAGCGAATGTCCTGCATCACCATGTCGAGACTCCAATGCTGCTGCAGCAGCTGCAAGGCATGGGGCACGGCGCCCGTGCTGAGGCGCACCGCGTCGCGCGGCGCGTACCAGAGCTCGGCGTGCCATTCGCGGCGCCAGTCGTCGCGGCGCCAGCGCGGGACGAACACGCTCGCGGCGTTCACGATGGCGCGCGCGAGTTTCTTCATCATCCTCCTTTACTTTGCGCTGGGGCCCCACGCCCAGCGCCTGCCACCGCTCGCTTACGCTCGCGGCGCTGACTTGCAACGACTGTCCGCTTAGTCGCCGATTCCGTCACCATCCGCGATCACCCCATCGCCTGCCACGCCTTGCCTTCGCTCGGCGCGCTGATTCGCGACGACTATCCGATTCACCGCGATGCCTTGACTGGACGGAACGCGCGCAGGCGCGCACGTGCCGACCGCTCACGTTCCTTGAGCGCCGCCACAGCGGTCGCGAGAATTTTTTCGCCGGCCGTCGTGACTTCGTAGTAGCGGCGCGGCGGACGTTTTTCTTTCTGCGCCACTGTGTGCTCCTCCCAGCGCGATTCGACCAGGCCCTCGTGTTCGAGGCGCGCCAGCGCGGGATACACCGTGCCGCTGGGCAGGCCGGTGGCGTTGATGACGTCGAAGCCGTGGCGGGCGCCGGCGGTCAGCGCCTGCAGGACGGCCACGAGGGTGGGACGGAGCGGCAGTCGGGACATATGTAGCATTCTTACCTATGTAGCGTTTGTGACGCTAGCGGTTTTGAAAAGGTTGATCTCAGAGAACGGAGGGCACGGAGGTAACGGTGTTCACAAACGGAGAAATGGAGAAACGGAGAACGAACGGAGAAGAACGCGCATTCGACGCGGACGGCCTGCTACGCAGGCCGTCGCTTTGCAGCGCCGCGTCGAATGCTCTCCTCCGTTCGTTCTCCGTTCCTCAGTTCCTCCGTTTGTGAATCCGTTTGCTCCGTAGTCTTCGATACTGCCGGGAGTCTTCCTCGGCGTCCTCGGTACCCGTTTCCTCCGTCCCCTCCGTTAACATGTCGCCCGTGGCACCTCTCCGGATCGCGGTCATGGGGGCGGGCGGCGTGGGCGGGTATTTCGGCGGACGGCTGGCGGCGGCGGGCGCGGACGTCACGTTTCTCGCGCGCGGCGCCCATCTCGAGGCGCTGCGCTCGCGCGGTCTCACGCTTCACAGCTTTCGCGGCGACCTCCACTTGCCGCGGGTCAACGCGTCCGACGATCCGCGCGCGATCGGACCCGTCGACATCGTGTTGTTCACCGTCAAGCTGTATGACGCGGAAGCGGCCGCGACGCGGCTGCCGCCCCTCATCGGACCGAACACCGCGGTTATCCCGCTGCAGAACGGCGTCGACGGCGTTGACATCGTGTCGCGCGCGGTGGGACGCGCGCATGCCGCCGGCGGCACGGTCTACGTCGCAGCGGTGATCGCGGAGCCTGGCGTCATTCGCCACTCGGCGCTCGATCACGTGATCTTCGGCGAGCTGGACGGCGCGCAATCATCACGACTCCAGCGGCTGCTCGACGCGTGCACGCCTGCAGGGTTCCAGGTCACGCTCACCGATAACATCCAAGTCGACATCTGGACGAAGTTCGTCCGCCTGTCGGTGTTCAGCGGCATGACGGCCGTCACGCGCTGTCCGATCGGCCGCGTCGTCGCCGATCCCGATCTGTTCGAGATGCTGAAGTCGGCGGCGCGCGAAACGATGGCCGTCGCGCGCGCGAAGGGCGTCGCCGTGCCGGACCACGTGATCGACGATGTCGATCGCGCGTACCGCGCGTTGCCGCCGCACATGAAGTCGTCGATGCTCGAGGATCTCGAGCGCGGGCGCCGGCTCGAGCTGCCGTGGCTGAGCGGCGCCGTCGTGCGCATCGGCCGCGAAGTCGGTGTGCCGACCCCGACGCATCAGTTCATCGAGACGGTGTTGAAACCGCATGTCAACGGATCGCTTGGCTAACAGCCCGTGGTGAAAGTCTGGCGTCGCACCGAGACGGGCGAGGCGCCCCGACGACCACCCCAGCGCGGCTGCCGCGCTGGGGACCCCGGTATCGAACGGCGCGACGACCGAACGGCGGGGTCCCCACCGTGCGTGTTGTGCACGGTGGGGTGCAATACCGGGAGTATTTGAGCGAGGAGCAACGCAGCCGGCGGGGATGCATCGCCCGTCGAATGCAGCCAGACTTTCACCACGGGCTGTTAAAGCCCGCGCGCGACACGTGAGCTCAACGGTGTCAGTGACGTTCTGTCCTGGATACACGCGAGCGCTACGGCGCGAGCGTGTCTGCGAGCGGGGGTGGGGCCCCGCGAGAAACAAAAAATGACACGCGCGATCCGTGCGCTCGCTGCTCGCCCTGGCGTTACCCTTGTTGCAGTCGTCACGCTTGCGCTCGGTCTCGGCGTGAACGCGGCCATCTTCAGCCTGACACGCGCGATGCTGCTGAGGCCGTTGCCGTACCGCGATGCCGATCGGCTCGTGGTGGTGTTCGAGACGAACCCGGCGCGCGGCCTGACGTATGCGCCGCCCACGCCCGCCAACTACGTCGCCTGGCGCGAGCGCGTCGATGCGTTCGAGCAGACGGCCGTGTTCCTGCGCGTCTCCTTCAACGTGTCGACAACCACGAGTGCCGTGCAGGTCGAAGGGTTCCGGATCGCACCGACATTTTTTCCGATGCTCGGCGTCCAACCCTCGCTCGGCCGTGGTTTCACCGACGACGACGCGCAGCCCGGACGAGATGACGTAGTCCTGTTGAGCGACGGCTTCTGGCATCGTCGCTTCGGTGCCGACCCGGGCATCATCGGCCGGTCGATTGCCGTCGACGGGGCACCGTGCACGGTCGTCGGCGTCCTGCCAGCGAGCTTCAAGATCTATCGCGTGCTCAATCGTGAGCTCGATCTCTTCCGCCCGTTCGTGCTCGATGTGACCGATCGCGAGCACTCGATCAACCTCTACGCCAAATTGAAGCGATCGGTCTCGGTCGAGGCCGCCCGCGCCCAGCTCGCCACGGTCTACGCCACGCTTCCGATTCCGGACCACGACTGGACGGCAGACGTGTCGCTGCTCTCGACGCGCTTCGCCGCCAGCTCCCGACCGATTCTGATCGTGCTCGAGTGGGCCGTGGCGTTCGTGCTGCTCATCGCCTGCGCCAACGTCGCGAACGTGTCGTTGGCCGTCTCCGCCGGCCGGCGGAAAGAGCTCGCCGTTCGTCAGGCGCTCGGCGCGAGTCGCTGGCAGATCGCGCGTGACCTCGGGGGGGAGACGCTGATCCTGACATCGATGGGCGGCGTACTCGCGATCCTGTTCGCCATCTGGATCGTCGCGGCGCTCAACACCGCCGTGAGCTTTCAGGACATCAATCGACTTGAGCCGTTTCGGGTCGACGGCTGGGTGCTCGCCTTTACGAGCGGTCTGGGGGCCGCAGTCGCCTTGGTGTTCGGTCTGCTGCCGGTTCGCGCCGCAGCGGACGTCGACGTCGTCGACGCACTCAAAGAGTCGACACACGGCGTCACGGGCGGCGTATCGAACCGACGACTGCGTCGCGCGCTCATCGTGGGCGAGCTGGCGCTGTCGATCGTGCTCGCGGCATCGGCCCTTGCGCTCACGCGCAGCGCGCTCGCGCTCCATGGCCTTGCGCGCGGCGTAACGGTCGACCGCGTGATGACGGCGCAGGTGACATTGAACGATCCGCAGTACGCGGACACGGGACAACTCGTACGCGTCACCGACGCCATCGTCAATCGCCTCGGTGCGTCGCCGGGCGTCGACGCCGCCGCCCTGGTGAACTATCTGCCGCTCTCCCTGATCCGCGTGGGTGTGTCGGTCACAATCGAGGGATACACACCTCCGCCGGGAGGCCAGCTGCCGATCGCGCGGTACTGGGTTACCGGACTGAATTATTTCCGCACCGCCGGGATTCCGATGGTCCTCGGTCGCGATTTCACGGTTGCCGACGACGCCACGCGCGCTGGCGTCGCGATCGTGAGCGAGACGTTCGCCCGGCGCTTCTGGAACACCACCGAAGTGGTCGGCCGACATCTGCGGCCGGAATTTCCGCAGAGCACCAGGTTCTGGATTCCACGCGCGCGAGGCGGCCCTCTCACGATCGTCGGGGTCGTTCGCGACGTGCGGGAGGATGGTCTGCCCGACGCCGCCGGCCTGCCTCAGCTCTACTTACCGTACGCCCAAAACCCGACGATCGTCGTCACACTGATGGCGCGAACGGCAGGCGGCCCCGCCGAGAGCGTCGCATCGGCAATCCGCGAAGCCGTGCGCGCCGTCGATCCTCAGCTACCGCTGTCCTATGAGATGACCTTTGATGACGTGCTGCGCGAGACGTTCGCGCAGCCGCGCGAGCTCGCGTGGATCATCGGCGCGTTCGCCGCGCTGGCGCTGATCCTCTCCGCCGTCGGCGTCTACGGCATGATGGCCTATTTGACGACGGCGCGTCGGCACGAGATCGGGATCCGCATGGCGCTCGGCGCGACGCGCGGCGACGTCGTCAGCCTCGTCGTCGGCGACGCGATGAAGCTCGCCGCCGTTGGCGTCGCCGTTGGAGTGGTCGCCACGCCACTGGCGCTCAAAGTCGTCGCCGCGTCGCTGTACGGCGTGGATCGGTGGAGCCCAGGCATGCTCCTCGCGGTTGCTGCGCTGTTGGGTACAGTGTGCGCCTGCGCCGCGGCGATCCCCGGATATCGTGCAGCTCGGGCAGGCGAGGTTGTCGCGCTCAGGTCCGCCTGACGGCTGAACACCGTGTAGCCGACGAGCGCCCCGCCGACCGAGGCGACCCGGGCGCACGCCGCTCGGGCGCCTGGCTGGTCCGCAGGAGCGACCTATGTGTCCGCCCGCTGAACACTTGCGAGACGCCTGAATGCTTTCACCTTCTCGGATCGATCGATCGCCGATCGGTTGATCGCCTTGTTCAGGATCTCGATCGTCTTGTCGTAGGTGAGCTCACGATCGACGTCTTTCAATCCTTCCTTCACCGCGCCGCAGACGGTCGTCGTTACGCCGCTCGCGTGCCAGTCGAAGCCGAGCACGCAGCCGAACGCCTGAAACCAGAACGGATCGGAGAGACGCCTCAGCACGTCGCGCGTCCCGAACTCAGAGGAGAGGTAAATGATGATCTCGCGCGACAGCCGCACCATGCGGCCAAACAGCCACGCGGGCGCCTTGCCGCCGTGCAGAGGAAGGGATGCGTAACCAGTTCTGAGTTCTGAGTTCTGAGTTCTGAGTTCTGAGTTCGAAAGCCTACTGCGCGGCGGTCGATGTGGTCTTGGTCGACGCGATGATCTTCCCGACGAACTCGTCCAGCGCGCCGCTCCCGCTGATCCAGCGGACCACGGCAACGACGTCGTGCTCCCAGTCGATGTAGATGATGTTGGCGCCGTTGCCTTCGAAGTAGACCGCCGATTCGGGCGCCGACGGCAGCGACTTCTTCCCCGTGTTCAGGAACCAGTTCGCAAACCCGTAGGTCGCGTTCGCCCGACCGGGCGTCCGCGCCATCTGGATCCACTTCTCCGACACGAGCTGGCGATCCTTCCACCTGCCGTTGCGCAGGAACAGATACCCGAAGCGCGCCATGTCGTACGCGTTGATGAACATGCCGCCGCCCCAATGACCGCCGCCGCCGACCGCCTGCATCTTCTGGCCGTCGATGTCCACCCACGCGTTGTCGTAGCCGAGCCACCGCCACGTCGACGAGGCGCCGATCGGCTCCATGATTTCAGCGCGAAGCACGTCCGGCAGCGGCCGGCGCCAGACGTTCAGCGCCGCGAGCGCCATCACGTTCACGCGGACGTCGTTGTATTTGTAGTGTGTTCCCGGCTCGTGCAACGTGCGATTCACCCATTCGTTGGGCTGTCCTTCGGGACGATCCGCCCAGTCCGGTTTGCCCCACAGCGTGCCCGACCAGTCGCTCGTCTGCCGCAGCAAGTCGTCCCATTTGATCTTCTGGTTGTGCGGCGCTTCGAAGAGATCGACGTTCGGCGGCATGTAGTCGCGCGCGTAATCGTTCACATCGCGAATCAGGCCGCGCTGCCACGCCAAGCCGATCACCGTCGTCAGAAACGTCTTCGTCACGCTGAAGGTCATGTCGACGCGGTTCGGCTCGCCCCACTCGGCGACGATGTAGCCGTGGCGCGTGATGACGCCGCTGGCGGGGCCGCGCGGTTTGACCGGACCGATCGGCGTGTCGAACGGCTCGCCGCGGCCGAATGAGGTCGCGAGCGCGATGTTCAGATCCTTGCTCGCAGGATTCTCGCGATCGACCGACACCTTGATCGCTTCGGCGATGCGCGCCGGATCCATGCCGACCTCTTCGGCCTTTTTGTGCTGCCAGTCGAAGCGCTCCGGGAAGTAGGTTGACGCGGGCGTCGCGGCGACCGCGCCGCGGTTTGTTGGTGACACAACCGGCGTCCCGGGACGCTGTGCAACGAGCGGCCCGGGCGTGACCGCAATCAGCGTGAGAGCGACAATCGTCATCAGCCGCTTCATAAACCCGCCTTCTTTTTCCACTGGCGCTGGGGCCCCACCCCCAGCGCGAACTGACGCTGACACCTCGCCGCGGATTCCCACGTCCGCGGCTCGGTGTGGCCGCAGGCGCTTCTTC
>MNEX01000171.1:12939-31050 GCA_001917905.1 Acidobacteria bacterium 13_1_40CM_65_14
TCCACTGGCGCTGGGGCCCCACCCCCAGCGCGAACTGACGCTGACACCTCGCCGCGGATTCCCACGTCCGCGGCTCGGTGTGGCCGCAGGCGCTTCTTCGATTGGCTGGGGCCCCACGGCACCCCAGCGCGAACTGACGCAGTATAGTGCATCGATACTTTCTCATGAGCACGCGCATCTGGTTCGCGTTCGTCGCTCTCCTCATCACGAGCGGCATCTCTGGCACGGCGCAGGAGCGTGCGCCCGAGCGCGTGTCGCTCGATGCGCTGCTCACACGCGCGGCCTGGTATCTCGACTACTTCGTCGATCAATTCGAGAACGTCGTCTCGATCCGCACGGGCCCGACTCTGGCGAGAAGCGCGTGATTCGCGGCGGCAGCTGGTACTTCGACGCCAACAGCGCGCGGTGCGGCCTGCGCTATACGCACGCGCCGCAGGACCGCGGGTTCAGCCCGGGCTTCCGGCTTGCCGCGGATCGGCGATGAACGCGTACTGCAGCTGATCGGTGAGCTGTCCGTCTTTGATGGCGCTGCACCGCAGCCGCGCTTCGAGCACGTAGCCCGCCTTCTCGAGCACGCGGCACGACGCGGCGTTCCACGCGAACGGCAGCGCATAGATCCTCGTCAGGCCGTGCGTCGCGATCGCGTACTCGGTCACGCCTTTCAGCGCGTCCGTGATGATGCCGCGGCCCCAGAGCGGCTCGCCGAGCCAGTAGCCGATTTCGGCCGATACCCGCTCGACGTCGCCGTGCATGACGAACCCGATGCTGCCGACGGCGGCGCCGTTGAGCGCGATCGCAAACGTCGTTTCCGGTTCGCGCTGGCGGACGGCGCGGATGAAATCGCGCGCGTCGTGCCGGGTGTACGGATGCGGAAACGCATCGCGCAGGTTGTGCCAGATCTTACGGTTGTTCGCGTGCGCGACGAGCGACTCGACGTCCGAGGTCTGCCACGATCGCACGTCGCACGTCGCCAGGTTGAGCAGCATCCGGGATTCAGCGTGGTTGCGAAATTACCGTTCCAAGCTCTCCACCACGGAGGACACGGAGGATAGGAGGTCCAAACTTCAAGTAAACGGTATCGTCGCTCCGTGTCCCCCGTGTCCTCCGCGGTGGCGAGCTGTGATTCTCCAACGGTCCTGAGGCTTCGGCGCGTTTCCTGATCGCCCGGAGCCACATGTAGCGAATCAGCGAGCTGCCCGGATAGATCACCCGCCAGTATGCGCCGAAGGCGCGACTCGTTCGAGCGTCGGTCGCGAATACGCGCGTTTCGGTCGTCACATCGCACGCGCCGTCGTCGCGTGGTATGACTGCAAAGTTCATCGTGGCCAACGCGAATCCATCGCGATGCTGGGCGGCCCGGAACTCGTCGGAAGTAGGCGCGCGCGCGCTGCGAACCTCTCGTGGCGCGACGACCGCCGTCGCGACGACGATCTCCTTCGGGGTGTCCGCGAGCCAGACGAATGAGGTTCGCGTCGCGACGTCGAGTAATGGCTGATTCTTGGGCGCGTTCAGGATCCCTTCTGGAAGCGGCCGGCCGAAGCGGCGGATCCAGATCAACGTTTGGAAGAGCAGAATGTCATCGGCGGTCACGTCTTTGATCGCCCGATACACCCGCTCGGGCGTCGCCCGGATTGTGAGCGAATGATACTCGTCGAATTGCCACTCCGGCATCGCGCGATCCAGATCCGAGCGAGCCTGGGGCGTCTGTTGAAGCGGCGCCGGCGTGAGCATGCCCGCGACGATGAGGACGACCGAGAACGCGATCACCGCGACGGCCATCCAACGCGAACGGACGCCGAGGAAGCGCAGCGGCTTGACGATCGACACCACGCCCACGAGGATCCCGACGATGCCGACGTCGACCAGCGCGACGGCGAAAAGATTGAGCATCGACTGACCACCCGCCATCTTTTTCTGCACTGGCGCCGGGGCCCCGCGGCACCCCAACGCGGCTGCCGCGTTGGGGACCCCGCCACCCCCGGCGCGAGCTATCGCTGATGCCTCGCGGCAGACCGCTCGGCATGGCCGCAGGCGCTCAGACCATGTCCCGCTCGCCGGAGGCGACACCGCTTGCGAAACGTTCCAACGAGAATGGCGCGAGATCGAACTGCGGATCGCGACCGACGATCACGTCGGCGAGGATGCGGCCGGCCGCGGGCGAATGCTGGAAGCCGTGGCCGCTGAAGCCGTTGATCAGGAAGAAGCCGCCGACCTCGTGCGCGGGACCGATCAGTGGATTTGCGTCGGGCGTCACTTCGTAGAGTCCCGCCCACGCGTGAGAGATCGACGCGTCGGCGAGCGCCGGCAGCCGCTTCACCGCGACGTCAATCACCTGCGGAAGGAAGTCCCACTGGACGGTCGTGTCGAACGTCGGGGTCTCGCTCGGATCGCCCATGCCGAACAGTAAACCGGCGCCTTCGCGATGGAAATAGAAGGTCGTCTCGAAGTCGATGACCATGATGCGCGAGGCCGGCCATGCGGGAGGTTGATTCGGTGCCGCAGCGATGAAAATGTGACGACGATAGGGATCGACCGGCACGACAATGCCTCGAGGACCAGCCATGCGTCCGATCTGGCGCGCGTACGGTCCTGCCGCGTTCACGACGATCCGCGTCTCGATCGTGCCTCGCGTCGTCTCGACCGCGGCGACGCGACTCGATTCCACGCGAATCGCTGTCACTTCGGTGTCGCGCTCGACGGACACACCCGCCGCCTGCGCCGCCTTCGCGAAGCCCATCGTCACGCCGTTCGGATCGGCGATCCCGTCGCGCTGGCAGAACGTCGCCGCCGCCACGCCGCCGGCATTCAGGCCCGGCGCGAGGCGCGCCGCGACCGCGCCGTCGATCCACTCGACGTCGACCCCGAGGCTGCGCTGCAGTGCGACGTTCTTGCGGAAGGTCTCGACGCTCGACGGGCTCGAAAGGAGAAACAGATAGCCGTCCTGGTGAAAGTCGATCGGATGGCCGACCTCGTCCGCGAAGTGCTCGAGGAATGCGATCGATTCGATCGACAGCCGGATATTCGCGGCGTTCGAGAACTGATGACGGACGCCGCCGGCGTTGCGTCCGGTGGATCCTGTCGCCAGCATTTTCTCGCGCTCGACGAGGACGATGTCGGTCACCCCGCGGCGGGTCAGATGGTACGCGACACTCGCGCCCATGCACCCGCCGCCGACGATGACCACTTCCGCTGTACGTTTCATCTCGCCTGCCACGCTTTATCACGAAGGCTCGAGGGCACGAAGGTCACGAAGCCCGCGCTGATCACGTTCACACAGAGGATCGGAGGAACGGAGCGCCTCGGTTCGGAGGCGCGCCGCGTCGCGGCGCCGCATGGTCGAAACGGGTCGCGTGCACGAGTCGCCCACGACGATCCGCGTTTCGTGCACGCGGCCCGCTTCGACCACGCCGATGGCGGCAAAGCCGGCCATCGCCTCCGAACCGATCGGCGTTTCCTCTTCGCGGGCTTCGCGGCCTGCCTTCATACCGAGAGAGGTTCTTCTTCGTGCGTTCTTCGTGCCTTCGTGCCTTCGTGCCTTCGTGTCTTCGTGTTTTCGTGTTTTCGTGTTTTCGTAGTTTCGTGGTTTCGTGGTTTCGTGGTTTCGCGATTAGCGTTGCGTCGTCGGAGCCTTGCCTCCGCCCTGCGCGACGCGCTCGACCTGTTCCATGACGCGCAGAATGTTGCCGCCGAGAATCTTCTGCACGTCGGCTTCCGAGTAGCCCTTCTTCAGCAGCGCGTCGGTGATCTTCGGCAGCTTCGACGCGTCTTCCATCCCGAGCGGCATCGTCGCGCCGTCGAAGTCCGAGCCGAGGCCGACGTGATCGGCGCCGGCGATCTTCACGGCGTGATCGATGTGCTCGATGATCTTCTCCCAGCTCACCTTCGGCAGCTCCCCGCTCATCATCGCCTCGTGATCGATTCGCTCGCCCTCCATGGTCGTGCACGCCTCGTTACCACCGCACTTCTTCGACATCGCGTCCATCTTGGCGACGATGTTCCCCGACTTCTTTTCGCTGGCGACTCGGAACTCCTCGCTGAGGAAGCCGGCGTGATAGTTGATCATCACGACGCCGCCGTTCTTCGCGACCGCGCGCAGCATGTCGTCGGTCATGTTGCGCGGGTGGTTGGCGATGACGCGGCACGAGGAGTGCGAGGCGATGACCGGCGCGGTGGTGACCGCCAGCGCGTCGTAGAACGTCTTATCGGCGACGTGCGAGATATCCACCATGACGCCGAGCCGGTTCAGCTCGCGGACGACGTCTTTGCCGAACGCGGTCAGGCCGTTGTGCGCCGGCTTGTCGGTCGAGGAGTCGGCCCAGTTGTTGTTCTTGAAGTGCGTGAGCGTCAGGTAGCGCACGCCGAGCGCCGCGTAGTCGCGCAGCAGCCGCATGTCGTCGTCGATCATGTGGCCGCCTTCCATCCCCATCAGCGCGGCGATCTTGTGCTCGGCCGCCGCGCGCCGGATGTCGGCCGCGGTCGTCGCGAGCAGAAGGTCGTTGGGATGCAGCCGCGCCGCTTCGCGCACGGCGTCGATCTGATCGAGCGCCTTCTTCACCGCCGGTGGACCGGTGACGTCGCTCGGCACCCAGATCGAGAAGAACAGCGCGTCGAGCCCGCCCTCGCGCATGCGCGGGATGTCGATGTTGCCGTTCGTGTTGCGCGCCTCGATCTTGAAAGTCTTGTCGTAGACGAGCCGCTGCGTGGTGTCGTCGTGCGAGTCGACCACGATCGCGCGGTCGTGCAGCTGCCTGGCGCGATCGGAGACCTGTCCGCCGGACTGCGTCAGGACGAGCACCGGAAGCGCAACGAGGGTGACGAGCATCGAGGCGCGCAGGAAGTATGGTTGCATGCGCGCCATCTTACTCCGTCTGAAATGCAACCACGAAGGCACGAAGACACGAAGAAAACCATTCGTCTTCGTGCCTTCGCGTCTTCGTGGTTGCGTGTGCCTTCGTCGGTGCGTTTTCTATTCGTAGCGCAACGCGATCATCGGATCGACCCGCATCGCGCGGCGCGCGGGGACGTAGCTGGCGACGAGCGCGGTGACGGCCAGCAGCGCGCTGATGCCCGTGAAGGTGAGCGCGTCGGTCGACGTGACACCGAACAGGAGACTTTGAATCAGGCGCGTCGCAGCGAACGCGCCGGCGAGGCCGATCGCGATGCCGATCGCCGCCAGCGCGATCGCTTCGCCAAGGACGAGACGCAGGACCGACGCGCGATCCGCGCCGAGCGCGATGCGCACGCCGAGCTCGTGCGTCCGCTCCGCGACGGCATACGCCATCACCCCGTAGATCCCGATCGCCGCCAGCAGTAGACCGACGAGCGCGAACATCGTCACCAGCACCGTCCGAAAGCGCGGCGGCGCCACCGACGCGGTCATCAACTCGTCCATCGTCTTCACACGCGCGATCGGCACGTCTTTGTCGAGCGACGCGACGACGCGACGGATCGCGCTCATCAGCGCACGCGGATCCCCGGGCGGGGTTGTCGCGCGAACCACGACCGACTGACCGCGCCACGGATTCTGGCGGTACGGCATGTAGTACGACGGCTCGGGCGCCGACTCGAGGCCCGAGTACTTCACGTCGCCAACGACACCGACGACGGTCATCCACCGGTTGTTCGGTCCGATCGGCCGCTCCGGTCCGCCGATTTTGAAATGTCGTCCGATGGGATCGACGCCGGCGAAGTACTTCGTCGCCAGCGCGTCGTTGACGATGACGACCGGCGGCGCCTCGGATTCATCACGCTCGTCGAAGACGCGCCCGCGCACGAGCGGCACGCCGAGCGTCTTGAAGAACGTGTCGTTCACCATCAAGACCGGACCCACCGGTGCGCTCTGGTTCGGCGGCAGCACCTGGCCTTCGACCATGAAGTTGTCGGTCACCTGCAGCAGGTTCGGCGGCAGGCTGATGGTGAGGCCGGCGGATCGCACGCCGGGCAGCGCTTCGAGGCGCCGCACCAGCTGGTCGTAGAACGCGCGCACGTTCGGCGAATCCGGATACTGCGTCCGCGGCAGCGACAGCTCGAACGTGAGCAGATGGCCAGGATCGAACCCCGGGCTGACACGCTGCAGCTCGGAGAGACTGCGAATCATCAATCCCGCGCCGACCGACAGCACGAGCGCGAGCGCGATTTCCGCGACGACGAGCAGCCGCTGAAGCCGTCGGTGACCGGCGCCCATGCCGCCGCGTCCGCCTTCCTTCAGCGTCTCGACGAGCGGCGTGCGCGACGCGCGCAGCGCCGGCGCCAGGCCGAACACGACGCCGCAAATCGCGGCAGACGCGAGCGCGAAGAGAAACACCGGCACATTCATGCGCACTTCAGACAGGCGCGGAATCCCCTCCGGCGCCAGCGCGAGCAGCGCGCGTGTGCCCCACGCCGCGATCGCGAGGCCGAGTCCGCCAGATGCGATCGCCAGCACCACGCTCTCAGTCAGGAGCTGACCGACGATGCGCGCGCGTCCGGCGCCGAGCGCACCGCGCAGCGCGATCTCGCGATCGCGGGTCGCCGCGCGCGCGAGCAGAAGATTCGCGACGTTCACCGTCGCAATCAGCAGCAGGAAGCAGACCGCGCCGAACAGGACGTACAGCATCTGTTTCACGCCGCCGACGAGCGACTCGTGCAGCGAGATCGCATCGAGCGTCCAGTCCTCTGGCGCGGGGTACTGCCGCTTGAGTCCGGCCGTCACGACGCCAAGATTCGCGCGCAGCTCCGCGATCGTGACGTTCGGCTTCAGCCGCGCAATAGCGCGCGTGTAGAACGGTCCGCGTCGCGGCGGCGGGTTCATCGTCAGAATCTGCCACACCTCGGTCGTCGTGCGCGGAAAGGTGAAGTGCGCCGGCATCACACCGACGATCGTGTGCGCGACGCCGCCGAGCGAGAGCGTGCGGCTGATGACGTTCGGATCGCCGTTGAAGCGGCGCATCCAGAACGCGTGACCGAGCACCACCGTTTTCGGCGCCGCCGGTTTGTCGTCGCCCTCCTGAAACACGCGTCCGAGAAACGGACGCGCACCGAGCACGTCGAAGAAGCGATCGGTCACGGTCGCGGACCCGATCTGTTCCGCCGCCCCATCGCCCGTCAGCGTGGCCGGCTCCGTGTTCCAGACGGCCATTGCGTCAGAGGTTTGATTCTGGTCGCGCCAGGCGAGAAAGTCCGCGTCTGGCAGCGGATAAATCTCACCGCCGCGACCGACGATGCGGACTTCCGCGAGGCGGTCGGCGTCGCGAAACGGCAGCGGGCTCAGCAGGACGGCATTGACGACGGTGAAAATCGCGGTCGTCGCCCCGATGCCGAGTGCGAGCGTGAGAATGGCGACGGCCGAGAATCCCGGCCGCGTAATCAGGAGGCGAACCGCGTACCGCGCATCAGAGACAAAGGACAGCATGCGCATTTGGACGGGCCGACCCGCGAACCGGTTAGGTCCAATTCTGAATTCTGAATTCCGAATTCAGAATTCCTACGCCTCCTCCCATCTAAACCGCGCGGCGGCGATCGTGCCGAACAGCGCCGCAAAACCGAGAAGCGCCAGCACCGGTCCGACGGCGCCGCTCAACCCTATGCCGCGCCACGTCATCGCGTCGAGACCGTCGACCGCCCAGCGCGGCGGCACGACGAGCGTCGCCTGCTGCAGCCACGCGGGGAAGATGAAAGTGGGAACCCACGCGCCGCCGAGCATCACCATGATGAGGATCGCAAACGTCGTCACGCCACGCGCGGTGGCCGGCGTGTTGCCGAGCGCGGCAACGAGCAGACCGAACGTCGCGGCCATCAGCGCGCACGCAACCGATACGCCGATGAATCCGAGAAGGCTGCCCTGGATTCGCACGCCGAACACGATCATCGCGAAGCCGAACGAGACCCACAGCGTCATCAACGCGACGATGGTGCCGCTGAGCGTCTTGCCGGCGAGCAGCGTCACGCGCGACACCGGCGCGCTGCGGAGGCGCTTCCACAATCCGCGCTGCCGCTCGAGCAGCACCTCGATGCCGAGGTTCGCCATCGCGAAGAGGAGAAACTGAATGCCCATGCCGGCGAACGAATGCGCGTAGCCGTTGTAGGCGATGTTCGATCCCGCCGTCATCGGTTCCTCGCGCACGGTGTAGGGCATGGTCAGACCGCCTCCGCTCCCGGCGTTCGGATCGGCTTGGTTCTGTTGATAGAAGCTCTGCACCGAGCCGAGCATGTCGCGCAGCAGCTTCTTCCGATCCTCCGGCATCGGCATCGAGTCGACGCTGTTCAGCGTCTCGTCGACGAGCTGGCGGCCGCGCGGTCCGGCGAACATCTCCTTGCTCACGGCTTCCATGACGTGCTGCGTGAGAATGCCGCGCACCATCGCCACTTCGGTCGAGCGCGACGGATCGAACACGACGTCGAGCTGCGGTTTCTCCCGGCGCGAAAACAATGCCAGGCCGGCCGCGTCGCCGAAGCCTGTCGGGATGACGATGGCCGCCGCGGTCCGGCCGCGGCGGACGGTGTCGCGCGCCTGCTCCAGGGTGGTCGTCGTCACCTTGAAGTTCTTGTCGTGCTGCAGGCCGTCGGTGATTGATTTCGAAATCGTCCCTTGATCCTGATCCACGACGATGATTGAAATCTTCGCCGGCTCGGTGGTGCGGCTCGGGCCGGAGAAGATCGATCCGAAGAACGATGCGATCGCGATCGGCACTGCGAAGCTCATGATCACGGCCCGGCGATCGCTGAAAAAGATCTGCAGGTCCTTGCGGACCATCGCCCAGAGAGGAATGACTTGGATGAAAGCCATGTCAATCGCGCAGACTCCTTCCTGTCAGCGTGAGGAACACCGTCTCGAGGTTGGCGCGCACGCCGCCGATGTCCTCTACAGGGGCGACACGCGACTGCAGGCCGGCCACGGTGTCGTCCGCGACCACCTTGCCGTGATCGATGACGACGATGCGATCGGCGAGGCGTTCGGCTTCTTCCATGTAGTGCGTCGTGTAGAGCAGCGCCTTGCCGCGGCGCTTGAGCGTTTCAAGGTTGTCGAAAATCGCGTTGCGGCTCTGCGGATCGACGCCGACCGTCGGCTCGTCGAGCAGCAGGATGTCGGGATCGTGCAGCAGCCCCGCCGCGAGATTCAGCCGGCGCTTCATGCCACCGCTGAAGGTCTTGACGCGATCCTTGATGCGGTCGGAGAGCTCGACCAGGTGCATCGCGGCGCCGATCGCCTCGTCCAGCGCGCGGCCCGTGAGATTGTAGAGTGCGCCGAAGAATCGGAGGTTGTCGCGCGCCGTGAGCTCGTCGTACAGCGCAAGGTCCTGCGGAACGAGCCCGATGCGCCGCTTCGCCGGATCGGTGTCGCCGGCGAGCCGCTGGCCACCGACGAGGACCTCGCCGTGATCCGGCGTCAGCAGTCCCGCGATCATCGACACGGTCGTCGTCTTGCCGGCGCCGTTGGGCCCGAGCAGGCCGACCAGCTGCCCCGCGTTCACGACGAAAGACACGTCGTCCACTGCGACGAGCGATCCGAACGATTTCCGTAGGTGTTTGATTTCCAGCATCTGGTCGCTCGGCTCCTAAGAAACAGCGCGTTTTCCGGCCTGTTTCTGCTCGGACGAGTCGCGATTCGATCGCGTGGGACGCTAAAGAGCGTGTGAACTAATCACGTACAACGCAGAAACCGCGGAACCCGCAGAGAAAAAATGCTTAAGGTTTTTCTGCGTGTTCTGCGAGTTCTGCGTTCAACGTCGTATTTCTTCACAAGCTCTAAAGCCTTCGCGCTACGGAAGATTACGGGGAACCGTCGCGCGACGTTGTCGGAGATCGTGTCACGCGGGCGGTCGAGCGGGCAGGTTTTATCGGCGAATGCCTGGTTTTTCCCGACGAACGGCGTTCCCGCGCCGCTCGAAATGCTTCTGCGTGCCGGAGTCGTGCGCCTCGCGAATCCAGCTGAGCATCGTCTTGTCGAGCTGATTCGCGCGATCGATGCGGAATTAGTGCCCGTGACTGTGCGAGCCAAACGTCTCAATCTTCTCGATGCGTGGATCGTCGGGAAGCTTTCGCTCGAGAATCAGGCCGACGCGGAGATTCGTTTTCCGAACAGTGGCGCCGGCGAACCGCATCCGGACCATGAAGACGACACGCGTCTTCTGCGGAATCATCGTCACCGGCCCGCACGACTCCACCATGCGCTGGAACTTCTGAAACATCTTGAACACGTGCGGCTCGCTCGTCGCGAACAGATCCTCGAGCCGGTAGCGGCCACACGAGTGCCACATGTTCGCAGACACGAACTTCGCGCCGCATTTCGGACAGCTCCACAGCGGCGGCAATCGATCACGCTTCATCGCGCACCGTGAGTACCAGCGATGCCCCGGCGACCAGCATCGCGGCGATTGCCAGCAATCCGATCGCGAAGCTGTGTGTCGCATCGCTAATGGCGCCGAGCAGATACGGTCCGACGAACCCGCCGGTGTTGCCGACCGAGTTGATGAGCGCGATCGAGGCGGCCGCGCCGACGCCGCGGACCGTGGAGGTGGCGAGCGCCCAGAACGGACCCATCATCGACGCGAGGCCGAGCATCGCGACCGACAGCGACGCGATCGACGACGTCACACCAATAGCCTGCGTGCTGAGCGCCAAGCCAATAGCGCTCACGACGGCGGCGATCGCGATGTGCCAACGCCGTTCGCCCGTGCGATCCGAGTGACGGCCGGCGATCACCATTGCGACGGCGCCTGCCGCGTACGGAATCGCGCTCAACACACCGACGGTAAAGTTGCTGGCGCCCGACGCGGCCTTGATCATCTGAGGCAGCCAGAAGCCGATGCCGTAGAGCGTCACAGGAATCGTGAAGTACACGATCGCGAGCAGCCAGATCCGACCGCTCGTCAGCGCCTCACCCGTCGTCCGCGCCTCCGCCTTCATCGTTTGCGCCTCGTCTTCGAGACGCGCAGCGAGGGCTGCCTTCTCGGCCGCGGAGAGCCAGCGCGCGTCCTCTGGCCGTTCCGGCAGCGAACGGAGCACGACGAACCCGAGCACGACTGCAGGAATGCCCTCGAGCAGAAACAGCCACTGCCAGCCTGCGAGACCAAGACCGTGCAGCGACAGCAGCGCGCCCGAGATGGGCGAGCCGACGACGCCGGCGATGAGCACGGCCGTCATGAACGCCGCGATGCTCCGCGCGCGGTCGCACGCCGGGAACCAGCGCGTCAGATAAAAGATGATGCCCGGAAAAAATCCGGCTTCGGCGGCGCCGAGCAGGAAGCGGAGCGCGTAGAAGCCCGCCGGCCCGCGCACGAACATCATGGCGGACGAGACAAGGCCCCACGAGATCATGATCCGCGCGATCCACCGCCGCGCGCCGACGCGCGCGAGGATCACGTTGCTCGGCACCTCGAACAGCCCATAGCTCAGAAAGAAGATGCCGGCGCCAAAGCTGTAGACAGTCGCCGAGAAGCCGAGCGCCTGATTCATCTGCAGCGCCGCGAAGCCGACGTTGATCCGATCGAGATA
Source organism: Acidobacteria bacterium 13_1_40CM_65_14 (assembly GCA_001917905.1). GTDB lineage: Bacteria > Acidobacteriota > Vicinamibacteria > Vicinamibacterales > CAVVIG01 > QHWF01. The sequence goes on from MNEX01000171.1 coordinate 24,412, forward strand.
CGCGACGATGTACAGGAGGAAGAGAAACGGAATCAGACGCCGGCGCGCCTTCGCGACGACTGGCGCGACATCGCTCACGACCAAATCCCGCGAGCTAAAGCCCATTTCTCGTGGTCGGCTTGCTTGATTCGACACGGGGATCAAACACAAAGGACACGATGGACACAAAGGAACACGTTACCTTGGTGTCCTTTGTGTCCTTTGTGTTGATTCAACGCCGCGACCCCGAATCGAAACGCGAGCTAGCCGTCGTAGCCACCGGTGAGATAGGCCCAGGGGCCGCGTGAGAAGACGACGTTTCCGTCCACCGGCGTGAAGCCGAGCCGCGCCGCGAGACGTAACGAGCTCCCGTTCGATTCGAGCGCGCCCCAGATCGGCTCGAGTCGGTGGCCGCGCATGTGGTCGATCATGAAGCGCACGACGTGCGCCGCGAGACCGCGGCGGCGGTAGGGCTCGAGCGTGTCGATCGACACGTCCCACAGCGACTCGGTCGTGAAGCACGGATAGCAAAACGAGACCGGCACGCCGTCGACGCATGCTGCCGCCGTCGCGGTCATGGCGCGCGCGTGCGTCAGCTCGTGGCGAAGGCCGCGCGGCACATGGTCCAGCGCATCATCGCTCGCGAGCAAACGGACCGACGCGTCGTCGTCCAGCGGTAAAAGCTCGGGGAACGAGACAAGCGCGTGAAGGATGGCGCGCTCACGACGCCACGCGCGTCCGTCCGGCGACTGGCCGAGCTCGTCGAGCGACCGTCCGACATCGTCTGCATTGTCGTTCTGCACGATGATCGGCGTCATCGTGCTGGTCCCTTCGAGCGCGGCGGCGATCGCGGACGCCGGCGGACGGCCGACCACCGAGACGACCGACATCGCGCCGTGAAACAGCCGGACGACGACGCCATCGGCAACGGCCCGACCGCCGATCACCTGCACCTGAGGCGAACGCAGCATCGCGCGCGTCTCGATCCAGCGCGGGACGTCGGGCAACTCGGCGAGCAGCCGGTCAGGGGAACTGCTTGATGAAACCTTCAAAGCCCCTCTTCGTGATTGTGGTGAGCTCCTCGACATGCGCGGGATCGAGGTCGGTGAAGTTGAAGCACGACTTCCCCTGCATGCGTTTGCGCAGCGACGGCGATGCGTCTTTCAGCAACGCAGGATTGCCGTACACCGGAATGAGGTGGAAGCTGACGTAGTTCTTCTTGATCTCCACGCCGCCAAACCAGATCGCCGCGCCCGATTTCGTCTTCGACGTCTTCGTCGCCAGGTAATAGCGCTTCGGCTCGTCGGCGATCACCGTGAATTGCTTTTCGTAGGGTTTGAGCAACTTCCGGAGGGTCGCGAACGTCTCGGGGAACGTGTCGGTCTTCATTCTTTACTCTCTCGCGGGGCCCCACCCCCGCACGGCCACCCCAGCGCGGCCGCCGCGCTGGGGGCCCCGGCTCGCTGATGCCTCGCACGCTTCGCGCTGACGCGCTCGCCTGCTGGCATGGCCGCAGGCGCCCGCGCGGGATTCTACCCGCCAAAAGCAGCCACGAAACCACGAAAAAGAGCGATGAACGCAAAGCGCGCAAAAGACCGCAAAGGAACAACCGTTGTCTTTGCGGCCTTCGCGGTCTTTGCGTTCTTCGTCGATCGATGTTCGTCGTCCGAACGAGCGTTTATTCCGCCAACGCGATGATGGGATCGATCCGCGTCGCGCGACGCGCGGGGAGCGCGCACGCGACGATCGCGACGGCGGCGAGGACGATCGTGACGGTCGCCAGCACGATCGGATCGGTCGCGCTGACGCCGAACAACTGACTCTCGAGGCTCTTGCGGAGCGCGGACGCGCCAAGCGCGCCCGCCACGAAGCCGCCGACGATGAGCATCAGCCCCTCGCGCAGCACCAGCTCGAAGATGCCGCGCGCGCTGCTGCCGAGCGCGATGCGGATGCCGATTTCCTTGCGGCGCTGCGTCACGAGATACGCGAGCACGCCGTAGATGCCGATGGCCGAGAGGAACAGCGCGACGATCCCGAAGCTGAGCGACAACAGCACCGGCGATCGGCGGCTCACCAGCGACTTCTCCATCCGATCGTCCATCGTCTGGAGATCGAACACCGGCAGCTCGCGATCGAGCTGCGAGAGCACGCCGCGCACGCTGCCCGCGAGCGCCGTCGGCTCGCCGCTCGTCTTCACCGCGAATGTGAGCCCGGACGGGGCCTGCTGCGTCATCGGGTAGTAGTACGCCCCGACCGTTTTCTTCCCCTCGGTGAGATCGTGCAGCTTGATGTCGCGGACGACGCCGACGACGGTCAGGAAGACTGTCTCCTTGGTGATCGCGAGGAGATTGTTGATGTCGGTCGGTTGATACAGGCGCCGTCCGATCGGATCCTGACTCCCCCAGAAGCGCTTGGCCAGCGTTTCGTCGACGATCACGGTTCTTGGCTGCGTCGTGGGTCCGTCGCGATCGTCGAAGAAGCGACCCTTCGCGAGCTTCGCGCCCATCGCCGTGAAGTACCCGTCGCTCGCCCGTACGCGGCTCGGCGAAATCACCGACTCGCCCGGCTTCATCTGGTAGCCCTCGGCGAGAATCACGCTGTCGTTGTTGTTGCCGCCGAATGGGATCGTGTCCGTCGCGCCGGCGGCGGTCACACCCGGCAACGCGCGCATGCGGCGCAGCGCTTCGCTCGTGAACGCGACGAGGGCTTTGTCGTCGGCATAGCGGCTGCGCGGCAGGCTGATCGACGCAGTGAGCACGCCGTCGGCGTTGAAACCTGGATCCACCGCGAGCACCTGGCGGAAGCTCGCGAACAGCAAGCCCGCACCAATCAGCAGGACGAAGGCGAACGCCACCTGCGCGACGACAAGCGTACGCCGAAGGGTGCGAGCGCCGCGGCCGCTCGTCCCGCTGCGGCCTTCTTCCCGCAGCACCGTGGTGAGATTCGCCGGCAGCACGTTCGCCACGGGAATCAGGCCAAGCACGAGACCGATGAGGGCAGCGATACCGAGTGTGTAAGCGACGACGACGCCATCGAGCCGGATCTCCTGACCGCGCGGCAAGTCCTGAATGTTGATCGTGCCGAGCAGCCGCAGCGTCGCGTAGCCGACGAACAGACCGATGACCGCCGACATCATCGTCAGCAGCACGCTTTCCACGACGAGCTGCCGTCCGACGCGGAGCCGCCCGGCGCCGAGGGCGAGACGCGTCGCGAGCTCTTTGATGCGCGCGCGCGAGCGGACGAGCACGAGGTTCGCGACGTTCACGCAGCCGATGAGCAGCACGAACAGCGCGCCGCCCCACATCAGATACAGCGTCCTCTTGATGTCGCGGACGACGTCTTCCTGCAGCGGGATCACCGTTGTATGAAACCCCGCGTTGATCAGCAGTTGTTTGTATTGTGGAAACCGCTCCAGGTTCGCGGTGTTGAGGGCGTCGATTTGCTGCTGCGCCTGTTGGATGCTGGCGCCCGGCTCGAGGCGCGCGATGTTCTGGTAGTTATTGCTGTGACGTTGCGAGTCCGCTTTTTGATCGTTCGTGAACGCAATCGGCCGCCACAACATCACGTTCGGATTCAGGTAGTAGAAACTCTTCGGCATCACGCCCACGACCGTGAAGGGCTGGCCGTCGAGCCGGATGTCCTTGCCGATCGCCTGCGGATCGCCGCCGAACTGCGACTGCCAGAGCGCGTAGCTGAGCACCACGCTCTTGTCCTTGCCGACTTCGCCGTCCTGTTCCGTGAACGTCCGGCCGAGTGCCGGTGAGATGCGCAGCAGGCGGAAGAATGAAGGCGTCACCATGTTCACGCGCACGCGCGTCGGCGTTCCGTTCTGATCGATGCTCTGGTTGCGGCCGTTGTACATCGCCTGCTCTTCGTACACCGTGGTCTCGCGCAGGCGATCGTAGTAGTCGGGCACGCCCGCCGAGCCGCCGATGTCGAACCCGGCGCCCGGATACGCGTTCCCCATCAGGACAATGCGATCCGATTCGGGGACATTCAACGGCCTGAGCAGCACGTTGTGGACGACGGAAAACAGCGCCGTGTTGGCGCCGATACAGAGGGCGAGCGTCAGCGCAGCCGTCAGCGTGAAGGCTTTGTCCTTCCAGAGCAGCCGAAGGCCGACGCGAAGATCGTTGAGCATATGGACCGTAGACGTAAGCAAGGCGAACCATGTTCGAGATACCTCGGAGGTCTCGGAGGCCTCAGACACCTCAGACACCTCAGAGGCCTCGGAGGCCGGATCAGTGTGTCCGCCCCTAAGCGTGTTTGCCTGTCTATTCGATGCGGAGCGCGACTGACGGATCGACGCGCGACGCGCGCCAGGCGGGGATGAGATTGGCCAGGGTTGATACGGCGAGCAGCACCGCCGCGGCCGCGATCCACGACGTGGGGTCGGACGGCGTCACGCCGTACAGCGCGCCGGCGATCGCGCGCACGCCGAGCATCGCGAGCAGGCCTCCGATGATGAGCCCGGCCACGGCGACGAGCAGGCCCTGCTGCATGACGAGGCGGACGACCGAGAGCGGGCGTGCGCCAAGCGCCATGCGGATGCCGATTTCGCGCGTGCGCCGCGCGACGGAGTACGCGATGACCCCGTAGAGACCGATGGCCGCGAGCAGCATCGCGACCAGACCGACGCCGCTCACCAGCCACGCGCTCGCGCGTGCCGGAAACAGCGTCGCCTCCGCCTCCGCCGCCATCGTCTGGTTCTCGACGAAGACGAGATTCGGCTCGAGCGCCAGCAGCTCGCGCCGCATGTCGCGCAAGAGCGCCGACGCGTTGCCGTGCGTGCGCGCGACGATCGCGCTGTAGGGGTTCGGCCGCTGGATGCGCGAGACGTGCAAGAGCGGCGTCGGCTGCTCGGTGACCGTCAACACCTTGTGATTGGCGGCGACGCCGACGATCTCGAAGACCGGCCCTTCGGAGTTGCGCGACCGGAACGTCTTGCCGATCGCGCGCTCGCCCGGCCAGAAGCGGCGCGCCAGCGTTTCGTTGACGACCGCCACGCGCGGGGTGTCGGGCCGGTCGTCGTTCGTGAAGCCACGGCCGTCGACGATCGGCACGCCGATCGTCTTGAAGTAGTCCGGCGAGACCGTCGTCACTTCGACGGTGTCACCGTGACCGCCGGGCTGATGCCGCTCGGGCACCCAGATTTCCCACCGGTTGTAGTTCAACGAAAACGGCACGCGCGTCGCGAGCGCCACCGACTCGACGCCGGGAATCGCGCGCACCCGCGCTTGCGCTTCTTCGTAGAACTGCCGGCTGCGCTCATCCGAATAGCGCAGCATCCCGGTGTCGGTGGAGATCACGGCAATCCGGTCCACGGGGAAGCCGGGATTGGTCCGCTGCGCGGCGATCAGACTGCGTGTGAGCAGCGCGGCGATGACGAGCAGCATCGCGGTGACCGCCATCTGGCCGGCAACCAGACCGTCACGCAGCGTCCATCGGCGGCTGCCGAGCCGCGACCCGACTTGCTCACCCCGCAGATCGGCGACGAGGCTTGGCTTCGACGCCTGCAGCGCGGGCGCAAGGCCCGCGATGAGACCGGCAAACAGTGTCGCGACGAGCGTGAACAGCAGGACGCGGCCATCGATCCGCAGATCGAACGTGAGAGGAACCGTGAGCGGCAACTGGATCGCGGCCAGCGCGGAGGTCGCCCACCACGCGAGCAGCGTGCCCGCGGCGGCGCCGAGGCACGCCATCACGATCGATTCGGTGACGAGCTGCCGAACCAGTCGCCCGCGGCTCGCCCCGAGCGCGAGGCGAACGCCGATTTCCTTCTGCCTCCCCGATGCGCGCGCCAGCAGCATGCTCGCGACGTTCGCGCACGCGATGAGCAGCACGAGACCGACGACGAACATCAGACCGGCGGCGATCGGCACGACCGTCGGATCGGCGGCCGGATGGAAATGCACGTCGCTCGTCGCCTTCAACAGCACGTGGCGGCCTTTGTTCGTCGCCGGGTACGTGTCGCCGAGACGCGAGACCAGCAGCTCGAGGTTCGCGCGCGCCGCCTCGATCGTCTTGCCCGGCTTCAGACGCCCGCGGAGGAACATCCACCGGTCGCCGCGGCGCTCGAGCCGCGTCGTGCCGCTCGGCGACGGCGTCACGTCGTGCATGCCGACCGGTTCGACCTCGAGCGAGGAGGACACCGGAATCCACATCTCCGGCGCGAGGATCGGAATCATCCCGGTGAAGCTCGCGGGCGCGACGCCGATGATCGTGAACGAATTCCCGCGGATGCGCAGCGTGCGCCCTTCGAGGTTCGGCGATCCGCCGAGCTCGCGCCTCCAATAGCGATCGGACACCATCGCGACACGCGGCGCGCCGGGCGCATCGTCTTCCGGAAGAATCGTGCGGCCGATCGCGGCCTTGACGCCGAGGACGCGGAAGTAATTGCCCGTGACGATCTCGCCCATCGCGAGCCGCGAGCTGGTCTCGAGGTTCATCGCGCCGAACATCGGCGTATAGCCGACGAGATCCTCGAAGACGTCGTTGCCCGCTTTCAGATCGCGATAGTCGGGGTACGACGAGGTGCTGAACTGCTGAGTCCCTGTGGAGTCGTTGGTGAACACGTCGACAAGGCGGTCCGGTGCCGCAACCGGGAGCGGCTTGAACAGCAGCGCATCGGCAACGGCGAAGAGCGCGGTGTTGAAGCCG
>MNEX01000004.1 GCA_001917905.1 Acidobacteria bacterium 13_1_40CM_65_14
CGATCCTTGCCGATCCGGTCGTAATAGACCCCGAGCTTGTTTCTCGGAGAGATCTGCCACGTCAGGCGAGCCAGTGCGCTCTTGATGTGCTGATCGTCGATACCCTGCTCGCAGTTGATCGCCCGCGACGTGCAGAGCGGATAGGTCGTGGCGTAGTTCGATCCGGCAGGCGTGTAGAAGGTGTCGGCGATGGGCGCGTCCACGCCCCAGCGCCGCGCCGAGGCGAAGAACCACAGCGTGTCCTGCTTGAGCGGCCCGCCGAAGGAGCTGTTGAAGTCGTAGATCTTCGAGATCTTGTCCGGTACACTCAGGCCGCGATCCTTCAGCGACTGCGTCAGGTTGTCGCTCTGCCAGGAACCGGCGCTCCACGCCCCGAAAAACGCGCCACTGAATCGATTGCCCCCTTCTTTGGGGATCATGTTCAGGCGCACGCCTCCGCCCGACACGTCGGCGCCGGCGCCGGCGGTCTGGTAGCTCATCTCCTGACTCATCATGTTGTTGAAGTAGTTCTGCACGGCGCCGTCGCCGTCCAGACCGTTGACCATCATCCCGTCCACCTGCGTCGTGACTTGCGAGGAGCTCAGGCCGTGCACCGACATGTAGGTTTGCTGCATGGCACGCGAGCCGCCGACGTCAGGCACGTTGAGCGTCACACCCACCACGAGCTGTCCGACGCTCTGGATGGTGCGTCCCGTGGGAATCGCGTCGAGGATTTCTCGGGAGAGTACCGTCGTGCGGGCGGTGCTCTGGACGTCCACGACCGGCGATTGGCCGGACACGGTGACCGACTCCTCGAGCGCGCCGACCTTCATGTCGGCATTGATCGTCGCGGTGAAGTTGGTCGGCAGGTCGACCGTGTCCCGCTTGAACGTTTGAAAACCGGTGAGGCTGAACGACACCGTGTACACGCCGGGTCGCAGGTCGACGATCTTGTATTGCCCCTGGCCGTCGGTCACGACTGACCGCGACTTCTCGATCAGGACGTCACTCGAGGCTTCCACGGTGACGCCGGGCAGGACCGCGCCCGACGTGTCCCTGACGACCCCGGCGATCGCGCTCTGCGCACGAGCGGCGCCTGGTGTGAGCGCGACGCACACGAGACTCATAACCGTAGCGACGACAGCGTGGTTTCCCTTCATCGCCCGCCCTCCTTCGACGATCCAAATCATCCGAGCGCCGGAAGCAACCATTCCGGACTATGAGGACGGCGACGACTGAATGAACGGACGGAGCGATGAAAGGAATAAACCGCCGACGCGGATGAAACGTGAAGAAATCTACGGGAGGCTACTCCTGACCAAAAGAGAGGTCAAGATCTCTGCGAGTCGGAAATGGCTGATGGCTCCACGAGCCATCAGCCATGACACGTTACCAGCGAACAACCGCGCCGACGCCGATCATCCTCGGCTGAAGGATGCTGTTCGGCTTTTCGTACGACGCGCTGAGGACGTTGGTGGACACGTAGCTGACGATCGCGTCCGAGTTGTTGATGTTGAAGATCTCAAAGGACGGCGACACCGTGGCTCCGCCGACCTTGAAGTTCTTCGACACCTTGAAATCGAGCTGCGTGATCCGCTCGACGAACGCGGCGTTGTACGGGATGAGCGCCACACTCAGTTGCGTCGGCGAGGTGGGTGACCCAATGAACGTCGCCGGGAGAATCACGGTGCCGGCTGGACAGGGGGCCGGACAACTCGCAGGGTACCGCGTCGTACCGCGCGTGGCGGTCATGTTGCGCGAGGTCGTGACACTCGTCGCCGACGGGCTCTGGTTACTCTGGAACGCCCCACTCAGTTGAATGCCCCACGGCAGCGGATACGATCCCGCAAGCTTGACGTTCTTGCTGAAGGGAATGCGATTGTCCCGATCGTCGCAGAACCGGATCGAATTGGGGTTGTCGGGCGAGGTGCAGTTCGCTTCGAGTTGCCGCTCGATGGCGAGGCCCCCGAACACCTGGGCGCCGCGGCCCGGCCGGAACCGGAACTCGAGGTTGTAGGCGTTGTAGATTTGCTCCCGCTGCGGATCGAACGTGTCGAGGTTCTTGACCGGCAGCGTGCCGGCAGCGACGGTCCGGCTGTAGACCGTAATAGGCTCGCCGCTCGTCGGGTTGTAGACGGTGAGCGGGTAGTAGTTCGTGTTCCGGAGCGGGTCGCCGTCGACCGTCAGGCTCTGATTGATGGTCGTCGTGAGATTGTGAAACGCCCCATGGAACCAGGAGGCCGTCGCCGACAACCGCGGCATCACCTCGTGCTGCAGTTCGAGACCGTGTTCGAGATTCCACGTCCGCGGGTAGTTGCCGTACGTGTTGAGCGCGGCGACGCCGAAGTTCGACGGTAAGGCGGCCACGTTGATCTCGCAGCCCGTCGTCAGATACACGCACGGCACTCGCGTGCCGTCCGGCAGGTACGAGACGGAACCCTGCGCGATGTCATCGCCGTTCAAATCCCGCCACTGGACGCTCGCGGTCTGCGACAGCAAGGGGTTGTAATTGCTGGCGATCCCGGTCGTGCGCGCCCGGTTGTACCGGTTCAGCGAGTACTTCAGCGCCGTCTTCGCGTTCCCGAATCGAGCTCTCAGCGACCGACGGCGAACGCAGCACGGCTGTCAAAGTCAACGTGAACGTAACTGGTGTCGCTAGCGGGCTACGCAACTTCGAATAGACCCGCCGCGCCCATGCCGCCGCCGATGCACATCGTGACGACGACGTGCTTGGCGCCGCGGCGCTTGCCTTCGATGAGCGCGTGACCCACCAGGCGCGCGCCGGACATCCCGTACGGATGGCCGACTGCAATCGCGCCGCCGTTCACGTTGAGCCGATCCTCAGGAATGCCGAGACGGTCGCGGCAGTAGATCACTTGTACGGCGAAGGCTTCGTTCAGCTCCCACAGATCGATGTCGGCGACCGTCTTGCCCGTCTGCTTGAGGAGCTTCGGCACCGCGAACACCGGACCAATGCCCATCTCGTTCGGCTCGCAACCAGCGACCGCGAATCCCTTGAAGATGCCCAGCGGTTTCAGACCTTTCCGTGACGCGGCCTTGTCGCTCATGACGATCGCGACTGATGCGCCGTCCGAGAACTGACTCGCATTGCCGGCGGCGACGACGCCGCCTTCGATCGCCGGCTTGATTTTCGCCACGCCTTGCCGGCGTCGCGCGCGGCGGCCGCGCGCCGCTGACTCTCGACGCCGTAGCGGTCCTGCTGCTCGCGTGAGATGCCGTACTTCTTCGACACGTACTCCGCCGTCTGCAGCATCGGCCAGTACAGCTCCGGCTTGTGCTCGAGGATCCAGTCCTCGTTGAGCATGTGCTTGTTCATCTCGTTCTGCACGCACGAGATCGACTCGACGCCGCCGGCGGCGAACACGTCGCCCTCGCCGCTCAGCACGCGCTGCGCGGCCATCGCGATCGTCTGCAGGCCCGACGAGCAGAAGCGATTGACGGTCATGCCGGCCGTCGTCACCGGACAGCCGGCGCGCAGCGCGATTTGCCGCGCGATGTTGCGGCCGGTCGCCCCTTCGGGATTCGCGCAGCCGATGATGACGTCTTCGATCTCGGCGGGATCGAGATGCGCGCGCTCGATCGCGGCAGAAAGCGCGCGCCCGCCCATCGTCGCGCCATGGGTCATGTTGAACGCGCCGCGCCAGCTCTTGGCGAGCGGCGTGCGCGCAGTGGACACAATCACAGCTTCGGTCATGAGTGATAATTTATCAGACCTGCATGGAAGCGCTGTTCGAGATCGACGCCGCGCGGGCGATTGCCGACTGGAACGCGGAGGCGGAACAGATGTTCGGGTGGACGCCCGTCGAGGCGGTCGGCATGCCGTCCAACCGCCTCGTGCCGCCCCGCAACCGCGACGCCTACGATCGCGGACTCGTGCAGCTCGCCGCCACGGCGCGGACCGACAAGCGCGAGATCACCGCCGTCCACCGCGACGGCCGTGAGTTCAAGATTGAGATCACCCTGGCGTCGCAGAACCGCGACGGCCATCAGTCGTTCGTCGCGTTCGCGCGCGAGATGTCGCCGCGCCAACGCGCGCTGGACGCCGTCGGCTGGGACGCCGACCGCTTCCGCGCCATCCTCGATCAGATCGAAGACGGCTGCTTTGTCGTCGACCTGCGCGGCCATTATCTGTTCGTCAACGACGCGTTCTGCCGCATCTTCGGCGTGGAGCGCACCGACGTCCTCGGCGCACACTTCAGCATCACCACGACGAATCGCGCGCGTCGTACGGAAACGCTCGCGCTCTACGCCGACGTCTTCCGCACCGGACGCGCGGTCAAGTCGTACGAGTACGCCGTCGAGCTGAAGAATCAGGCCGTCAAGTTCGTGGAGCAATCGGTCTCGCTCGAACGCGACGCGCAGGGCCGGCCGATCGGGTTTCTGGGCATCATCCGCGACTCCACCGCGCGCAAGCTCGCCGAGCACGAGCTCGAGCAGGCGAAGGAAGCGGCCGAGGCCGCGAACCGCGCCAAGAGCGAGTTCCTCGCCAACATGAGCCACGAAATCCGCACGCCGATGAACGGCATCATCGGCATGACCGACCTCGCGCTCGAGAGCTCGCCGACGCCGTACCAGACCGACTGCCTCGCGACCATCAAGCGTCAGGCCGATGCGCTGCTGCGCATCGTCAACGACGTCCTCGACTTCTCGAAGATCGAGTCGCGCAAGATCGAGCTCGAGTCCGCCCCGTTCACGCTGTCGGAAGTCGTCGACGACGTCGTGAAGCCGCTGGAGATCGCGGCGCGCGAGAAAGGCCTCGACATCACCAGCCGCATCGCCGCCACCGTGCCGGCACGCATGGTCGGCGACGCCGTCCGGCTGAAGCAGGTGCTCACCAATCTGATCGCGAATGCCATCAAGTTCACCGAGCGCGGCATGGTGACCCTCGATGTTCTCGTGGACGCAGAGGACGCGGGCGCGACCACGTTGCACTTCATGGTGACGGACACGGGCATCGGCATTCCGGCCGGCAAGCTCGTCGCGATTTTTCAGCCCTTCCGCCAGGCGGACGGATCGACGACGCGTCGATTCGGGGGCACGGGACTCGGCCTGACGATCTCAGCGACGCTCGTTCAGTTGATGGGCGGCCGCATCTGGGTTCACAGCGAGCCGGGAGCCGGCAGCACGTTTCACTTCACCGCGCCCTTCCCGATCGCGCCGGCGCGCGATGAGGGCGACCGGCGGCACGAGCCGCGGCCGGGTGTCGTGCCGGCGGCGGTGACGGCGCGCGTGCTCGTCGCCGAGGACAACATCATCAATCAGCGCATCGCGCAAAGCCTGCTGACCAAGCGCGGCCACGCCGTGACCGTCGTCAGCACCGGCCGCGAAGCGCTCGACGCCCTGGAGCGCGAGTCGTTCGACGTCGTGCTGATGGATGTGCAGATGCCCGACATGGACGGTTTCGAAGCGACCGCCGCCATCCGCGCACGCGAGCAGACGACCGGCGCGCACGTGCGCATCGTCGCGATGACCGCGCATGCCATGCAAGGCGATCGTGAGCGCTGCCTCGCGGCCGGCATGGACGACTACATTTCCAAACCGATCGACCAGCAGAGGCTGTTCGGCCTCGTCGAGGAAGGCGCCGAGTGACGCTCGCGCTCGAGGACGTCACGGTCCTCGATCTCTCGCACGCGCTCGCCGGTCCGTTTGCGACGACGATGCTCGCCGACTACGGGGCGAACGTGATCAAGATCGAGCCGCCCGACGGCGAGATGGCGCGCGCGTGGGGCCCGCCGTTCTACGGACGCGAGACCGCGTACTTCGTCAACCTCAATCGCAACAAGAAGAGCGTCACGATCGATCTGAAGCATCCCGACGGCAAGGCGTTGTTCTTCCGTCTCCTCGACACGGCCGACGTCGTCGTCGAAAACCTGCGCGTCGGAACCGTCGCGAAACTCGGCATCGCCTACGAGCGCGCGCGCCGGCGCCAGCCTCGCGTCATTTTTTGTTCAATTTCCGGATTCGGCCAGGATGGGCCCTATCGCGATCGCGCCGCGCTCGACCTCATCGTGCAGGCCGAGAGCGGGATGATGAGCATCACGGGCGAGCCCGGCGGCCGCGGCGTGCGCTGTGGCGTCTCGATCGCCGACATCACCGCGGGCATGTACGCCGCGTTCGGCATCCTCGCCGCGCTGCACGCGCGGCAGACGACGGGTCGCGGACAGTTTCTCGACGTCTCGATGCTCGAAGGACAGCTCGGGATCCTGTCAGGCATGGTCGGCGCGTATCTTGCGGACGGCATCGTGCCGGGACCGCTTGGCACCGCGTACGGTGCGCTGCTGCCCTATCAGACGTTTCGGACCAAAACACGCGACCTCGCGATCGGCATCGGGAGTGACAAGCTGTGGCGCTCGTTCTGTCCACTCATCGGACTGCCGCAGATCGCCGACGATCCGCGGTACGTGACCAACGCCGCGCGCAACGCGAATCGCCCGTCGCTCGTCGCGACGCTGCAGGACGCATTTCTGACCAAGCCCTACGAAGCGTGGGAGGCGATTCTGTTGCCGGCGGGCATTCCGATGGGCGCAATCAACACGATCGACAACGTCATCGCGCACCCGCAGGTCGCCGCGCGCGGCGCCCTGGTCGATTGCACGCATCCAGTCGCCGGGACGATTCAGATGGTGGGACCGCCGGTGCGGATGTCGGAGACGCCGGGGTCGGTCCGCCTGCCGGCGCCGCTGCTCGGCGAGCATACCGACGAAGTCTTGCGCGAGCGATTAGGGTTGGACGCCGACGAGATCGCGCGTCTCCGCGACGCGGGAGCCATCGGCCCATCATGTCGCGCGCGGGTATCATCCGACCGGTCGTAGCGCGAAGGCTTTAGAGCATGTGAACAAATCACGTACAACGCAGAAACCGCGGAACCCGCAGAGATAAATAGTTAAGGTTTTTCTGCGTGTTCTGCCAGTTCTGCGTTCAACGTCGATTTCTTCACAAGCTCTTTAGCGTCCCACGCGATCGAATCGCGACTCGTCCGAGCAGAAACAGGCCGGAAAACGCGCTGTTTCTTAGGAGTCGAGCGAGGAGGAAATCGTGGGGTTGCTTGACGATCGCGTGGCGATCATCACCGGCGCGAGCAAAGGGATCGGCCGCGTCATGAGCCAGATGTTCGCGCGCGAAGGCGCACGGGTGGTCTGCGCCGCGCGGTCGGCGGCGCTCGTCAACGAAACTGCGGCGCTGATTCGCCACGCCGGCGGCGACGCGATTGGGGTGGTCGCGGACGCAGGCACCGAAGACGGCGCGCGCTCGGTCGTCGACGCCGGGATGCACGCGTTCGGGCGCGTCGATACGCTCGTCAACAACGCGGGTGACGGCGGTCCGACGAAAGCCGTGCAGGACTACACGACCGACGACTGGTTCTACACCGTCAACTCGTGTCTGACGAGCGCGTACCTCTGCTCGCGCTTCGCCGTGCCGGCGATGATGGCCGCGGGCCGCGGCGCCATCGTCAACATCGCGTCGATGGCCGGACGCCGCGGGCTCGCGTATCGCGTCGGCTACTGCTCGGCGAAGGCGGGACAGATCGGGATGACGTACGGTCTCGCGCTGGAGCTGGGACGACACAACATCACCGTCAACGCGATCGCGCCGGGCGCGGTCGAGGGCGATCGCATCGATCGCGTCATCAAAGGTCAGGCCGAGGTGCGCGGCGTCGACGTCGAGCGCATGCGCCAGACCTTCGTCGAGCGCTCGCCGCTGCGCCGCATGTCGACGGCCGAGGACATCGCCGCGCTCGCGGTGTTCCTGTGCAGCGACCACGCACGGAATATTTCGGGGCAGTGCATCCCGGTCACAGCCGGAGAACCGGCGTCTTAGAGCCGAAACACGAACAATACCCAACACGAAAACACGAAAACACGAAACGAAAACCCAGAACGGTTTTTCATGGTTTCGTGCTTTCGTGGTTTCGTGCTTTTCGTGGTTCGTCAGCTACTTAATCGCCAGCGGGTTGATCGGCGATCCCACCGCTCCCGTGATCGGCAGCGGCGGCGCCACGAAGAAGAACTCGTAGACACCATCACGCGCGCAGTCCTCGGCGAGCTCGTCGAGAAAAAAGATCTCGCCGATCGTCAGCCCCATGTTCGGGATGAACACCTGGTGCAGCGGCTGGAACGAATCGGGGATCTCGTTGGGCCGCACTTCCATCCCCCATGTATCGGTCGCGACCGCCGCGATTTCGTGCGCGTGCACCCAGTCCGCCGTGTGGAACGAGAGTCCCGGCGCGTCGCCGCCGGCGTAGTCGCCCCAGCCGCCGCGATCCTTGCACAATGTCATGTGGCCTGTGCGCACGAGCAACGCATCGCCCGCGCCGACTTCCACGCGCTCGGTCGCGATCGCGATCTCCAGATCGTTGGCGGTGATCGCGTAGCCCGGCTCCAGCCACGGTACGCCTTTGACGCGCGGCATGTCGAGCAGCACGCCGCGCGCGGCGATGCCCCGCGCGACCTTATCGATGCCGTTGTGCTTCGCGCCGCGGCTCGACACCTCGTTGGCGTCGCGGCCGTTGTACATCTTGCCGTCCTCGAAGCAGTGGCTGAGCGCGTCCCACTGCGTGCCGCACTGCAACGGCATGATGACCATGTCGTCGCTGAAGCCGACGCCGCCGGGAAACTTGATCGCGCCGGTCGTGCAGTCGGGCCCGGTGATCATCATCCGGTGAATCGGATTGAAGCGCCGCGGCTGGTTGATTTGCGGTCCCTTCGCGTCGAACGGAATCGCGAGCGAGAACACGGCGCCACGCTTCACCAGCCCCGCCGCTCGCACGATGTCCTCGGGCGTGATGTAGTTCAGCGTGCCGCGCTCGTCGTCTGCGCCCCACCTGCCCCAGTTGCGGCACCGTACGCCGGTCTCTCGGATGATGTCGGTCATGGCGGCAATGATAAGCTGCACGTCACAGAAAGCGCCTGCGGCAGCAGCGAGCGACAGCCTCGAGCCGTTGCGAGGCGCATGTGCGCCGAGCAACAGCGGCGGGAAGAGGACAACACCAGCTACAAGGTCGTCATGAATGCCGAGGAGCAGTACTCCATCTGGCCCGCGGACCGCGACGATCCGGCGGGCTGGAAAAGCGTTGGCAAGAGCGGTTCGAAGAGCGAGTGCCTTCGCTACATCCAGGAAGTGTGGACCGACATGCGGCCGCTGAGTCTGCGGAAGAAGATGGAGGAAATGGAGCAGCCGCAGTGAACGGCGCAGCCGTCGTCGTGGTCATCTGTGCATCGCTGAGCGTCGTGGCCGCGGCGCCGCAGACGACGGCTCCCGATGCGCGCGCCGATCCGGCGCTGATTGCAGATCTCGTGGCGGCCAACCGCATTCTCGCGCAGGAAAATATTTTTGACGGCTTCGGGCACGTCAGCGCGCGCGACGGCCGCAATCCGAATCGCTACTATCTCGCCCGTTCACTGGCGCCTGGTCTCGTCGCCGCCGGCGACATCCTCGAATTCGATCTCGACAGCAATGCTGTCAACGCGAAGGGGATCGCGGTGTACTCCGAGCGCTTCATTCACGGCGAAATCTACAAGGCGCGGCCTGATGTGAAGGCCATCGTTCACAATCATTCGCCGGCGCTGATTCCATTCAGCGTGAGCTCAGTCCCGCTGCGACCGGTGTCGCACACAGCCGGATTCATCGGAGACGGCGTCCCGGTCTTCGACATCCGCACGTCTGCGGGTGTGACCGACATGCTGGTGAGCAACCCGGATCGTGCGCGCGCCCTGGCTACCGTGCTCGGCATGCGGGCCGCCGTGCTGATGCGCGGCCACGGTGTCACCATCGTCGGTTCCTCGATCCCGATCGCCGTCGGTCGCAGCATTTATCTCGAGAGGAACGCCACGCTCCAGACGCAGGCGATCGCCTTGGGCGGCGACATCACGTATCTGGATCCGGCAGAGGCACGTCAGATCGTCGCGGGCGGCGAGAATGGCGGCTATCTGCGCGCGTGGGATCTCTGGAAACTCAAAGCGATGGCCACGACGAAATGAAAGCCGTTCTCTGCAAAGCCTACGGACCGCCCGAGTCGCTCGTCGTCGAAGACGTCGAGTCGCCGACGCCGGGTCCCGGCGAAGTCGTGATTTCGGTGAAGGCCGCGAGCGTGAATTTCCCCGACGTCCTGATCATCCAGAACAAGTATCAGGTCAAGCCGCCGCTCCCCTTCTCGCCCGGTAGCGAAGTCGCGGGCATCGTCAAAGCGACGGGCGACGGCGTGAATGGATTCAAGCCCGGCGATCGCGTGATGGCAATCACGACGTACGGCGCGTTCGCGGAAGAAGTGAAAACCGAAGCGCGGCGGCTGCTGCCGCTGCCGGCCGGAATGGATTTCACGCAGGCGGCCGCGTTCGGGCTCACCTACGCGACGTCGGATTTCGGGCTGCGCGATCGCGGCGAGCTGAAAGCGGGCGAGACGCTGCTCGTGCTCGGCGCCGCCGGCGGGGTCGGCATCGCGGCGATTGAGATCGGGAAGGCACTCGGCGCGCGCGTGATCGCCTGCGCGTCGACCGACGACAAGCTCGCCGTCTGCCGCGAGCACGGCGCCGACGAGACGATCAACTATGCAACAGAAGATCTCCGCGAGCGCATCAAGCAGTTGACCGATGGCAAGGGCGTCGACGTCGTGTACGACCCGGTCGGCGGTCCGTACACCGAGCCGGCGCTGCGGTCGCTCGCCTGGCGCGGCCGCCTGCTCGTGGTCGGCTTCGCCGCCGGCGAGATTCCGAAGATCCCGCTGAATCTCACGTTACTCAAAGGATGCTCGATCGTCGGCGTGTTCTGGGGCGAGCTCGCGCGCCGCGAGCCCGAACGCTTCGCCGAGACAATGCGTCAGCTCGGTCGCTGGTTCACCGAAGGCAGGATCAAGCCGCACGTCTCCGCCACGTTCCCGCTCGAGCGCGCGTCCGACGCGCTGACGCTGATGGCGGATCGCAAGGTGAAAGGCAAGGTCGTACTCACCACCGGCGACTGATCGTCCGCGGTCATGCGAGAAGGTCGAGACCGTTTTTCATGGCCTCGCGTACCAGAGGCTCGGCGTCTTCGCGCGCGCGCGCCAGTTCCTCGACGGTCACGACATGGAGATCCACCGGACACGGCAGTGGAGACATCGCTGAGAGGATTTCAGGAAGACGATCGCGTCCGCCGCGCTGTGCCGCGGTGTCGACGATGACGAGGATGTCCGCGTCTGATCGGGGCGTAGGGATTCCTGCGACGAGCGACCCGAAGAGAATCATCCTCTGAATCGAGGGTTGCCGTTCGCGCGCTCGACGGGCGGCGTCGCGCAGATCGTTAACGCGGCGCTCCTTCTCCAGGTAAGTGGCGCCCGCAGAATTCCGTGATGTGGGTGGCATCCGCGATCGCCTGTTCCGATTCCCCTCGCGTGTACGGTTTACCGGGATATCCGTCCGCGAAGCCGTTCGGATACCGCGCCGGAATGTCGTGCTTGTCGAGACGACGCGCGGCGTCCAGCACATCCGGCGGCGCGCTTCTTGTCGCCGGAAGCGATTCGACGAGCGCCGTGACGAGATGCCCCCACGGCTCGCCGCCCTCGGCCATGATCAGCGCCTTCAGCGCCTTTTCAGCCGACTGCTGCGCCGGCGAATGCCGCCCATTCGAAGTCGCTGGCATCGAGAGCGTGTCGAGCGTGCGCCAGATCGCGCGTGGATTGATCCCGCCAGTCCCGCCAGCGATTCACCGGTTCGTTCTTTCGAGCACGCGCGCACGGCATTTTTCGGCGGTCATCGTCGAAACTCCGCCGATTATACGCGGCGCGCTTGCGTATAATCACGCCACCGGAGGCTCCCATCATGACCCGTCGTCTTGCTGCCGCTCTTGTTGTGGCGATCATCCCGACGCTCGTCGACGCGCGAGCGCCGGCCCAGTCCGCAGGCACGGCGTGCGCGAACCTTGCGGCGCTGACGATGCCCGGCATCAGCGTGCGGTCGGCGACGCCGGTCGCGGCGGGCGCGTTCACGCCGCCGGGGGCGCGCCAGGAGATGACGCTGCCCGCGTTCTGCCGCGTCGAAGCGGTCGCGCGGCCCACGAGCGATTCCGAGATCAAGTTCGAAGTCTGGATTCCGCCGGCCGAGGCGTGGAACGGGAAGTTCGAAGGCGTGGGCAACGGCGGCTACTCGGGCGCGATCGGGTATGCCGCGATGGCCACCGCAGTGCGCCGCGGCTATGCGACGGCGAGCACCGACACGGGCCACGCCGGCGACGACATGAAATTCGGACAGGGCCATCCCGAGAAAGTGATCGACTGGGCGTACCGCGCCGTGCACGTGATGACCGAGGCGGCGAAGCTCATCGTCCGCGATCACACCGGCCGGTTCCCGGAACGCGCGTACTTCAACGGCTGCTCGAGCGGCGGCCATCAGGCGCTCTCCGAAGCGCAGCGCTTCCCCGACGACTACGACGGCATCATCGCCGGCGATCCCGCGAACAACCGCATCCGTCAGACGTTCGGATTCCTGCACTCGTGGATCATCACGCACCACAAGGACGGCACCCCGATCGTGCCGGCGGCGAAACTGCCGACGCTGACCAAGGCGGTCGTCGAGACGTGCGACGGCCTCGATGGGCTGCGAGACGGCATCATCGACGATCCGCGCCGCTGCCACTTCGATCCCGGCCGCCTGCTGTGCCGCAACGGCAGCGATGACGCGTCCTGTTTGACGGCGCCGCAGGTCGACGCCGCGCGGAAGATGTACGAAGGCCTGAAAAATCCGCGCTCGGGTGAGCAGATCTTCACCGGCTGGCCGCGCGGCAGCGAGGGCTTCGGCGACACCGCCATCCAGAGCTGGCGTCAGTACGTGATGGATCCCGCCGAGCCGATGCGCGTTGGCTTCTTCCGCTACTTCCTGTTCCACGATCCGAACTGGGACTGGCGCACCATCGACTGGGATCGCGATCTCGCGTACGCGGAGCAGAAGCTGCCGTTCATGGCCGCGGTCGATCGCGACATGGGCGCGTTCAAGAAGCGCGGCGGCAAGCTGCTGATGTACACCGGCTGGGCCGATCCGGTGGTGCCGCCGCAGGACACGGTCGCGTACTACGACGGCGTCGTGAAGACGATGGGCGGACTGGAGAAGACGCGCGAGTTCTACCGCTTCTTCCTCGCGCCGGGCATGGGCCACTGCAGCGGCGGACCGGGACCGAACCAGTTCGACACGCTGGCGGCGCTCGAACAGTGGGTGGAAAAGGGCGTCGCGCCAGAGAGGCTCGTCGCGACGCACAGCACGAACGGCAAAGTCGATCGCGCGCGTCCGCTGTGTCTGTATCCGCAGGTCGCACGATGGAAGGGCACCGGCAGCATCGACGAAGCGGCGAATTTCATGTGCGTCACCGAGGCGCCGCTCAACGGCGTCCGCAGGACGAATCCGAGTACGAAATGAAGCGACGAGAATTTCTGATGACGACGCTGGCCGCGGGCGCGCTGGGCAGCCGCGGCACCGCTGAAGCGGTGACCTGCCCGCAACGTGCCGCAGTGCAAGGCGGCCCTGAATCGATGCAGTCGCTCACACCTCAGGCGACATTTCTCCTCCCCGGATTCGAGACGCGGAAGATTCCGACGACAGGCGCGACGATCAACGTGCGGCGCGGCGGGAGCGGTCCACCGCTGCTGCTCATTCACGGCTATCCGCAGACGCACGTCGAGTGGCACAAGATCGTCGCCGAGCTGGCGAAGCGATTCACCGTCGTGCTGGTCGACCTGCGCGGCTACGGCGACAGCAGCAAGCCGCCGGACGGCGAGAATCACGCGAACTACTCGAAGCGCGCGATGGCGCTCGATCAAGTGGAAGTGATGCGCGCGCTCGGCTACGATCGGTTCGCCGTCGTCGGCCACGATCGCGGCGCGCGCGTCACGTGGCGCCTCGCCGTCGAGCATCCCAATCGCGTCTCGCGCGCCGTCGTCCTCGATATCGTGCCGCTGCCCTACTCGATGGTCACGCGCGAGTTCGCGACGCAGTATTTCCACTGGTTCTTT
>MNEX01000084.1 GCA_001917905.1 Acidobacteria bacterium 13_1_40CM_65_14
ATGCTCGATCTCTACAACGTGACGAACTCGAACGCCGTCACGAATTTTTTCCTGACGAGCGGCAGTACGTACAACCGGATCATCGCCGCGCTGAATCCCCGCACGATGCAGCTCGGCCTCCGGCTGACGTTCTGATCGGACAACACAAAAAGGGGTTGTGTCGGTGACACGGGGGACACAGAGCCAATGAGCGGTTTCCTTAGGTTTGAGCGTCCTGTCCTCGGTGTCCTCTGTGGTGGAGAGGTTGCTGCGGTAATTTCGCAGCCAGCTCTCAACAGCCGCGCTACTGGGAGCTTTGAGACGTCGCGCTGACCTTCACCACAAGGACGCGCTTCGGCAGCTTGTTGGGATCGACATTCGCCACGCGGGTGATCCGGCGGCCGTTCTTCGTCATCGCCGTCACCTCGACGTCGACCTTCCCGTCGCCTGGCAAACCGATGTGCACCGGCATCACGCTCTGCGAGCAATAGCCGCCGCCGGTATCGACGAGGCGGCCGCCCAGCACTTTTCGTGTTCCCGGCGCGTACACGCGCACCTCCGATCCGGCGTGCGTGTGATGTCCATGCTCATCGACCACCATGACCTGAATGGAGCGACGCGCGCGGGTGGCCGGCATCGTGTTGCGGAACAGATAGTGGCCGCCGTTCGGATTGTTGTTGGCCAGCGACAGGTCGAGCGCGCCGTCGCCGTCGAAGTCGACCCATTGCACGCCGTGGGTCGCGCCGTGCTTCGCGATCATCTCGATCATCGCGTCGCTGAACTTCGAGCCGTCGTTGTGAAACAGGAAGTCGTGTTCATTGACCGGCCTGTCGACGTAGGACGAGACGTACAAATCAGGACGGCCGTCGTTGTCGTAGTCGCCCCAGCCTGACGGCGTCGCTTTGTCGCCGCCGGCGACCCCCACCGCCGCCGCCACGTCGGTGAAGCGGCCCGCGCCGTCGTTGTGGTACAGAAAGTTGCGCCCGTACCCCGCCACGAACAGATCGAGTCGGCCGTCGTTGTCGTAGTCGGCGACGCTCGGCCCGTTGCTGCCGAAAGTCGCCGGCCGGCCATCGGCGTCCATACCCAGCTCGTGTGCGACGTCGACGAACCGCGATCCCTCGTTCCTGAACAGACCGTTGAGCGTGCCGTCCTGATTCGCCACGAAGAGATCGAGCCGGCCGTCGTCGTTCATGTCGAACCAGACGGCGCCGACCGTCTTGCGCGGATCGTCCACGCCCATGTCCTTCGCGACGTCGACGAAGCGGTTCCCTTCGTTGCGGAGCAACATGTTCGGCGCGTCGCGGAACGCGATGAACAGATCGACGCGGCCGTCGTTGTCGAAGTCGACCCAGGACGCCTGCCGCGTCTCGCCTTTCACGTCGACGCCGAGATCGTGCGCAACGTCGGTGAAGCGGCCGTTGCCCCCGTTGACATCATAGCGATACAGCTTGTTCGCCACGCCCGATCGCCGGGTGAATCCGACGTAGAGCTCGAGACGGCCGTCGGCGTTGAAGTCGCCCCACGCGGCCGCGCGTGTGTCGGTCAAATCCGCGAGTCCGGCGTCGCCGGCGATTTCGACGAACGTGCCGCGATCGTTTCGATACAGACGGTTCGCAACGGCGTCCTTGAATCCGACGAAGAGATCGAGATCGCCGTCGTTGTCGAAATCGGCCCAGCAGCTCGGTTGACCACCGGATATTGCGAACAACTCCGGCTGAACGAGCTCGAAGGACGGCCCGTCGGCGGGACCCTGCGCCAGCGCGACCAGCCGCCGGCCGGACGCCACACCACCCACGAGGCCCGCCGCGCCCAACCGGACAAAACCGCGTCGATTCACTCGCATCGCGATCTCCTCGCTCGCTCAGAAGTCGAAGCGCACGCCGACTTGCTGCCGTCGCATCGGCTGCGCGCTCTGCGGCAGCCCGAACGCCGACGACTGGAGGCTGCCCTGAAACTGGATGAAGTTTCTGGTGTTGAAGACGTTGAACATCTCCCAGAACACCGTCGCCGCGCGGCGGCCACCCAGTGTCAGATTCTTGCTGATGCGCAGATCGACGTTGGACTCGTTGTCGCCGCGCCGGCTGTTGCGCGGCTCCGGTCTCGCAAAGACGATGGTGCTGCTGCTCACGTTGTACGGCAGCGCACTCTGGAATCGCCCGATGGTCGCCAGCTGCACGTCCAACGGAAAGAGGTACGACGCATCGATCGCACCGACGTGGCGGCGATCTTCGTTGGTGGGTCCGATATCGATCGACAGGTCGAGCGGATTGGTCGCGGCGCCGCCGCCAACACCGCTCGCGAGGCTGTTGGAGGTGGCCTTCGCCAGTGTGTACGACGCGCCGCCTCGGAGCTTCGCGCCGCGATACTGAAGGCCGGTGACCAGGCCGTGGTACTGAATCCATCCGAGGTTCTGATACATGTTGATCGCGGTGAACCGCGGATCGACGGTCACGAACTGGCCGTTCACCTGCGCGAGGTTGATGTTGCGCTGCACGATCACGTCGTAGCCGTGCGAGTACACGTAGTCGGCCTGCACGCCGATGCGGTTGCCAAACTGGTGCGTCATGCCGCCTGACGCCGCCACCGTGTACGGCACGTGGAAGTCGGACGCCATGCCCGTCGCCGTCTGCTGCACCCGGCCGAGCGCCGAGAGATCCGGGAAGCGCGGAAAGTACTGACCGAGGTACGCGCGCAGCCGCGTGGCGCTGCCGGCCGGATCCGCCGCGTTCCAGAACGGATTGGACGTCGGATCGTTGTCGCGCAGGGTGACGCGGTTGACGGTGAGCAGCGTCTGGTTGATGTAGGTGTCGTTGTAGTTGAAGTGATTCTGATCGTAGAACACGCCGGCGCTGCCGCGAACGGTCGTGCGGCGATCCTCGGTCGGCGTCCAGACGATGCCGAGACGCGGCTGGATGTTGTTCACATCGCTCTTGACCTTGCTGAGTGGCGCAGCCCCGCCGAAGTTCTGGATGAAGCGCTGGTTGTAGGTGTCGACCAGCTCATTCCCGACTTTGATCGTGTTGTCGACGTCGTAGCGCACGCCGAGATTCAGCGTCAGGTCGTCGCGCACTTGCCAGGTGTCCTGCACGAAGACAGCCGGGTTCCACGACGGCTTGAAGTAGGTCGCGGTGCCGATGGCGAGACTCAACTGAAACGGATAGCTCACCGGATCGTTGCCGTTGAACACGCGATCGGTACGGAACGACCAGCGGCCTTTCTGCGAGGCGTCGATGTCCATGAAGAAGCCGACGCGCGACAGCTGCGCGCCGACCTTCAACTGGTGATGGCCCTTCACGTACATGAAGTTGTCGATGACGTAGAAATTGTTCTCGCCCTCGAGCCCGCCGGTGGTCGCCGACCCGAACGCCGCGCCGGGGTACGTCTTCTCGGTGGTCAGCGGCTCGTTCGCCGTGTCCTGGAGGAGCGCGAGACCGTACTTGCCCGTGGCGTTCCCCGTGATGATCAGCTTATTGACGCCATAGTACGCGCGCACTTCGTTGAAGGAATTGCCGCCGAGTGTGCTCGTCAGGTTGCCGAGAACCGACCACAACGGGCCGTTGAACGTCGCACGTTTCTCCAGCGTCCAGAGCGGACTGCTGTTGCAGCCGTCGCCGCCCTGACCGCTGCAGTTGGTGTCGGTGCGGAACGTCCGGCTGTGACGCAAAGACAGCCGGTGGCGCTGGCTCAGGTTCGCATCGACCTTGCCCATGTAGACGCGGCTGGTGTTTTCTGCCGGGATGACCGACTGAATGCCTTGATTGCGCCAGTAGTCGGAGATCGAGAGGATCGCGCTTTGCGTGTTGGCGTAGCTCTCGACGCCGCCGAAGTAGAAGACCTTGTTCTCGACGAGCGGCCCGCCCAGAAATCCTCCGACGCGGTAGTTGCGATACCGCGGCGGTGCGTCGAGGAAGACCGGCTCACCGTTGGCGAACCGGCCGGCGAACGGCGCGCGATCGAGCTTCGAGTTGCGGTAGAACCCGTACACGCGTCCCTGCGTGTTGTTCGATCCGCTCCGCGTGATCACGTTGAGGATGCCGCCCGTCGCCTGGCCGAACTCGGCGGAATAGCCGGTGATCATCACCTGGAATTCCTGTACCCAGTCCTGGGGGTACAACTCGGCCTGCGTTCCGTAGAACTGCTGCGCGTTGGTCGCGCCGTCCATGAAAATCTGGTTCTGGTATTGCCGCTGGCCCGCCGCGCCGAATCCCATCGAGCCTCCGCCGCTCGACGACACGCCGGGCGCCAGCTGCGCGAGGCCGGCGAAATTGCGATCGATCGTCGGGAGGTTGTCGATCTCTTTTCTGTCGATCAAGCCGCTCAACGTCGATGTGGTCTCCACGAGCGGCGAGACACCGCTCACCAGCACGGTCTCGGTCACGGCGCCCACAGTCAACGAAAAGTCCGCGGCCGCCTCCTGCCCGACGCGGAGGATCACCGTGCGCTTGCCGGTCGAGAAGCCCGACAACTCGACTGTCAGCTCGTAGGTGCCGGCCGGTAGGCTTGGCAGGTAGAACTGACCGGTTTCATTGGTGGCGCCACTCCGTGTGGTGTTCGTTTCCGTGTGCCGTGCGGTCACCGTGACGCCCGGCAGGACGCCGCCTTGTTGATCAGTGACCTTGCCGCGCAGCGTCGCCAGACTGGTTTGCGCGGACGAGGACGTCACGAGGACCAGGGAGAGAAAGGCAATCGCAAGTGAGATCACGCGTAACCGCGAGCCCCGCATATGGTTTCCTCCTCGCCACAGCGCGGCTGAGCCGCAACCAAAACCGGGGCTCACCCGCGCTTAGCGGCGGGCCGTAGCGGCCCCCCGATCTAGTAGAACAAACGCGCCTCTTGTCAGAAAAACAAGATGTCAGGCGTTTGTTCTACAGAGAGTGGCCGGACCATAGCGCCCGGGCCAGGGCGTGTCAACGCGAATCGAAGCGTCTGTCGCGAGCTATAATCCCTTCGAGATGCGTCCCGTGGTTCTCGCGCTCATCGTTGTGGTCGTTGCGCCGCTTCCTGCGCGCGGCGCCCAGAGCGCGGATTCTCAGCTAAGCCATATCCAGCGGGGCGCGGGACAGCGCCCGCACACAGTCACGCATCCGACGCCGCCGCCTCCACCGGCGCCGCCGCCGCCGCCGCCTCAAGTCGTCGCTCCGCCAATCACGTTTCCGCTTCCGCCGCTCATGTTACCGCCGGCAGGCGGACTGACGCCGCGATTCGGTGAGGGCGTGCCCTTTCGAACCCGCCCCTCGCGGCATGGTGCGTTTGCGTTTGGCTCGCCGTTCTTTCCGCCGTTCGTGACGGGGTATTCGGCGCCGGCGGATTTCGTTGACACAAGCCGGGCACGTCCGGCGGCGCCCGCGCCGGCGACTGGTCTCCTGCGGCTCTCGGTCACCCCGCTTTCCGCGCAGGTGTTCATCGACTCGTACTACGTCGGCACGGTCGAAGACATCAACGCGCAGAACGTGCTTCAACTCGAAGCCGGCCCGCACCGGATCGAAATCCGCGCGCCGCAGTATCAAACGCTCACCGTCGACGTGCGGATCCTGCCGTATGAGACGGTTACGTATCGCGCCGCGTTGGAGCTGGCGCGGCCGCCCGCCGCAGTCCCGTCGCCCGCCCCACCGACCACGACCACGACGATGTACGTGATTCCGAATTGCTATCTCGGCAACATCCCGCCGCGCGCGAACCGGTTGCCGTCGGGCTGCGACATCACGCAGGTTCAGGTTCTCGGACCCAAATAGTCATCGCCGCCGATCGCGCACGTAGACGTCGGCGGCGAAGAAGCCGAGGATGATGGCTCATGCTTGGAATCGCCTTCGAAGGATGCGGCTGTCCTGCGGCGTTTTACGTCGGCGTCATCGAATGCTCGTCGAGCACGACCCGATGCCGGAAGCCGTGTCAGGTGCGAGCTCCGGCGCGCTCATCGCGGGAGCATTCGCGATCGGCCGAGCCGGCGATCTGCGTGCAGTGTGGACGAAGCTCTTCGGCAGCCCCGTGTGCGACGTGCGACGCTCCCTGAGCACTCCGATGAAGTGAGCCGCCCATCGTCACACGACGCAAGACGCGTGCAGGGCGGCCCTGGAGCATCACCCGAGCGCTCCAGCTCGCTTTCTGGGCCGCGCTCAGGCATCTGACTCACGGTTATGCCTTGATGAACGCGAGCAGATCGGCGTTGATCTGATTTTTATGCGTTGAGCACATCCCATGCGGCAGGCCTGGATAGACTTTCAGCGTCGATCCTTTGACCAGCTTGGATGACAGCATCGCCGAGGCGCCGATCGGGACGATCTGATCATCGTCGCCGTGCATGATGAGTGTCGGCACGTCGAACTTCTTGAGATCTTCGGTAAAATCCGTTTCCGAAAATGCTTTGATGCACTCGATCACGCCTTTGAAGCCGGCCTGCATGCCTTGCATCCAGAACGAATCCCGCAGGCCCTGGGACACTTTGGCACCCGGCCGATTGGCGCCGTAAAACGGCGCAGTCAGATCCTTGAAGAACTGCGAGCGGTCCGCGAGCACGCCGGCGCGAATGCCATCAAACGTCTCGATCGGTAAGCCGCCAGGATTGGCAGCTGTTTTCAGCATGAGCGGCGGCACCGCGCCGATCAGAACCGCCTTGGCCACGCGTGTCGTGCCATGGCGTCCGATGTAGCGCGCAACTTCGCCGCCGCCGGTGGAATGACCGACGTGGATCGCGTTCCTCACGTCGAGCGTTTCGACCAGCTCCGCGAGATCGTCGGCGTAGGTGTCCATTTCGTTCCCACTCCACGGCTGGCTCGATCGGCCATGACCGCGGCGATCATGTGCGATACAGCGGTAGCCGTGGGCGCCCAGAAACACCATCTGGTCCTCCCAGGCGTCCGCGCTCAGCGGCCATCCATGGCTGAAGACGATGGGCTGTCCCTTGCCCCAGTCCTTGTAATAGATCTGCGTGCCGTCCTTGGTTGTGATAGTCGTCGTGGGATGTTCTACCTGTGGTTGAGTCACGGTCTCACTCCCCTCTGCTGCAATTCGCAGCGATCTCGTTTCGGGCGGGTTGCGCGCATCACGGGATGGCGGCTACTTTTATTCCTGCTCAGCGTGCGTGTCAAACCTTTCTGCTGCTCGCACACCCGACGTACTTTCCTGACGCAGGGACTACACGAAGCGCTTGATGAACGCGAGCGCCGTGTCGGCGACGTCTCGCCAGCCGCTGTCGATCGTGAGCGCGTGCCCGCGGTTGGGAATCTCGACGATCTCGGTCACGCCCTCATTTCGCTGCTGGCGCTTGAACGACGCGTTCGCGATCGCCCAGGGGACCGTGTTGTCTTTTTCGCCGGAGATGACGAGCAGCGGCCCGCGCTTCGGGTTCTCGGTGTCGACTTGCGCCTCTGTCCACGGGTTGAGATTGGCGGTCGCGGCCTGGAAGAGCGGCGCGCCAGACGCCGGCACGGCAAAGGTCTCGTAGAGGTGCTTGGCCTCCGCTTCGCTGACGGCGTTGGCGAAGCCGAAGCGGAACTGCTCGAACGTCAGCGGGATCGCCCGGTTGCGGTTGGCGGGGTTGCCGAGGACAGGCCACGCAGACTTCAGCGCCGAGAGCGGAAGCGGAAGCACGCCGCGGAACGGCGCCGGGTCGATCGCCACCGTCGCCGACCCCAGCCCGCGCCCCGCGAGGATCTGCGCGAGCAGGCCGCCGAACGAGTGGCCGATGATGGCCGGTTTTATTTTCAGCCCGCGGATGATCTGGTCGAAATGATCCGCAACCTGCCCAACGGTCTTGTGCGCCATGACCTCGGGGTGCGCGTTCGCCTCGGCGACGGTGTCGGGATCATCCGGCCAGCCGGGCGTGAGCGCCGTGTACCCGGCTTCCTCGACGAGCGCCGCCCAGCGGTCCCAACTGCTCGGCAGCAGCCAGAGGCCGTGTACGAATACGACGGGTTGCAGGCCCGTGGCGTTTGCACGCTCGCACTGCTGCAGTTCGTGCTCGGTGATTGTCGCCGCGGCGTTGGATGTGCCAGTGACGGTCGTCGTGGTGCTCATGGGAAATCCTTTCAGTTCGACGTGATGTGGTTGGTGAAGATTCGCAGTCCGAACTTTGCAGGATCGTATCCGAGGAACGCATCACGACACGGCAGTGTTTCTTCGCTACCACTGTCGGTGGGGCCGCGGCGTACCACTCTCGTGGTAGGCGGCCGTCACGACTTCGCCCTGTGCAATTCGCGGGGGATGAGGATCTCGCGGCGGCCGAAGAGGCGCGCGTCGACTGAAAATGCGCCGGGGCCGAGACATGCGATGGCCACTGCGTCAGTCACGATGAGCAACGCAGCGATTCCGTTGAGAAACAGACCTGTCGAGGGCGTTGGAAACCAGAAGAGCGTGATGCTCAAGCCCACGATGGCGCCGGTGCCCGGTGTGAGAAAGCCAATCAGCAGCGACGCGCCGCTCGCGATCGCCAGCAGGTCGATGAATCGCGTGCCGACGGTCGGGTCGCCCGTGGTGGCCAGATGGACTGCGCCCTGGACGGCCGCGGTGACTCCAACCACGGTTCGCAACAGCAGAAGTCCGATGCCGGGCAACCCGTCGGGAAACGACGAAAACAGCCGCTGCAATCGGTCTCTCCTTGATGCGCGTTCGCATTCGCCGCACGAGCCCGTACGAGAGTAACGGTTCCAGTCGCGCAGCGAATCCCTAGAGATTGGAAGGTCGTCCTACCACTTTCGTGGTACGGCGATGACGAGACGCTCCTTACAACTGGATGATGCCGCGGCGGACGGCGATCGCGACCGCTTCGGTGCGATCGCTCGCACCCAACTTCTCCATGATGTGTTTCACGTGGACCTTCACGGTCTCCTCGGAGATGAACAACTGTTCGGCGATGTCGCGATTCCGATTCCCGCCGGCGACGTGTTGGAGCACGTCTCGTTCTCGCTCGGTCAACGCCTCGTCGCTGAGATGCTCGGCGAGGTGCGCGGCCACTTCTGCGGGGATGCGCTTCTTTCCTGCATGGACCTGCCGAATGACGCCGACCAGTTTCGTGAACAGCGGCCGGACGTGACGCTCATGGATCTGAGGCTCCCCGACATCAGCGGCATCCATTCGACGCCTGTGCGACCATGAGCATGTCCGGCTCGTTGACGATCGCGGCGATGCCTTCGCGCAACAACGGGTGGTCGTCGACGCTGAACACGCGGATCTTCGCTCGTTCGTTCACAGGTCCTTCTCCATCCGGCCGTCGCGGCGTGCCGTGGCGCCGTACCGACGCCATCTTGACGCGAACCCACGCCGGATTGGGGCGCGCTTGAAAGTATGGAGCAGCGCGTCGGCGGGAACAGAGCTCGAGCTGTCGGTGCCAGGTCACGTCGCGTTCACGCAGGAGCGATCCCATCACCGGGGGCTCGCGGGTACCTCCTGAAAAACATGCCGCCGAAAGAACTGGTCGCGAGGCGGTCCAGCAGCGCTTTTCGCGAACAACACGATTCGCTGGTCCGGACGCGCACCGACGACGCGCCCTGCGATCGGCGCGAGCCTGTCTGTGCCGCCAGCGGCCGCCTCGGGAACCACGGTGAACTCAACCGCGGGATCGCCGGCTGACGACGTCAGGTGACAGCCGGTCAACAACATACAGTTCGCTGCCGCCACGAGGCCGCCGCCGACGAGCGATCTTCCAACCTTCTTCACGTCGAAGTATTGTACGAGCCTGGGGTCCACGCATCGCTGGATCATGTGCGCCGTTCTTACCACTCTCAGCGGATCAACGCGTACCACTCTTGGGGTACCGCAAAAGTCCTCGATGCCGTGATGTGGCCCGCAGCTTGGATGAGAGAAACTCCAACGAATCGGCAATCAGGAGGCCGTCACATGAACACCAAGACACTCGACGCGGACGCCATTCTCGCTCGGGCCACCCCGAAGGCGCACCAGCACGCGCACGAAATCCAGCCGTTCGGGCATCTCGTCAGGATGCCGATCGCGCTGTCGGAGGCCGCCTGCAAGGAGGCGGTCGAGAATCTGAACCAGGTCCTCGCCGACACGATCACCCTTCGCGATCTGTACAAGAAACATCATTGGCAGGTGGCGGGCCCGACGTTCTACCAGCTCCATCTGCTCTTCGACAAGCACGCCGACGAGCAAAGCGAGTTGGTCGATGCGATCGCGGAGCGGATTCAGCTACTCGGCGGGGTCAGCGTCGCGATGGCGCACGACGTCGCGGAGACGACGCTCATCCCGCGTCCCCCAAAGGGCCGCGAAGAGGTACCGGTGCAGATCTCGCGGTTGTTGCACGCCCACGAAATCGTGATCGAGGAAGCCAGGGCGATGGCCCGGCGCGCCGCAGAAGCCGGCGACGATGGCACCAACGATCTGTTGGTGAGTGATGTGATCCGACGAAATGAGCTGCAGACCTGGTTCGTGGCCGAGCACGTCGTCGATGCGCCGCTCGTCCGGGCATAAGCGGATGCCTGAAATCGCGTCGCCAACGCCGCCGCCGGTTCACTCACGCATCGAGCACGTGTTTCCGACGTTGACGCCGGCACAAATCGGGCGGGTTGCGGCGCACGGACACGTACGCCCGATCAGCAAGGGTGAGGTGCTCGTCGAGGCGGGCGATCACGTCGTGCCGTTCTTCGTCGTGACCGCGGGTCAGGTCGAAATCGTCAGGCTATCCGGCGGAATTGAGACGCTGGTCACCGTGCACACGCCCGGCCAGTTCACCGGCGAGGTCAACATGATCTCCGGGCGTCCTGCGCTGCTCAGAGCGCGGGCGCGCGAATCGGGCGAGGTGATCGAGCTGGATCGCGAACGCATGGTAGCGCTCGTGCAAATGGATGCGGAGCTCAGCGACATCCTGATGCGAGCCTTCATCCTTCGCAGGGTGGAACTGATCGCGAGCGGGCTGGGAGATGTTGTCCTCATCGGGTCGGCTCACTCGGCGGGCACGCTTCGGGTTAAGGAATTTCTGACGCGCAACGGTCATCCGTACGCCTACATCGATCTTGACCGCGATGCTGACGTCCAGGCACTCCTCGATCATTTCCACGTCGGTGTGGCCGATGTGCCAGTGCTGATCTGCCGTGGCGAGGTCGTACTTCGAAACCCGGCCAATTCGGAGATCGCCGACTGCCTCGGATTCAACGACGCGATCGACCAGACACACGTGCGCGATGTGGTGATAGTCGGTGCGGGACCATCCGGGCTGGCCGCCGCGGTGTACGGCGCGTCGGAAGGTCTGGATGTTCTGGTGTTGGAAGCGAATTCGCCGGGCGGACAGGCCGGCGCGAGCTCGCGAATCGAAAACTATCTCGGCTTTCCGACTGGTATTTCCGGTCAGGAGCTCGCGGCGCGCGCATTCACGCAGGCCCAGAAGTTCGGCGCCCAGATCACGATCGCGAAGGGTGCCGCCCGGCTCACCTGCGACCGAACGCCATACGGCATCCAGATCGACGACGGCCTGCGCGCACCCGCGCGGGCCGTCATCATCGCGACGGGTGCTGAGTACCGCCGACCGTCGCTGGAGAACCTGTCACAGTTCGAAGGCGCCGGCGTGTACTACGGCGCGACGTTTGTCGAAGCCCAATTGTGCGGCGGCGAAGAGGTGATTGTCGTCGGAGGCGGAAACTCTGCTGGTCAGGCTGCCGTCTTTCTCGCACCGACAGCCAAACGTGTACACATGTTCGTTCGCTCGGGCGGACTGGCTGAAAGTATGTCGCGTTATCTCATTCGACGCATCGAGGACAATCCAGCCATCGTCCTGCGCACGCACACCGAAATCGTCGCACTCGATGGAAGGGATCATCTCGAACGCGTACGCTGGCGGAACAACGAAACGGGGACTGTCGGGACTGAGAACATCAGCCATGTGTTCCTCATGACCGGTGCGGTGCCCAACACACGCTGGCTCGATGGCTGCGTCGCGCTCGACGCCAAAGGGTTCATCAAAACGGGCCCCGACCTGTCACACGACGACCTGGCTGCTGCACGCTGGCCGCTGGCTCGGGCTCCGCACCTACTGGAAACGAGCCTGCCAGGCGTGTTTGCGGTCGGCGACGTGCGGGCGGGCAATATCAAGCGCGTCGCGTCGGCGGTCGGCGAGGGTTCGATCGCCGTCTCGTTCGTGCATCGCATGCTTCACGAGTGAGAGGGACGCGTGGCCCACGATCAAGCCTGCGCTCACATCACGGCGATTACGACTGTCAAACATCCGAAACGGCGCGAGTGCGCCGAGTGCATGAAGATCGGCGCGCAGTGGGTCCACTTGCGGACGTGTCAGGAATGCGGTGCGACTCTTTGTTGCGACGACTCGCCGAATCGCCACGCCAGCAAGCACGCTCGCGCAACGGGACACCCGGTCATCGCCTCGGCTGAACTCGGCGAGCGCTGGCTGTACTGTTTTCCCGACGATGCGTTCGCGGAGTACTGAGCGTGTACGAGTGCCAGCGAGCTTGCGGTGACATTGAAGTCATCGCTTGAAGAGATGTTATGGTCGAGCTGTATCCGATCGACTGTTGCCCGCGCACACTGCGATCGTGATATCTTCCGCGGCATTCTCCTCCGTCCGTGAGCTCCCCTATGCGTGTGTTGTGGTCTCTGGCCGCGTGTCCGCTCGTGCTGTCGCTTGGCGCTACGCCAGTTTACACGCGGCCGCAGGATACCGCCGCGCGGACGCCCCGCTACCGCACGCTCGAGGATCGCTTCGTCGTCCGCCATCCAAAGTCGCTCGAGGAATGGCGGACGCGCGCTGCGTGGCTCCGCGAGCACATCCTCGCATCGGCGGGCCTGCTGCCGATGCCGGAGCGCACCCCGCTGAACCCTGTCGTGTTCGGCGAGCGAACGCACGCCGACTACACGGTCTCCAAGGTGTACTTCGAGAGCCTTCC
>MNEX01000156.1 GCA_001917905.1 Acidobacteria bacterium 13_1_40CM_65_14
AACACGCGCAGGGCCCTTGCCGCTGAAATTACTCAGCTCGAGGACGTCTGAATAGATTCCCTGCGCCGCCGCGCGCCGCCAGTGGTAGACCGTGGGAAGAGCCTTTCCGATGAATCGCGCGTACGCATCCGCCTCGTACCAGTTCACGCCGTGGACGGGAGAATCGTCGTGTCCTTCCGGATATGTTCCGAGCTCCCATGTCGACGGTCCTGCACGGCCGGTCGCGTCACGGAACTCGGCCATCGCCTCGTCCCACGACACGGCGCCGCCGTCTCTCACGAATTCGTTCTGCCAGAGCTCGCGTCTGCGATAACCGCCGGCTTCGATGAATTTTTTGTATGCGCGATTCGTGACTTCGAATTTGTCGAGGAAGAAGTCGGGCATGCGGAAGGTACCGCTCTCGTCGAGCGCCACGGTTCCACCAGGCACGCGCACCATGTTCTCGGGAAGCGCGCCCTCGGGATCGAGATGAAAGGACAAGGAGGCTGTGCCCATCCCGGCGGCCCCTTCGAATGTCGTGTACCCGCTCTTGACGACGCGCCACCGGAAGTATGCGATCGGTCCTTTGATGTCGAGCGGCGAACGACCGAGGTATTCCCAATCCCTGTCGACTTCGGCGTACCCCTTCACGTACACGTCCGCGCCGGATGGCGTCGTTCGAATGGACACAGGAAACAGCAATCCGTCCCGCACTCGCACGAATTCCGGATCGTCAGCCAGATAGGGTTGAATCTCACCGATCAGGCGGAACGCCGCCGCGTACTGTTCCCTGCGAATCAGCTCGGCAACCTGCGGCAATCCCTGGCGACGCGCCCACCGCTCATGCGAGTTGCGATACAGGAGCCAGCCCGCCAGCGTCGCGATCAGTACGAGCGCTGCGATTCCCGACGCGATCGCCCATCGGCCGGCGCGAGCAGGCGGCGCGACCGTTGAGGTCGCGTGACGCGCCGTCGTGAGCTGCGGCGCGCGCAACGGCTCCACGTCTTGGAGAAACGCGCCGGCGGATGCGTAGCGCGCACCCGGCTCTTTTTGCAGCGCGCGCGTCACGATCGGCTCGAGCGCGGCGGCGTCGGCACGTGCGTCGTGAAGCGGGGCGGGCGTCGCGGTCGCGATCGCGTTCAGAATCGCCACCTCGTGTTCGCCGCTGAACGGCAGCCGCCCCGTGAGCATTTCGTACAACACGACGCCGAGCGCCCAGACATCGGACCGCGCGTCCGCGCCGCGTCCCATGATCTGTTCGGGCGGCATGTACGCGATTGTGCCGACCGTCGTCCCGGTGCGCGTCAAGGCCGTCTGTCCGAGCAGCTTCGCGACGCCGAAGTCGAGCAGCTTCACGCCGCCGCGCGGGGTCAGGATGATGTTCGCCGGCTTGATGTCGCGATGGATGATGCCCGCGTCGTGTGCGGCGGCGAGTCCCCGCGCGATCTGCGCGATGATGTCGAGTGCCTCGTCGAGCGGCATGGGACCGCGAGCGATGCGCTGCCTGAGCGTCTCGCCCTCGTAGTACGCCATCGCGAGAAAGAGCCGCCCGTCCGGAGTTTCGTCGATTTCGTGGATCGTGCAGATGTTCGGATGGTCGAGTGCGGACGCGGCCTGCGCTTCGAGGACGAGCCGCTCCTTGGCGTCGCGGTCCTGCACCATGGCGAGCGGCAGGAATTTCAGCGCGACGGTCCGGCGCAGGCGCGTGTCCTCGGCTTTGTAGACCTCGCCCATGCCACCAGCGCCGAGAAGCTCGATGACGCGATAGTGCGAAAAGGTCTCGCCGCTAATCATTGTCGTGAAGGCTGAGGTCGCGCGAAGGATAACTCCGCCATCCCGCGCGCGCAACGACGCATCAGCAGCGTGTTATACTGCAAGCCTTCATCTGACGGTCTAATAGCGACTCGTGGTGCACAGGCAGAGTAAGCCGGGGGAGGAACCCCGGACTTGATCGAAACCTACCACCTATCGAAGCTCTACAACCGCGGCGTCTACGCGTTGCGCGATCTCACGCTCACCATCGACAAGGGCGAGTTCATGTTCCTGACCGGTCCCAGCGGGGCCGGCAAGTCGACGTTTCTGCGTCTGCTCCTGCGCGAGGAACTGCCGAGCGAAGGCGATCTGAAAGTGCTGGGCCGCGAGCTCAAAACGCTGCGGCCGTCTCAGGTGCAAACCTACCGCCGCAGCGTCGGCTTTGTGTTCCAGGATTTCCGGCTCATCCCGCGCTTCACGGTGTTTCAAAACGTCGCGTTCGTCATGCGCGTGCTCGGCTTGCCGCTCGCGACACAGCAGCGAAAGACTTTTCAAGTGCTGAAGTGGGTCGGCCTGCAGCATCGGATGAACGCCTATCCGGAAGAGCTGTCGGGTGGCGAACAGCAGCGGATTGCGATTGCGCGGGCCCTGGTGAATGACCCGCAGCTGGTCCTCGCGGATGAACCGACGGGCAACCTCGATCCAGACTTGTCGCTCGAAATCATGAACCTTTTCCGCGAGATCAACGCGCGAGGCACAACGGTCGTCGTCGCCACGCACGATCGCGAGCTGATTCGGCGCGTCGGCCGGCGCGCGATCACGCTGGACCATGGCCGCGTTGTCGAGGTTGCCTAGTGGAGTGTCTTCTCGAATTCACTGCCGGGCCGCTCCGCTCGCACCCCACCGCGCAGGCGTGCGCGGTGCGGACCCCGCGCTCGCACCCCACCGCGCAGGCGTGCGCGGTGGGGACCCCGCGTTGTCACGGCCCGAAAATCGCAGTCGAAGGCTCGTTGTGAGTAGTACTCCGTCAGCTCATACGGTCCACTAGAATGCGCGCGCTTCGCTATGCGTTTGACGAAGCGATTCGCAGCCTTTGGCGCGGGCGGCAGTCCGGCCTCCTGTCGACTCTGACGATCGCGCTCGCCCTGTTCGTCCTCGGCGGGTTTCTGCTCGTGACCGCCAATCTGGAGCGTCTGGGCGCGGAATGGAGCAGCGCCGCCGAGATGTCGGTGTACTTGAAAGATGAGGTCACGCCGGCTGAGCGTCGCGCCATCGAATCGCTGCTGACATCCAGCGAGATCGTGGCGGCGCATGAATACGTGTCAAAGGCGGATGCGCTCGTCCGGTTCAAGCAAACGTTCAGCGATCTGGCCGCGGCGGTCGACACCCTTGGCGACAGTCCCCTGCCGGCGTCGTACGAGGTGCGTCTGCGGACCGGTTCGTCGGCGCAGACGTCGGTCGAAGCGCTGGGCGCGCGGCTGCGTCAGACGCCCGGCGTCGCCGACGTGCGGTACGACCGCCAATGGCTCACTCGCGTGCTGTCGACAATCACGATCATTCGCGGTGTCGGCCTCGTGCTGGCCTCTGTCCTGACGATCGCGGCGGCGCTGACCGTCGCCAACGTGGTCCGGCTGGCGCTGTTTGCCCGTCGCGACGAGCTGGACATCATGCAGCTCGTGGGGGCGCCGCAGGCCTACATCCGCGGTCCGTTTGTGATGGAGGGTGTCCTGCAGGGCGGTATCGGGGCGTTAATGGCGCTCGGCGTGCTGTTGGCGGCGTTTTTCGCGCTGAGGGCACGATATCTCGTGCCATTGGCCTCCGCCATCAATCTGTCGTCAGTCCGCTTCCTGCCGTGGGAACTCTGCTTTTTCGTGGTGCTCGGTGGGATGGCTGTCGGGTGCCTGGGCGGGCTGGTCGCGGCGTGGAATCGGTGACCCTGACCAGATTGACACAATCTTGACATGAGTTTTTCATCGGATTTACACTGGATGTCGATCAACGACAATTTTTCTCGAGGGCCTGCATGCCACGCTTCGTGAGCGATTCGAGGCCGATCAACGCGACACACCCGATCATCGAGTTTTATCGAGAAGAATTCGTCAAGCATCATCGCTGCCTCCAGCAGCAGCGACCGTACTATTCAGAGAGCGCGATCACCGATGTTGAAGCCGCGCTCGCGAAAATCCTCAGCCAGCTCGAACAACTCTCCACGCAAGACGACGCTCCCCAATTAGTCAGCTCGCTCCTGAAGAAATTCGATGTCGTGACCGGGCTGTCGGCCTGGTCGGATCCCAAACACTCCCACTGACGCGTTCTCACGAACAGCTTCGACACGATCTCCTGGCCATCGTCCGGGCCGGTATTCGCGCGGTCAACGCGCGTGAGCTCGTCGGCGATGCGCTTGGCGCCGCGGCGATCGACGGGCCGCAGCATCTTTGCGTGGCGGCGGGAAAGGCCGCGGCGCCGATGGCGCTTGCCGTCGCCGAGCGTGTGACGGTTCGCGCGGGTCTCGTCGTGAGTCCCGAGCCTTCGGCCGTGCCGGATGGATTCGAGCTGATCGTCGGCGCGCATCCGGTCCCGACCGCCGCGAGCGAGCAGGCAGGACGTCGAGCGTTGGCGCTCGCGGAATCGGCGGGTCCCGACGACACGCTGCTCGTGCTGCTGTCGGGTGGCGCGTCCGCACTGATGGCGGTGCCGGCTGACGATGTGACCCTCGACGACAAGCGGGCGACGACGGATCGTCTGCTGCGTGCGGGCGCCGACATTCATGCGCTGAACACGGTCCGCAAGCATCTGTCGGCAATCAAGGGAGGACGTCTGGCCGTGCGTGCGCGCGGGGTCTGCCGCACCTTGGTGATTTCCGACGTCGTCGGCGACGATCTGAGCGTCATCGCATCGGGCCCGACCGTCGCCGACCCGAGCACGTTCGGCGACGCGCTCGACGTGCTCCGGCGATTCGGCGGAGAAGATGCGTTTCCGCGGGCAGTGGTCGACCGGATCCAGCGCGGCGCCGCAGGCCACGTCGCCGAGACACCCAAGCCTG
Source organism: Acidobacteria bacterium 13_1_40CM_65_14 (assembly GCA_001917905.1). Taxonomy (GTDB): domain Bacteria; phylum Acidobacteriota; class Vicinamibacteria; order Vicinamibacterales; family CAVVIG01; genus QHWF01. The sequence continues at coordinate 4,775 of MNEX01000156.1, forward strand.
GCGATGCGCAATTGGCGCGCGCGACGACGACATTGATTGGCTCCCGCCGCGATGCGATGAGCGGTGCGGCCACCGAGGCCGCGGCGCGCGGATACCACGTCGTGCGCCTCGGCGATCCGGTCGTCGGGGAAGCGCGAACCAGCGCTGTGGCATTTCTGCGCGGGGCCCTGGCGCGCGCGGCCGACAGCACGCGCCCAACCTGCATCGTGTCGAGCGGCGAGACGACCGTGCGGGTCACCGGACAGGGAAAAGGCGGACGCAATCAGGAGTTCGCGCTTGCCGCCGCCGCACTACTCGCAGAAGCCGGAACGCCGGCCATGCTCGCGAGTGCCGGCACGGATGGCATCGACGGTCCGACCGACGCCGCGGGCGCGGTGGCGGATCACACGACCATCCAGCGCGCGGCCGCGGCCGGGCTGGCGCCCGATCCATTTCTTCTGGACAACAACGCCTACGCGTTTTTCGACGCGCTGGGCGATCTCATTCACACAGGTCCGACCGGCACGAACGTCGGCGACCTCCAAATAATTCTGGTAGCCTGATCGTGGCGCGTCTACTGGGGTCTTGCTTGCCGGGCCGCTCCGCTCGCACTCCACGGCGCAGGCGTGCGCGTACAGGGGACCCCGCGCTCGCACCCCACGGCGCAGGCGTGCGCGGTGGGGACCCCGCGCTCGCACCCCACCGCGCAGGCGTGCGCGGTGGGGACCCCGCGTTGTCGCGGGCCCGAGAATCGCCGTCGAAAGCCGGTTGTGACTAGAACTCCTTCAGCTGATACGGTCCGCTAGATGTTTTCACGCGATCAGGTGCTCGCGCTCATGCGAGAGCGTGTGCACCATCCCGCCGGTATGCGGGAGCTTCTTCAGATTCTCAAAGTGCCGCGCGACGAGCGAACCTCGTTCAAGCGGCACATCAAAACCCTCGTCGCCTCCGGCGACCTCATTCAGATTCGCGGTCATCGTTTCGGCCTGCCCGAGAAGATGGACTTGTACGTCGGCCGGCTGCAGACGCATCCCGCCGGCTACGGCTTCGTCACGCCCGAACGTCCGCTCGAAGCGGGCGGCGACATCTACATCTCCGGACCGCTTCTCAACGAAGCGATGCACGGCGACCGGGTCGTCGTGCGTATCGAGCGCATCAAGGACGGCGGGCGCGCCGAAGGCCGCATCATCCGCATCCTCGAGCGCGCCAACGAGTCCATCGTCGGCCGCTACGACCGCGACGACTCGTCCCGAGCCGAGTCGAGGGCGAACGGCATGGGTTACGTCGCGCCGTTCGATCGGCGCGTGCTGATGGACATCTTCATCCCGCCGGGTCAGGAAGGCGGCGCGTCCCCCGGCGACATGGTCGTCGTCGAGTTGACGCGATGGCCGACGGCGACACGTGGCGCCATCGGACACGTCACCGAGGTGCTCGGCGACATCGATGCGCCCGGCGTCGACACCGAAATCATCATCAGGAAGTACGGCATTCCCGACGCGCACTCGGACGAAGCGGTCACCGAGGCGGTGCGGCTCGGCGGCGCCGTGTCCGAACGCGACATCCGCGGACGGACCGACTTCCGCGACGTGACGACGGTCACCATCGACGGCGAGCACGCGCGCGACTTCGACGACGCGATCACGATTGAGAAGCTGCCGAACGGCCACTTCTGGCTCGGCGTCCACATCGCGGACGTCTCGCACTACGTCCAGGAGGGGAGTGCGCTCGACCGCGAGGCGTACGAGCGCGGCACGTCGGTCTACTTTCCCGAGCGCGCGGTCCACATGTTTCCGTCGGAGCTCGCGACCGGATTGTGCAGTCTCAATCCGCACGTGGATCGCCTGGTGCAGTCGTGTCTGATGGAGATCGATCGCCACGGGCAGGTGGTGCGCCACGAGTTCCACGACGGTGTCATCAACAGCGACGAGCGGATGACGTACACCGCCGTCAACGGCATCCTGACCGATCGCGATCCGCAGCTGATGAAACAGTACGCGCCGCTCGTGCCGATGTTCGAGCAGATGCGCGAGCTCTTTCAGATTTTGAACGACGCGCGGCGCCGGCGCGGCTCGATTGACTTCGACCTCAACGAAGCCGAAGTCATCATGGACGAAGGCGGCCGCGTCGAAGCCATCATCGCGCTCGAGCGCAACGTCGCGCATCGCCTGATCGAAGAGTTCATGCTGCTGGCGAACGAGACAGTGGCCTCGTATCTCGAGTCACAGAACGCGCCGTCGCTCTATCGCATTCACGAAGAGCCGGACATTCTGAAGGTGGCCAAGTTCGAGGAGTTCATCTCCGGCTTCGGCTACAGCCTCGCCGCGCCGACAGGCGCCCTTCGCCCGCGTCACTTCCAGAAGCTCATCGAGCGAATCCACGGCAAGCCCGAAGAGAAGCCGATTGCGTTTCTCATGCTGCGGACGATGCAGAAGGCGCGCTACGCGCCAGAAAACCTCGGGCACTTCGGGCTCGCGGCCTCGAGCTACACGCATTTCACCTCGCCGATCCGTCGTTATCCCGACCTCGTCGTCCATCGCGCGCTTCGTGCTGCGCGGCATGGGCTGCTGAGCGACCGGGGGGCAGGGGCCCCCGGAATAGACGATGACGCGCGGGAAGAGCTGGCCGAGGAGCTGCCGGAGGTGGCGAGACATACGTCGGAGATGGAACGCCGCGCCGACGATGCCGAGCGTGAGCTCGTGCAGTGGAAAAAAGTGAAGTTCATGGCCGACAAAGTCGGCGATGAGTTCGAAGGCTACGTCACCGGCGTAGCGGCATTCGGTCTGTTCATCGAGCTGATCGAGCACTTCGTCGAAGGGCTCGTGCACGTGTCGACGATGGCGGACGACTATTACCGGTTCGTGGAGAGTGCGCACCTGCTCAGAGGCGAGAACACGCACAAGGTCTATCGTCTTGGCGACAAGGTCAAGGTGCAGGTGATCCGCGTCAACATGGAGATGCGCCAGGTGGATCTCGGCCTGGTGGAGATTCTCGAGCGCGTGCGCGAGGGCGAGCGGGGTCCGCGGCGCAGCAAAGCCGCGCCGAAGCGCGAGAAGCCGCGCAAACAACGTCCCGGTCGCAACGAGCGACAGATGCGCAAACGCGGACGACAGTAGCCTCGAATACACGAAGACGATGAAATCCGTTGTGGTCGGAACCGCGGGTCACATCGATCACGGAAAGAGCGCGCTGGTGCACGCGCTCACCGGGACCGATCCCGATCGGCTGAAGGAAGAGAAGGCGCGCGGCATCACGATCGACCTCGGCTTCGCGCACACGACGATTGACGGCCTCAACGTCGCGTTCGTCGACGTTCCGGGCCACGAGCGCTTCGTCAAGAACATGCTCGCCGGCGTCGGCGGCATCGATCTCGTCGTCCTCGTCGTCGCCGCGGACGAATCGGTGATGCCGCAGACCCGCGAGCATTTCGACATCTGCCGGCTGCTGCACGTCCCCGCGGGCCTCATCGCGTTGACGAAATCAGACATGGTCGACGCCGACACGCTGGAGCTCGTGCGCCTCGAAGTGCGTGAGCTCGCGGCCGGTTCGTTCCTCGAAGGCGCGCCCATCGTGCCCGTGTCCGCCAAGACCGGAGACGGCCTCGACGCGTTTCGACGGGCGCTCGCCGACGTCAGCGCGCAGGTCGGCGGCCGGCCGGTGGACGGCGTCACGCGCCTTCCGATTGATCGCGTCTTCACGATGAAAGGATTCGGCACGGTCGTCACCGGCACGTTGGTGTCGGGCCGGATTCACGTCGACGACGAGTTGGCGCTGGCGCCCACGTCTGTGGTGTCCGGCTTCAGCCGGACCGGAACGGTGAAGGTGCGCGGGGTGCAAGTGCACGGGACCGCGCGGCCCGAGGCGGTTGCGGGACAACGGACCGCCGTGAATCTGGGCGGCGTCGAGGTCGACGAGATCGATCGAGGGCAGACGCTGGTCACGCCGGCGGCGTTCGAGGAAACGCGTCTCGCCGACGCCATCGTCAACGTGCTGCCGGGCGCGAAGTCGATCAGGCACGGCGCGCGGGTGCGCTTTCATCAGGGCACGGCGGAGATTCTCGGGCGCGTGGCGCTCATCGGTCCGCTCGACGCGACAGGCGGGGTGCCCGCGATTGCGCCGGGTTCGCGCGCGTTCGTACGGTTACGCCTCGAGCGACCGACGGTCCTGGCGCGCGGCGACCGCTACATTCTGCGCGCGTACTCGCCGGCGGTGACCATCGCGGGCGGCGTGATTCTGGATCCGCATCCACCGCGCGGCGCGATTCGAACGGAGGCGGCGCTGTCGCGGGCGCTGCGGCTCGCATTCGATCCGTCCGCCGCTGATCGCATCCCGTCGGACAACCGAGCGGCGGCCGTGATGATCGAAGACGCCGGCGGTGCAGGGTTTCCGGTCGCCTCGATGATCTCACGCGTCGGCATCGATCCGGCGGCACTGGACGCGCGCGTCGACGCGCTGGTCCAGTCCGGCGACGCTGTGCGCGCGGACGACGTGCTGGTGACGCCGGCGGTATTCGAGAAGCTGAAGAGCGCGATGCTCGCGGCGCTCGGCGAACATCATCGGGCGCAACCGCTCTCGGACGGGATCCCGCGCGAAGAGCTGCGCGACCGCGTGTTCGCCCGCGGTCACGCGAAGGTCTTCGAGCGCGCGCTGACGGATCTCGCCGCTGCCGGCACGATCGTCAGCCGCGACCGGATTGCGCTGGCGACCCACCGCGTGGCGTTGTCACCGGAAGACGAGCGGGCGCGAGAATCGATCGAGCGCGCGTTTCGAGAAGGCGGCCTGAAGCCGCCAGATGCGTCGGCGATCGCCGCGGACACCGGCGCGGGCACCGCAACCGTCGACCGCGTCTTGAAGCTGCTGCAGCGCCAGAAGGTGCTCGTACGCATCGATACCTTGCTGTTTCACGACGAAGCGCTGAAGCGGTTGAAAGCGGAAGTGGCGGCGCTGAAAGCCTCGGCGGGCGCCGGGGCGCGGATCGACGTCGCCACGTTCAAGGAGCGATTCGGCGTGAGCCGCAAGTTCGCGATCCCGCTCCTCGAGTACCTGGATCGCGAGCGCGTCACCCGCCGAATGGGCGACTCGCGCGTGGTGCTATGACTTGTGGTCGGCTGGCGACTCGCCGTCCTTCATGCCCTCTTTGAAGTTCTTGATCGAGCTGCCCAGCCCCTTGGCCAACCCGGGCAAGCGGTTTGCTCCAAAGATCAGAACGACGATGAAGAGGATGATCAGCAGCTCAGGCAGCCCGAGTGAACCAAACATATGATGCTCCAGCGGTTTACGAGAACGGGAATCGCGTGGATTGTACCACTAATCCTTGGTGGCTCGCTCACTTACGCCCAGTTTACGACCGGCGTCAGCCTGGTTGAGGTGTACGCGACTGTCATCGACCGACAGGGTGTTCCGGTCACGGATCTCAAGGCCAACGACTTTCGGGTCATGCAGGACGGTGTGCCGCAGACGATCACCGTGTTCGCCGCGGGGGAGTTTCCGCTGGCCGTGGCGATCGGGATCGATCGCAGCTTCAGCATGGCGGGAAAAGGCGATCGGTTGGCCGTCGCGAAGTCGGCGGCGCGGACGTTCGTCGGCGCGCTGCGGCAAGACGATCAAGTGATGGTCGTCGCGATCGGCAGCGACACCGAGGTCGCCGCGCCGCTCTCGACAGACCACGCGGCAGCGCTCGCGGTGATCGATCGCCTCGATGCGTGGGGGACGACGCCGCTCTACGACGCGACGCTGGTCGCGCTCGATGCGATTCAGTCTGCGAAAGGACGTCGTGCGCTCGTGCTGCTGTCGGATGGGACCGACCGATACAGCGACACCAGCGCGGCCGAGCTCGTCGAACAGGCGCGGCGGCGCGACGTGCTCGTCTACCCGATCGCGCTAGGACCGGTGCGCCCGCCCGTGTTCGCGGAGCTGGCGACGGCGACAGGCGGACGATCGTCCTATGCGAAAGACCCGCGCGAGCTCGCCGCCATTCTGACGACCGTTGCGCGAGAGCTGCGCTTCCAATATCTGCTCGGTTACGTGCCGCCAGCCTCACCAGGATCTTCCTGGCATGCGATCGACGTCGACGTCGATCGGCCGGATGCCCGCGTCAGAGCCCGCGACGGATATTTCTCACGATAAATAACTATCCACCACAGGGGACACGGAGGATAGGAGGTCAAATCTGTTCAACACGGGATTTTCCTCCGCATCCACCGTGTCCACCGTGGTGGAGAGCTTGCGCAACATAGCGCCACGCCAGGCCGACTTCGAATGTTCTCAGCAGCCGCCACTTGAGCGTCGCGTAGGGTTGGCGGCCAGAGACGAGGTCCGCCATCACCGCGCGCACCGCCTCGCTCTGCTGCAGCGCGTCCATCATCAATGCGATGAACGCCGGCGTGAAGAAGACCGATCGCACTCTGGCCGCGCGCGCCAGCTCGGGGATCGCTTCATCCCTGACGCGCGACGCGTACATCGTCGGGTCGGACGTCGCGGCGAGTGTTTCAGCGGCCCACTGACCCGACGCGAGCGCGAAGAAGATGCCTTCGCGCGTGATCGGATCGACCAGGCCCGCCGCGTCGCCGACAAGGCACCATCGCGGCCCGCCCAGCTCGAGGTCGTCGAAGTCGCGCGCGCTGAGCGACGGGATGGGCCACGAATACGGCTGGAGCCGCGCGCCGCGCGCGAGGCCGGTCTTCTCGATCCACGCCGCCGTCACCTGTCGGAGTGTGTCGGCGCTGACGCCGGCGTCCGCCTGCGCGCAGATTCCGATCGCGAGATGATCTGGTCGCGGAAACGACCAGATGTAGCCGGGCGGATCGGCGACGAACTCGATGACGATCTCGTCGCTGGAGACGCCGTGCGCGAAAAACCCGGTCGCGATCGAGAGCTGATCGCGCCGAAAGGGTCGCGCGACGCGCCGGCGAACGAGGCTGTTCGCGCCGTCCGCGCCGATCACGCGCGCGGCACGCAGCACGCCCGCGCGCGTCTCGATGCGGAAGCCGCCGTTCTCCAGCGCAAGGTCCGTGACGCGCGACGCCCGAACGTCGACACCCGCCTGCCGCGCCGCGGCAAGCAGCGCTCCGTCAAACTGCGCGCGGCTCGCGACGATGAGATCGGGTTGGGATTCGGCGGCGGATCGTTCGAGTTGCACCGACGCGGATGCGCCGGTCGTCGAGTCGACAAACCGCGCGCTTCGAATGCAGCAGGCGGGAACAGAGTCCTCGGCCAGCCCAGGAGCAATCAATGCGAGCGCGCGGCCCGTCACGCCGCCGCCGCAAGGCTTCTCGCGCGGGTGGGACGGATCGATCACCGTCACGCGCGCGCCGCGCGTCGCGAGCGAGTACGCGGCCCACGCGCCGGCAGGCCCGGCGCCAACGATCGCGACGTCGATCACGTCTGCCTCATTTAGAACACCTCGCCACCACGGGGGACACGGAGGACAGGAGGTTCAAACCTGTTTAAAACGAGATTTTTCCTCCGCGTCCCCCGTGTCCTCCGTGGTGGCGAGCTTGTTTCTGCATCGGTGATTTTGAAAACGCCCTCTTGGCGTTCGTCGACTCAGCATCACGTGCTACATTACACGGCCATGATCGACGTCCAAACCGGACTCTTCACCGTCGCGGTGTTTCAGGACGTCGCGTGGGCGCAGAAGGGCCTCGACGCGTTGAAGCAGGCGGGATTTCCATCCGAGTCGCTGACGATCCTGGCGAAGGAGAGCCCCGAGGTCGGAAAATTGATCGAGAAGACACTCGGACCCGCCGTGGAGCGGCTCGAGCCGGCCAACATCGGTGCCGTGATCGCGCGTGGGCCACTGGTCGACGCGCTGCAGGGCAGTCCCCGCGATCTCGCGAAGGTTGGCATCGCCGGCGCGATGCGGCGCGTCGGGTTCCAGCCGCATGACGGACGCATTTTCGAAACGCTGGTCGGTCGCGGCGGGGTGCTCGTCGCGATTCGGAGCGAGCCGCGCGCCGCCGACGCGCTCGCGATCCTGCACTCTTATGGAGGCGGCAACGCTGCCATCGGCGCGTGGACGGGACGGGTTTAACAATTGCGGATTGAGGATTGCGGATTGCGGATTTATTGCGGATTTATTGCGGATTGAATTGTCCGAACATGGGTCCATAAATCCGCAAATCCGCAATAAATCCGCAATCCGCAATCCTCAATCCGCAATGAGGACAGCCCGGCCGCGAGCTCTGCGCAAACGTCCTAACGAATATGGACGGGGTTCCAGGCATTTCTTTTGCAGTTGCAGCCTCGGAACACGTGGGCGAGAATACCTCAACGAACCACATCCCGTTTCAAATGGAAAACATCCGACAGACGGCCGAGGTTCGCCCATATGCGTCGATAGGGCACCTCTCCGTCCACGTCGAGGGCGTTTCAACGGTCGAGACCCCGTTCCTGTTCGAACAGCAGGAAAAGCGCATCGCCCCGGCGGCCGTGGCGTCATTTGCGACCCACCTCATCATGTTCGTCGCCATCGTCCTCATGGTGAAATACGGTCCGAAAGGGGCGGTGACGACGGCGGCCATCCTGCCGGAGCAACCCAACAACCACATCATTTGGCTGAGCGAGCCAGGTCCTGGCGGTGGCGGCGGCGGCGGCGGCAACAAAATGAAGGAACCGCCGCGTCCGGCGGAGTTGCCCGGCAAAGACAAAATCACGGTCCCTGTCGAGAAACCGCCAAAGCTCGAGATCAAACAGGAGATCAAGAACGAGCCGAATCCGGTCGCGCAGCTGAACATTCCCGCGAAGAGTCTCGCCGCGGCGCAGGATTCTCTGCCGGGCCTCATCGAAGCGCCGCCCGGACCGCCGACCTTGTCGCAGGGGTCGGGCAGCGGCGGAGGCGCCGGCACGGGATCAGGGTCAGGGATTGGATCGGGCCGTGGATCCGGCCTGGGCGAGGGGTGGGGCGGCGGGACCGGTGGAGGACCGTATCGGCCGGGCAACGGCGTCACGCTGCCGCGCGTGCTGCACGAGGAACGCCCGCAGTACACGTCGGACGCGATGCGCGCGAAAGTGCAGGGGACCGTCCTGCTCGAATGCGTCGTGCGTCCAGACGGAACGGTCGGCGACGTGCAGTTGGTGCGATCGCTCGACCCGACATTCGGCCTCGATCAGCAGGCGATCACGGCCGCGAAAAAGTGGCGCTTCGTGCCCGGTACTCGTCTCGGCGAACCGGTTCCGGTGCTGGTCACCATCGAGCTGACGTTCACGCTGCGATAAAAAAAGCCCGGCCGCTTTCGCGACCGGGCCCAATCAAATATTCCAATCTGAAATCTGCAATCTGAAATCTGCAATTTCAGCGTTAGTACATCCCACCCATGCCGCCCCCGCCTGGCGCGGGCGCTTCCTTCTTGTCTTCCGGAATCTCAGAGACCAGCGCTTCGGTGGTCAGCAGCAGCGAGGCGATTGATGACGAGTTCTGGAGCGCCGAGCGGACGACCTTCGTCGGATCGATGACGCCGGCCTGAACCAGGTTCTCGTACTTGTCGGTCAGCGCGTTGAACCCCTCTTCGTCCTTCAGCTCGCGGACCTTCTGCACGACGATCGAGCCTTCGTGGCCGGCGTTGCTGGCGATCCAGCGCATCGGCTCTTCGATGGCGCGCGCGACGATGTTGACGCCGATCTGCTGATCGCCTTCGAGCTTCAGGTTCTTCAGCGCGCTCGACGCGCGGATCAACGCCACGCCGCCGCCGGGCACGATGCCCTCTTCGACGGCCGCCTTGGTCGCGTGCATCGCGTCCTCGACGCGAGCTTTCTTCTCTTTCATCTCGGTCTCGGTCGCCGCGCCAACTTTGATGACGGCGACTCCGCCGACCAGCTTCGCGAGCCGCTCCTGCAGCTTCTCGCGGTCGTACTCGGAGGTTGTGTCCTCGATCTGCGCGCGGATCTGCTTCACGCGCCCCTCGATTGCGGCCGAGCTGCCGCCGCCCTCGACGATCGTGGTGTTGTCCTTGTCGATGGTGACCTTCTTCGCCTTGCCGAGATCGTCGAGCTTGATCGACTCGAGCTTGATCCCGAGGTCCTCGGTAATCGCGCGTCCGCCGGTGAGAATCGCGATGTCCTCGAGCATCGCCTTGCGGCGGTCGCCGAACCCGGGCGCCTTCACTGCAGCGGCCTGCAGCGTGCCGCGCAGCTTGTTGACCACGAGGGTGGCGAGCGCTTCACCCTCGATGTCCTCGGCGATGATGAGCAGCGGGCGGCCGAGGCGCGCCACCTGCTCGAGCACCGGCAGCAGGTCCTTCATCGAGCTGATCTTCTTCTCGTGGATCAGGATGACCGGGTTCTCGAGCACGACTTCCATGCGCTCGGGATCGGTCACGAAGTACGGCGACAGGTAGCCGCGGTCGAACTGCATGCCCTCGACGACTTCGAGCGAGGTCTCGAGCGTCCGCGCCTCTTCGACCGTGATCACGCCGTCCTTGCCGACCTTGTCCATCGCTTCCGCGATGATCTTCCCGATCGTCTCGTCGTTGTTCGCCGAGATGGTGCCGACCTGCGCCACCATGTTGCCGCTGACCGGCTTCGACATTTTCTTCAGGGCGGCGGTGATCGCCTCGACAGCCTTCTCGATGCCGCGCTTGATGTCCATCGGGTTCGCGCCGGCGACGACGTTCTTCGCGCCTTCACGATAGATGGCCTGCGCGAGCACGGTCGCAGTGGTCGTGCCGTCGCCCGCGATGTCCGACGTCTTGCTCGCGACCTCGCGGACCATCTGGGCGCCCATGTTCTCGAGCGGATCCTTCAGGTCGATTTCCTTCGCGACCGTCACACCGTCCTTGGTGATGGTCGGCGATCCGAATTTCTTGTCGAGGACGACGTTGCGCCCCTTGGGGCCGAGCGTGACCTTCACCGCGTCGGCGAGTTGGTTCACACCGCGCAGGATCGCCTGGCGTGAGTGCTCGCCGTACACAATCTGTTTTGCCATTGATGTCGTCTCCTACTTCTTTTTCTTGGCGTCGGCCTTCGCGTTGCCGCCTTCGATCACTGCCAGAACTTCGTCCTCGCGCATGATAAGGAATTCCTCACCATCGAGCTTGATTTCCTGTCCGGAGTACTTGCCGAACAGAATGGTGTCGCCGGCCTTCACATCCAGAGGGACGCGTTTGCCGTCGTCTTTCGACTTGCCGTTACCGACAGCGGTGACCTTGCCCTGCTGCGGCTTTTCTTTGGCGGTGTCGGGGATGATGATCCCGCCGACTTTCTGTTCGCCTTCCTCGATGCGCTGAACAATGATGCGGTCGTGCAACGGTCTGACGTTCATGCGTTGTGCTCCGTCTTGTAAATTGGAAAGATCGCCCTACTGTGCGTTAGCAGTCTCGCTGGGCAACTGCTAATTATATGGCCCGGGCTGGCAGTGTCAACGGGGGAGTGCTAGCTCTGGGTCGGTGCAAGGGCCCGGCTGAGCCCGGACACTACGTCCGGTTGATCTTGTACTCGCCCATTTTGCGGGTGAGCGTATTGCGGTGGATGCCGAGCGTGTCGGCGGTTTTCGTCAGGCTTCCGGCGCACTTGCCCAAGACGCGGGTGATGAACCGTTTCTCGAACTCGCGGACGGCGTCGTTGAACTGCACTTCTTTGTCGACCATTTCCTCGACGAGCCTCTCCAACCGATCGCTAATCACTCGAGCTCCCGGCCCGTGAGGCGGCGAAACGCCTCGACGTACTTCTCGCGCGTCTTCGTCACGACCTCGTCGGGCAACGACGGCACGGGCGGTTGCTTGTCCCATCGGATCCGTTCCAGATAATCCCGGACGAACTGCTTGTCGAAGCTTGGCTGGGCTCCACCGGGTTTATAGCCGTCCTGAGGCCAGAAGCGCGACGAGTCCGGCGTCAGGACCTCATCAATCAGGATCACGCGTTCTTCAACGGGACGGCCATCGTCGGGCAGCAGGCCGAACTCGAACTTCGTGTCCGCGACGATGATGCCGCGCGATTCCGCGTGCGCGGCACCTTCGGCATACACCCGCAGCGTCAGGTCGCGTACGCGATCGAGCAGACGCCGGCCGATGAGATTCGCGGCGTCCGACTCGCTGATGTTGATATCGTGGCCGCTCGGGGCCTTCGTCGCCGGCGTGAAGATCGGCTGGGGCAGTCGGTCCGATTCCTGAAGTCCGGCCGGCAATCGAACGCCGCAGACCTCGCCGGTCGCTCGATAATCTTTCCACGCCGACCCTGCCAAGTATCCGCGCGCGACGCATTCGATCGGCAACGGCTCTGTTTTGGTCACGAGCATCGAGCGGCCGCGCAACAGGTCGGCGGAAGCCTGCGCAGGCAGCGGGTACGATGCGGGATCGACCGAGAGCAGGTGATTGGAGACGATCGACTGCGTCCGATTGAACCAGAATGCGGAGATTTGCGTCAGCACCTTGCCCTTGTCGGGAATCCCCGACCCGAGCACGTAGTCGAACGCCGAGATGCGATCGCTGGCGACGATGACCAGCCGATCGCCGAAATCGTAAATGTCGCGGACTTTGCCCTGTCGATCCGGACGCCGGTCGGCAAGCGTGGTCTGGAGAATGGGCGAGGCGAGCGACAACACGATCCTCTGTCGGAGAAGGTTGCCATCTTACAAGGTGTGCGCCGGACTGACAACAACAACATGTAGGGGCGGTATAGTAGTGGACGCTCAAGCCGCGATGCGATCCCACATTCGCACGATCATCGTGCTGGCGCTTGCCGTCGGCCTCATCGCGTGGTTTCTCCACAACGTCGATCTGCGGCGCGTGGCGGCGGATATCCTTCGGGCGCGGCCCGAATGGCTGATCCTGTCGCTCGCGACGATGTACATCAACCTCGCGATTCGCGCGCTGCGGTGGAAGTACCTCCTCGAGCCGCTGGGTCCGACGTCCTTCGCCAGCGCGTTTCGTGCGACGGCGGTCGGCTTTGCCGCGAGCACCGTGCTGCCGGCGCGCGCCGGCGAGCTGATTCGTCCGTATTTCCTCGCGCGCCAGTCCCGGCACGGCCAGCACGAACGGATGAGCGCAACCGGTGCGTTCGCCACGATCATCCTCGAGCGTCTGCTCGACCTCGTGACGGTTCTCGTGCTCCTTGCGTTGTACGTGTTCGTCTTCGATCGCGATTTGGCCGTCACCAATCCGCAAGCGATCGTCTGGCTGAAGTGGATTGGCGCGATCGCGGCCCTCGGGTCGTTGACGGCGCTCGTCGTGCTGTTCGTGGTGGCCGGCGATCCGGGACGGCTCAGGCGGACACTGGAGCGCCTCGAGCGCGTGGTCCCGTCGACACTGGCTGGCCTCATCGCACGCGTCGCGGAAAAATTCGCGCGCGGTCTGGGCGCGATTCGTCGGCCGCGCCGGCTGCTGGTCGCCCTCATGTGGTCGTTCCCGTTGTGGCTGTCGATCGCCGCAGGCATCTGGGCCGTCGCGGTCGCGTTTCGTATCGCCATGCCGTTTTCAGGGTCGTTTCTCATCATCGCGCTGCTCTCGATCGGCGTGACGATTCCGACGCCGGGCGCCGTCGGTGGATTTCACGCCGCCTTTCGCTACGGCGCGACGGCGTTTTTCGGGGCGCCCGACGATGCGGCGGTTGGCGCCGCGATTGTGGCGCATGTCTTGTCGCAGGGGCCGTCGCTGCTGTTGGGGCTGTTCTTCGCCGCGCAGGAAGGGCTGAACCTCGCGGGCATGCAACGTCTGGCGCGCCAGGCGGAGCAGGGGCACACGGCCTGACCGTATGAAATGTCCCTACTGTGGCCACCTCGGCGACAAGGTTGTCGATTCGCGCGAGAGCAAGGAAGGCGAAGTCATCCGGCGGCGGCGGGAATGCCTGGAATGCGCGAAGCGCTTCACCAGCTACGAGCGGATCGACGAGATCCCCTACATGGTGGTGAAGAAGGACGGGACACGGGAGCGCTTCGAACGACAGAAACTGATTGCGGGACTGCTGAAGGCGTGCGAGAAGCGCCCGGTCAGCGTCGCGGCGCTCGAGGCGATCGCGGACAAAGTCGAAGCCACGCTGCAGGAGCGGCCGGAAAAGGAGATCGCCACCGAGGACGTCGGGGCGTTCGTGATGGAGGAGCTCAAAAAGCTCGATAAGGTGGCATATGTGCGGTTCGCGTCGGTGTACCGGCATTTCCGGGACATCGGCGAGTTCATGACCGAGCTGAAAGATCTGCTGAACGTGAAGGAGTGACAGCCGGATGTATCAACGCACACGGTCACGAAACCACGAAACCACGAAACCACGAAACCAAACGATCTTCAGGTTTTCGTGTTTTCGTGTTTTCGTGACTTCGTGTTTTCGTGTGTTCGTGTGTTTCCTGGTGATGCTCGTGGCGGTCTGCAACGCCTTCGCCCAAGACTCGGACATCTCCGTCACCCCGATCGCGCGCGACGGACAGGTGCTCGTGTCGTTCGACTTGAGCGACGCGTTCACCGACGACGTGCGCGACGCAATCCAGAGCGGTCTGTCGACCACCTTCTCGTACGAAGTCGAGCTGCGGCGGGCGGCGACGTTGTTCGACCGCACGATCGCATCGGTGACGATGACGGCGACAGTGCGATTCGACAATCTGACGCGGCGGTATCAGATGTCGCGGTCGCTCGACGGCCGCGTCGAGGACGCGCGTCCCACCGAGGATCAGAACGCCGTGAAGGCGTGGATGACGCATTTCGAGCGGATTCCGGTGTCGACGACCTCGGCGCTCGAGGCCAACGGCGAGTATTACGTCCGCGTGC
>MNEX01000035.1 GCA_001917905.1 Acidobacteria bacterium 13_1_40CM_65_14
ACACATGGCAGGTCGCGACGATCGTGCAGGCCACGTCAGGGCAGCCGTTCACGCCCGGACTGATGACCAACCGCTCCCGGAGTGGGGTACTTGGGGGGCAGGCTGGGATCGACCGGCCGGATCTCATACCCGGGGTCCGGCCCGCGGACGTCACGACGGGTGTCTCGCGAGGGTGCGGAAACATCAAGGCGGGAACGCCTGTGGGGACGGCGGACTTGTGGTTTGACCCGTGCGCCTTCACGATTCCACAGGTGGGCACGTTGGGGAACGCACCAAGAAATGCCTTTCGACTTCCCGGCTATTCACGGGTCGATTTGTCATTCATGAAGATGATTTCCCTCGGCAGATCGGTGCGCACTGAACTCCGCGTCGATGTGTTCAATGTCTTGAATCGGGTGAATCTCGGACTTCCGGACCGGATTGTTTATGGCGCTCTGACCAATGTCGAAAATCCGCTGGTGACCGCAGGGCTGATCACAAGCGCTGACGCAGCACGGCAGGCACAATTGTCTGTGAGGTTGAGCTTCTGAAGACGTAGCGCGTGCGGCGTCTTCTCGTTTGATGGCCCGTCTACTCCATGTTTGACATCGGTGTAGCGGTGAAGCCGGCGGGTCGGGGGGCGCGGCTACCCTGGCTGGAACCGATGTTGCCGGCGACGCGTTTTGCCGCGCCGAGCTTCGTGTTTGCGGAACCGAGGCTCGGGGGCGCGGCACCTTCCTGAAGCGACAGCATGAGCACGGAGCCGCTACACCGATACGAAAAACGCACCAGTCGCGCGTTGTTTACCTATCCGCCCGAGGACCCCTCGGATCGCGCTGTTCGGGTGGGGCGAGTAGCCCGACGCACTGCGACGCGTCGTGCCGGTCGGGGTTTTGTTACAGGCTCTAAGTAAATTGAAGCGACAAAGCCGTCAGAAACGCGAGAAAGCTATGATGCAGGTACAAAACAAGTACAGTTCTTACGGCCAAAAAAGCGGAATCCCTAGACTGCGTTACGTTGCGTTAGGTAGGGCAGCGCGAGGCGTGACAGGCAGGAGGCAATGACCACACCTCGCAACCGACCCCGGAGAATCGGGGTCGGCTCTCCCGCCCGATCGCAGGTCGATGCCGATCGCGGACGCCTGTTCCGAAAAGTCTTGCAAGTTCTTGCAAGCGGCCGCACGTCCGGGCGCGATGAGCCACGAACGGCCTCGACCGTCGCGCCCTTCGAGGGTTCAAATCGCGGGCGTGCAACCAGCGGTACTTGCAGCTGTGGAGTGGGGCTGCATGACGCCGGGCGGCGGGCCCCTCGACTTCGAGGCGCGTCAGCGCAACACGGCAGTTCATCGCAGTATCCGGTTTCGTTTCAGGCCGGGCTGATCGACTCGAGCTTCTCGTCGTCGATCAGCCGCAACAAGGACCCACTGCCGGCGAGTCGAAAAGTGATGAGCAGAATGTCGTCAGCGTCAGCTCCTCTCCGCACCCAGAATGGACCGTAACCGTACGATGTGCCCTCTTCGTTAAGGCGTACCGTACCGGCACTAACGCCGTTCTCGTCCGTAGCAGGAAACTCCCGCCCTACGACAAAGCGTCGAATTGCTGACGGAATACCGAGCACGAAGTGTGATGGGTCTTCTGGCAGCCTCGCAGCGATCCAGAGTTCTCCTCGCTCTGTCCATCCATGATCGATGATGCGCTTTTCGTTAGGCCTGGCGGCATTCGCCTCTCGCAGCGCTTCGACGGCCGCCGCGTCGACCTTCGTGCCGCGCAGCGACTACATGTCCGTACGAACTCGGGCGATTAGAAGAACGACCTGCTCGATAGTGCAGCAACAATTGATGGGGCGACGTGCCCCCTTGATTAAGAAATCTTCAGGCGTTGGCGTCGCAAATGATTGCCGCAATCCAGATGGTTATTCCTCACGCAGTGCTTCGACGGGCGCTACGATGCCGTAGAGTTGTGCCCGTACGAGCCGCGCGGCGGCCCACGCGCACGGAGCGCCGATGAGCACACCGGGCACCGCGATCGCCAGACCGTCCCGCACGATCATCCAGACGACTGTCCCGCGCGCGGCGCCAAGCGCCAGGCGCACACCGATTTCTCGAACCCGCGCCGTGACGGCGTACGCGAGCAGCCCGTACACGCCCATGCATGCCAGCAGGATCGTGATGGCCGCTGCAAATGTGGCCAACCCTGCCGTGAAACGCTCCTGCAACAGCGCATGGTCGACCCATTCTGATGACGTGGTGAAAGGGCGCAGAGACCGATGACCCAGCGCCTTCACGACGCGCGTGTATCCATCGCGCACCGTCGCGAAGTCGCCGCTCGCACGGACATACGCCATCGGAAACTGCGACCTCGCCATTTCCTGCAGAATCGGTCGGAAGACGACGAACGGCCGCGGGTCGTCGAGCTTGCCGTACGGGGCATCTCCGACGACGCCGATCACTTCGACGTCACGACGCTCGGGTCCGGCGAGCCGTACGTGCCGGCCGATGGCGTCGCCTGCCGGGAACAGCGCGCGAGCCAGGGACGCCGAGACCAGCGCAACGGCGGGCTTCCCCGGGCCGTCATCCCACGAGAAGTCACGGCCCTGCAGCCGCGGCAGTCGGAACAGATCGAAGAAGCCGGGCGACACGAACTCCGGCAGCACCGTGACTTCAGGTGCTGCGAAGCTGTCGGCCCGCGTGTAGTGCTCCGTAGGGACCGGCCCCGTGACCCTAAAGTACGTCGGGTAATACACCGACAGCGCGGCCGCATCGGCCCCCGGCATGTGGCCAAGGTCGGCGACGAGCGTTTGGTAGTACTCAGGTGGTAACAGCTGACGATCTCCGGGCTCACGATACGCGCGGGTGAAGACGATGCGTTGCGACTGGAGCGACGTATCGTTCGCGCGCAAGTGAGCCAGCGTGGCCGTGAAGAGTCCGGCCCCTACGAGACACGTCATCGACAACGCGACCTGTGCAACGAGGAGGCCGCGCCCGAAGCGTCCGAACGAGCCGATGCTCCCCCGGCCGCGACGCAGGCATTCGTCCACGCGAGCCGCGACCGACCGCCACGCGGAGACGACGCCCATGGCGAGGCCAATCAATAGGGTCAGCAGCGCCGTCGCGGCGAGCACGCCGGCATCAGGCGTCACCGTCGGAAACTTCGGAGCGATGAGGCCGACCATGAGGGACGCCCTCACGGCTCGGACGATCCCCCACGCCAGCGGGACCGCACCAGCGAACGCTACGGTCGACAGCAGGATCCCGTCGACCAGCAGCTGCCAGAACACGCGCCGCGCGCTTCCACCCAGTGCGAGACGAATCGCGACCTGGTGCCGCCGGGTCAGTGAGCGCGCCAGGGTGAGGCCCGCAAGGTTGGCGCACGCGACCGCCAGGAGCATCCCCATCAGGCCCAGGAGCACCACGAGCGTGGTGCCGTACCGGGTGCGGAGACCCGAAAAGCCCGACGCGAGCGGTGCCACGTCCAGCCGCTGACGGAGCAGCGCCTCCCGATCGGGTTCAGGCAACGTGGCCGGCAGCGTCGCCGACTGAATCGACGGCCAACGCGCGAGCAGTTCCGCGCGCGCCGCGTCGATGGACACGCCGCGCGCGAGACGTCCCACCACGTTGGTCGATCGAAACGGCTTGGACGGGTCGCCGCCGGCCGGTCGCATCACCGCGAAGGGCACGATGATGTCGGAAGTCCCGTCGAATTGAAGACCGTCGAAACCGTCCGCCGCGACGCCGATCACCGTCGCCGGCACCCCGTTGACCTTGATCGCCTCGCCGATGCCGAGACCATTACCGAAGACGCGTCGGCGGAAACCCTCGCTGAACACGGCGACCGCGTCGTCTGATTCGCTGAAGAACCGTCCCGCCGACGGTCGCGCGCCGACGATGTCGAAGTAGTTCGGCGAGACGGCTTCTGTCCACGCGTCGAACACTCCGGAACGCGCCTCGACGCGCAGGATTCCGCCGCCGGAGTACATCGACATCTGCGCGAAGGATCGCTGGGCGCTACGGTAGCCCTTGAACGTGTCGGCGTAGAAGTAGCCCGACACGTTCGCCCGCGGATCAAGGGCCGACAGGGCCACGAGCTGCTCGGGACTGGGAACCGCGAGTGTTCGCAAAACGAGTGCGTTGAGCAGGCTGCCTACTGCCGTGGTCGCGCCAACAGCCAGCGCCAGCGTGACGATGACGATCAAGGAGAAAGTCGGAGCCCGTCGCAGACTGCGGAAGGAATGCCGAACGTCAAGGCGTAGGGCGTCCCACATGCGAGAAGTCTAGCGTAACGGGCCTCCGCAGTCTGCGCGCCTTCTGCCATAGCCACCACGCTCTTCCACATCCATTAAACAGCGGGCGACTACTCGCGAGTGATCCGTCTACCGCTTCGGTAGCCGACGAACGGTTCCATTCCTGTGTGGTCATCGTCAAAGCTGATCATCCGGCTGCGAATCGGAATCAGCGAACTCGGCATGTTCGCTTCTCCCTTCAAGTACATCCTCACGCCGATCTATTTACCACGCATGCAAAACGGATGGCGATTTCTGCTCCCGCAAACCGCTTGTGTCGTCCGTTTGGCTACGCCAGTCGCAGCCTCGCCTGACGCGCGGCGGCGTCGGTGAAACCAAGGTCAGCGAACACGTTTCCAGTGCCACGTGTGACCGGCTCTCTCCGTTCAGTGCTTCGACTTCCCATAGTCTTTCTGGTGCCATCGTCCTTTCAGCGTTGAAGCCAATACTGCGGTCTCCGTCGGGCGTGTGCAGTGGCAACTACTTGGACGCGCTCGCTGAACACGCGATAGACGACGAAGAAAGGGAACCGACGCAGCAGAACGCGTCTGGTGTTGCCGACGTAAGGAGGGCCGGCTTCAGGTCGCTCCGCAATCAACCCTTACAAGCTCGATCGAGCTCGCGTCGAAAACGCGCCGCCGCGGTCTCATTGCGCTCGCGGTACCACCGCTCTGCGGCCTCGGCTTCGTCGGCGGCCAGCGGGTGGACTTCGACCGCGAACGGAGGCATCAGCGCGCGGCGAGTCGGCGGCGCACTTCGGCCCAGGGAATGGTCTTGACCGCTCCGCTATCGAGCTCGGCGACGCGGCGGTTCACCTCGGTCGCCCACGCGGCTTCGGCGTCCTCGTCCACCTCTGTGTCAAGACTCTCCAGCAGCGATCCAGCGAGGGCCGCCCTGGCCTCAGTCGGGAGCGCGAGCGCGTCCTTCAGAATCTCTGCGGCTTCGCGTTTCATGGTCTGATTCTACCAGCCCGAGCGCTGCTGAAGGTCCATGTCGGCCCTGGAGGGCGAACCTCGATCTGCGGCTTCAGCAAAGTACCCTGACACAACCACGAGGGGGAGGTGGAGGGGGTGATGGCGCCGGGGCGTCCATCTCCCCCCTTGGCGGGAGAGTACCCGTGCGCGCGTCACCGCGATCGTGCTGACTCCAGGAGCGGGTCTCGTGCGCGTAACTGAATACGGTGCGAGAGTTTGTCGACGTACACTCGCACGAATGCGAGCAGAACGCGGCGGCAAGCCGGGCAGGCCCGCCCGCTGGAACGCGGCCTTCGCCGCGCACGCGGCGGAGC
The DNA here is from genome assembly GCA_001917905.1 of Acidobacteria bacterium 13_1_40CM_65_14. Taxonomy (GTDB): domain Bacteria; phylum Acidobacteriota; class Vicinamibacteria; order Vicinamibacterales; family CAVVIG01; genus QHWF01. Next base: position 5,546 of record MNEX01000035.1, read on the forward strand.
ATTTCGTACTTCACCTGGACGATGTCGTGGGCATCGAAGAACGTGCTCTCGCGGAAGAGCGGATCGGTCACATCCTGGGGGCGCGGGTGCAGCGCCCCCTGCGCTTTCAGCGCGTCGCGCTTGCGCGAAGGACGAGGAGCGCGTCCGGCCATCCCACCTCCGCAACTGGAAACCCGAGAAACATGTCAATTTAAATATATACATTCTTGTCCAGCGGTACAAGCCCCATTGGGGTGATTGCGACATTCGACCGCGATTTATTCGCGTCATGGCCAATGTGCCGGGCGCCGTCCAAACAGCCGTGACATAATTTCCGAGACAGATCCGGCCTAATTTACTTGACACGCGCGTCTCCCTCTCGCGCCTGTCGCGGCCGGATGTCTCGGAGTAAGGCGGTCAGGGCGAGGAGATCCTCAAGACGAAACGGTGCACGGCCTGCCGCCACGTTGACGAAGGGATCCTCGGGCGCGATGCTCGTCCATCCGACCGGCAATGAACGCGTCCTGCCGTCCGCGCGCACGTACATCACGCGGTCTTCACCCCAGTTGAAGCGATAGGTCAGGAGTTCGAACGTCTGCCCACTGAGCGATGGAACGGGTGCGTGACCGTGAAAATTCGTGGGAGATGCGCATCACGAGGTGCAATGCGCGGTTTACGCCAACGCGTACGCGGAGCGCTTCGTACGGACGATCAAGGAATCCTGCCTGGACCGGATGATTCTCGTCGGTGAAGGGTCCCTCCGGCGAGCCGTTGGCGAGTTCATCGAGCACTATCATCGCGAACGCAACCATCAGGGCTTGGGCAATCAGTTGATCGTGTTACAATCGCGGCCGCCCGCACACCAGCCTGGGGCCAGGCATTCCCGATCCGCCGCACGATCGCCTCTCATTTTCCAGCGGCCATCAGATTCGTGATGGTCATCGAGTCGTCGCGGAGCCGGTTCTCGGCGGACTGCACCACGAGTATCGTCTCGAGCCGATGGCCGCATGAGCCTACTGGAGCCCGTAGTGAGTTTTTGCGGACGACAGGCATAGTGTCAAGGCTACCAGAGGCTGGTTCATCGGCTGCCTACGGCTGCCAGATCTGAAATCCAACCCTCTATCAAAAAAGAGGCACTCGGTTATGTCGTCGATCGGGTTGTTGGACACTACGCGATCGCGTATTTCTATCGAGTCAAGAACGGGGACATTTCTATCGAGTCTTGACAAGTCGAGGGGAATGTTCTTGACGGCTGATCGTGGCGGTGATAGAAGTGCCGCTCTCAGATATCAGATCGGCGGTCACACTTCTGGGTCTGTAGCGGGCGAGTCCATGAATCACCAGCGACTCGTGCGTCCCGTCATCGTTTCGGGTCTCCTGCTCCTGCCTGCCGTCGCGTGGGCACAGGTTTCCGATACCGCCGCCATCGGGGGGGTGGTGCGAGACACGTCGGGCGCGGTCCTGCCCGGCGTGACCGTGGAAGCCGCGAGTCCCGCCCTCATCGACAAGATCCGAACCGTGAGTACGGACAGTCAGGGCTTGTACCGGATTGTCGATTTGCGGCCCGGCCTCTATACCGTCACGTTCACGCTGCCCAGCTTCGGCACGGTCAGGCGAGAAGGCCTCGAGTTGACGACGGGATTCACGGCGACGGTGAATGGCGAGTTGAAAGTGGGAGCGCTCGAGGAGACGGTCACGGTCACGGGCGCGTCCCCGGTCGTGGACATCCGAAACGTCCGACAGCAGACCACGCTCGCGCGTACCGTGCTGGATGCGCTCCCCACCACCGGACGCATCAGCCAATATGCGACCGTCATTCCGGGTGCCGTGTTGAACCAAGCCAGCACCCACAGCGTCGGCGGCCTCGACGAGCGCCCTCAGTTTGGGATCCACGGCAGCCGAGCGGTCGACAATGTCCCTGTTCAGGACGGTATGAGCCAGCGCCTGCAGGGAGGCGCGGTCTTCGTTTTCAACAATCTGAGCTTCCAGGAAGTCGTCGTCGAGACGAGCGGCATGTCGGCCGAACGGAATACCGGTGGCGTCCAGATGAACATCGTGTCCAAGGACGGAGGCAACACGTTCTCAGGAAGCATCTTCGCAGGCCTCACGGGCCCGAGCTTGCAGAGCGACAATCTGGATCAGATGCTCCGCTCGCGAGGTCTGTCTTTCGCGCCGTCGGTCAAGAAGTCTTACGACGTCGCGGGGGTCCTCGGCGGTCCAATCATGCGCGACACGCTATGGTTCTTCGCGGGCCACCGGCGAGCGGTCAACCAGCAATACCAGCAGGGCAATTATTTCAACAAGCTCACCACGCCGGTCGGCGCCGACAAAGAGTGGCGTGTCCTGCTCTACGAGCCGGATTAGAGTCGGCCGGCGTACACAGACGACTACTACCGGGACTACAGCCTGCGCTTGACGTGGCAGGCCGCGCCGAAGCACAGGGTCGTGGCCTCCTACGAAACTCAACCCAACTGCAGCTGTTTTTGGCCCCTGTTGGAGCCACAGTCGAACGGTGGCATTCTCGCGGCGCCCGAAGCCGTGGCACGGCACAATTACCTGCTCAACTACTTGCCGCTCGTCACGTGGACCTATCCGGCCACCAGCCGACTCCTGTTCGAGGCAGGCGCGTCGGCGAACCTGTTCAACAATTCCACCAGACGGGAAGAGGGCGTCGGGACGGACACCATTCAGATCACGGATCTCGCGACGAACTTCCGGTACGGCTCCCGCGCCTTGGCGTTAACCCATGCCGGCGGCTACAGGGTCCAGCACAACAGGCAATATCACCAGCGGTTCGCGGTGTCCTACATCACCGGATCGCATGTCTTCAAGACCGGGCTCGACCTGAACGAGTACCGCGAGGGCGTACCCGACCAAGCCGACGACCCCAACCAAATCAATGGCGCCAGGTCCTATACGTTCCGGGGCGCGGTGCCCCAGTCGGTGACGATCTGGGCGGTGCCATTCGAGGCTCAGAATCGCTCGAGGGACTTCGGCTTCTACGTGCAGGATCAGTGGGCCATCCGGAAGCTGACGCTGAACCTCGGCGTGCGGTACAACAACTTGAAGGGGTCCATTCCTGAACAGCACATGCCGGCGGGCCCATTCGTGCCGGCGCGCGATTTCCCGGCCGTGGAGAATTCGCCGAATTTCAATAATCTCAACCCGCGGCTGGGTGCCGCCTACGACGTGTTTGGCAACGGCCGGACCGCGCTCAAGGTGTCGCTGGGCCGGTTTACACCCTACTTCACGGCGGCGCTGAACAACCCCGCATTGAACCAGGCCGCCAGCACGACGCGAACGTGGACCGACGCGAACGGCAATTACATCCCCGACTGCGATCTGAGGAACCCGGCGGTCAACGGTGAGTGCGGACAGTGGTCGGACCTCACGTTCGGTCGTGTGAGAGCCAGTAATACGCGGTTTGCGGACGATGCGATACGCGGCTTCAATCAGCAGTTCTACAACTGGCAGGGTTCGGTCTCCGTTCAGCAGGAGCTGCGGCCGAATGTGGCGTTGGATGTCGGCTATTTCCGCACGTGGTACGGCGGTTTCCTGATCTTGGACGATCAGCTCTTGACGTCGGCAGATTACGATCCGTACTGCATCACGGCGCCAATGGATAGTCGGCTGCCGGGCAGTGGTGGCAACCGGTTCTGCGGGATCTATGACATCAAGCCGGACAAGTTCGGCCAGGTCGACAACCTGGTCACCCAATCATCGCACTACGGGAACCAGACCGAGGTGTTCAACGGCGCCGACGTCACGGTCAAGGCGCGATTCGGACAGGGTGGTCAGTTCGCTGGGGGCCTGAGCACCGGGCGCACCGTGACCGACAACTGCTTCGTGGTGGATTCGCCGTCGAGTGTCGTGGCCGGGACGGCCACGGGCAACACCTTCACGTTGACGACGCTGGACACGCGGCCCGACTTCTGCCACATCAGCCGGCCATGGTCCGCCGCGACGCAGGTCAAATTGCTGGTCGTCTACCCGCTGCCGTGGAAGCTCCAGACCAGCGCGATCTACCAGGATATTCCAGGGATCCCGATCGCGGCGAGCCGATCGTACAACAACGCGGAGATTCTGCCGTCGCTCGGCCGCAATCTGGCGCAATGCCGCGGGGTCGGCGCCTGTACCGCCAATGCCACGATCGACCTGATCCCGCCCAACACGCTCTTCGAAGATCGCCTCCGACAGGTGGACGTCCGTTTCAGTCGGCTGTTCCAGATGGGGCACACAAAGGTTCGCGGGAATGTCGATGTGTTCAACCTGCTCAACGCGAGCGCCCTCCTCAATGTGACCACGCGGTACGGGAACCAGTGGCTCCAGCCGATCCAGATCATGGGCGGGCGCTTGTTCAAATTCAGCGCTCAACTCGACTTCTGAAGCCGCTTTGCCTGGGCCGCTCCATATCAGAACTTAAACTGCAGCGCGAACCGTAGCATGCGCGGATTCGTGATCGCCGAGGGCTGGCCGCCGATGCCCCCGGGCAGGTAGGGCGTGACGGATGTTCCGAGCGTCTCGCTCTCGGTCAGTACCGTGTTCGCGTTGATGACGTTGAAAATCTCGGCCTGGGCGGACAGGGTCATGTTGTGGCGAGGATGGAAGAGCCTCCTGACGCCGATGTCGATCTGATTTAATCGGGGCGTGAGCCGAGAGCCGGGTGCCACCAGGGGGATCAGTTCCGAGCCCTGTCTCAGGCCGGGGTCAACCAACCCGCCCGGGTTAGGACAGTGGCAGTCGGCCGGATACCTCGTCGTCGGCGTAAGACTCCAATTCACCACATAAAACCCCTGGGTCTGACCGGCGAAGTAGGCGGCTGGTGAGTACACCTGAGTGGTGTTGTTGAAAGCCAGGTTAGTGGCGAAATTGGTGCTGTAAACCGGGTTGCTGTAGACCGACCCGTTCACCTCGAAGCCCCACCCCACAGGCATGCTCCCGACAAGCTTGAACTCATGCCGGTGCGGTACTCCTGGCATCGTGCCCAATTCCTGATACAAGTTGCCGGTCCAGTCACAGAACCGGAGGGAGTTCGGATCGTTCAAGAGGTTCGCACCGGCGCTCATGTCACAGGCCCGATCGAGCTGCCGCTCAATGGTCCATCCGCCGAAGAGGAACGTTCCGCGCGGCAGCCGGGCCGTGACGGATGTCTCGAAGCCGTTGTAGGTGTTGGAGCGTGTGCTTTGGCGGCTGTTGGTTTGAGACACCTGCGCAGGAAGTCCGAAATAAGCGGGCTGCAGGTTGAAGATCGTGATCGGCGTCCCATCGAGCGGGTTGACGATCTCGTAAGGCGTCCAAGCCGAGGCCGGCACGGCATTGTTCAAGGTCAGGACCTGCTGATAATCCACGCGGCGATTCCAGTTGAAATTCAGCGTCACACCGCGCGCCACCTGCTGCTGAATGCCTGCGCTGTACTGCAGGTTGTACTCGCGCTGGAAATTGGGATCGAGCGTCCGGTTCTGGAGGATACCAAACAAAGGATTCGGATTCGGACCGAGCTCGCCCTGGCCGAAACCGGCTCCTTCGGCGATGCCGTTGCGGTTCGC
>MNEX01000039.1 GCA_001917905.1 Acidobacteria bacterium 13_1_40CM_65_14
GAGCTGAATTACTACTTCATCAACGGTCCGACGCCGGCAGATGTCGTTTCGCGCTATACCTCGCTGACCGGTCGGATGCCGATGCCGCCGCGCTGGGCGCTCGGGTATCACCAGTGCCGCTACAGCTATTACCCGGAGTCAACGGTCCGATTCGTCGCGCAGAACTTCCGCGCCCGTCACATCCCAGCCGACGTCATCTGGCTCGACATTCATTACCAGGACGGCTACAAGCCGTTCACCTGGGACGCCGAACGCTTTCCCGATCCCGCGCGGCTCGTCGGCGATCTTCGCGCGCAGGGATTTCGCCTCGTGACGATCCTCGATGCGCACCCGAAGAAGGAAATTGGCTACGAACCGTACGACACGGGGCTCGCAGGGGATCACTTCGTCAAAAAACCCGACGGATCGATTTACGAGGCGCCGGTCTGGCCTGCCCGCGCCGAACGCAATCCCGGGCCGAGCGTGTTTCCGGATTTCACGCGCGCCGCCACGCGCACGTGGTGGGGATCGCTGTATGCGCGCCTGCTCGACATCGGCGTGGCAGGCATCTGGAACGACATGAACGAACCGGCGGTCTTCGATACGCCGACCGGCACGATGCCGCTCGACGTGCGGTTCGATAACGAGGGATCGGCAACCTCTCATGCGGCCGTGCACAACGTGTACGGTCAGCTGGCGTCGCGTTCCACGTACGAAGGGCTGCAGCGCCTGCGTCCCGATTCGCGGCCGTTCGTGCTGACGCGCGCGACCTACGCGGGCGGTCAGCGGTATGCGGCGGTGTGGGCCGGAGACAACGTGAGCGAATGGAGCCATCTGCGCGGGTCGATTCCGCTGCTGCTCGGGATGGGCCTCTCCGGACTGCCCTTTGTCGGCGTCGACATCGGCGGCTTTGCCGAAGCGCCGACCGCGGAGCTCTACACGCGCTGGCTGCAACTTGGCGTGTTCTATCCGTTCATGCGCACGCACACGACGTTCGGCACGCCCGACCAGGACCCGTGGTCGTACGGCACGGAGCACGAAGCGATGAACCGCCGCGCGATCGAGTTGCGATACGAGCTGCTGCCGCACATTTACAACGTGATGCACGACGCGAGCGTCTCCGGATTGCCCGCGCTTCGTCCGCTGATGCTCGAGTTTCCGAATGACCCGGCCACCTACGGCCTGGATGACGAGGTGATGTTCGGGCGCGATCTGTTGATTGCGCCCGTGCTGTGGCCGCACGCCTCCGAACGATCGGTGTATCTCCCGCCGGGAACGTGGGTCGACTTCTGGACCGGTGCGCGATTCACCGGCGGCACGCGCCACCGAGTCCCGGTGACGTTGCGCTCGATTCCGATCTTCGCTCGAGCTGGTGCGTTTGTGTTCGAGCATCCTGTCGTTCAGCACACCGGCGAACTGCGCGGCCAGGCGCTGCGCGTCATGGTGATGCCGGGCGCCGACGGTGAAGCGACGCTGTACGAAGATGACGGCGAGACGCGCGCCTATGCGCAGGGGATGTCGGTCACGCGCGTGTTCCGCCACCAGACGACAGCCGACACGGCGACGATCGCGATCGGCGCGCCCACCGGACCGTTCCGCCCCGCGGGCCGCGATCTGTGGCTGCTCGTCCGCCGCGGGTCGCCGTCGCGCGTGACCGTCGGCGGCGCGGCGGTGCCGCGCGTCGGTCTGGCCGATCTCGCGACGCAGAAGAGTGCGGCATGGGCTGTGGACGAAGCCGGCGTCGTGAACGTGCGGCTGCACGATGACTTCGCCGCGACACAGGTGTCGATCGAGGGCGCCGCACCTCGCCCGTAAGGGTGGTAACATCCCGCCGATGTCGCAGCGCGTCAGCTGGATTGCGCGCGTCGCGGCGCTCGTGCTCGCCGGCGCGGCCGCGTCCGCCGGACAAACCCGATCACCTGCCGATCTCGATGCGATGATCGCCCGCGGCGAGCGCCTCGCGGCCGCGGATCATCTGGACGACGCCGCGGCGATTGCGAGTCAGGTGCTGGCGGTTCGGCCAGAGTCGGGCCGCGCGCATTATCTGCTCGGCGTCGTACACGAACGCCAGCGGAACTTCGACGCCGCAGTCGCCGACTACCGCGCGGCGCTCGCACGCGCGCCGAAGCTGGCCGAGGCGCACGACCGGCTCGGATTCGTCCTCGGCGCTCAGGGACACACGGACGAAGCGATCGCCGAGTTCGAGCGGGCGATCGCGATCCGCCCGTCGTTTTTCGACGCGCAATACCACCTCGGGGCGACGTTGTGGTGGACGAGACAGGTGGACCGTGCGCGCGCCGTGCTTGGCCGCGCGGTCACGTTGCGTCCCACGCACGCCGAGGCTCGGTACTATCTCGCCATCGTCGAGCGGCAGCAGGGCGATCTCACGACCGCCATCCGCCATCTTCGGATCTCGCTCCGATACGCGCCGAACCTCGCGCCTGCTCACACGCAGCTCGGTGCCGCGTTGCAGGCCTCAGGCGACCTGGACGGCGCCATCGACGAATTCCGGCGGGCGCTCGCGATCGATCCGACGCTGTCGGACGCCGGCAACAGCCTCGGCCTCGCGCTGATGCAACGAGGCGACGCAGACGAGGCGATGCAGACGCTGCGCGCGGTCATCGATCGACATCCCGATCACACGGCGGCGCGTCTCAACCTCGGCACGGCTCTGATGCAGAAGGGCGATCTCGCCGCCGCCACGTCCGAGTATCGCGAGCTCACGCGCCGCGATCCCACCAACGCCGAGGCGTTCTACGACCTTGGCCTCGCCCTCAAGCAACAGGACGACTTCGAGGAAGCCGAACGCGCATTGCGGATGGCCATGCAGCTCGATCCCGCGCTGCCCGAAGCGCCCTTCACGCTCGGCGTGGTGCTGTGGCAGACCGGCCGCGCCGACGAGGCCGCGGCGCTGTTCAAGGACGCATTCGCGCGGCGTCCGCACTACGCGGATGCTCATTACATGCTCGGCACGATCTTCAAGCAGCGCGGAGATCTCGACGAGGCGCTTGCGGAGTTTCGCGAAACGATCCGGCTCAACCCTGCATCGGCCGAGGCGCATACGAGTCTCGGTCAGGCGTTGCAGGCGAAGCATGACGCGGCAGGCGCGTCGACGGCCTTCGCAGAGGCCGAGCGACTGAGCAAAGTGAAGGCGGACGCGCAGGCGGCGGTCTTCGCCGTCAACGCGGGACTCGAGCGCCTGAAGCGCAACGATCTCGCCGCGGCGATCGCGCGGTTCCGCGAAGCCATTCACCTCGACGCGGACAACGCGCAGGCGCATTTTCAACTCGCGCTCGCACTGCGCCGCAGCGGCGCGCTCGTGGAGTCTCGCAAGGAGTTTCAGGTGGCGCGCCGCCTGGCGCCTCACCTGAAGCCGCCGGACTCCGAGCCATGAGCTTCTGTGGGACGGGACTTCGCGACGTCGTTGTCGGCGTTCTGGCGCTCGGCTCGATCGGCGGTGGCACGGCGTTCACGCAGCCGCCGCCCGCGAAGCTCACGTTCTCGTTGACCAACGTCGCGCGCGCGGCTGGCCTGGACAGCCGCATCGTCTATGGCGGCGCCACGTCGAACAAGTACCTGCTCGAAACAACCGGCACCGGCGTGGCGGCGATTGACTACGACCGCGACGGCTGGCTCGATCTGTTTTTCGTGAACGGCTCGACGCTCGAAGGATTTCCGCCGGGGCAGGCGCCGACGAATCATCTGTACCGCAACAGGCACGACGGCACGTTCGAGGACGTCACCGCGAAGGCGGGACTGGCGGCGAGCGGCTGGGGCCAGGGCGCCTGCGTGGGCGACTACGACAACGACGGCTACGACGATCTGTTCGTCAGCTACTGGGGTCAGAACCGGCTGTATCACAATCGGGCGGACGGTACGTTCGAGGACGTCACGCGCAGCGCGGGACTCACGAACGCGCGCACGCGCTGGGGGACCGGCTGCGCGTTCGTCGATTACGATCGCGACGGCCGGCTCGATCTTTTCGTCGCCAACTACATCGACCTGGATCTCGCCACGGCGCCGACGCCCGAGTCGGGTCTGTGCCGCTACAAGGGGATCCAGGTGGCGTGCGGCCCGCCGGGGCTGACCGGAGGCAAGAACGCGCTGTATCACAATCGCGGAAACGGCGCGTTCGACGATGTGTCCGACAGCGCAGGCATCACGCGCGCGAAGGGCACGTACGGACTCGGCGTCAGTACGCTGGACTTCGACAACGACGGCTGGGCCGACCTGTACGTCGCGAACGATTCGAACCCGAGCGCGCTCTATCGCAACAACCACGACGGGACGTTCACCGACATCGGCATCACGAGCGGCTGCGCGTACAGTCAAGACGGGAAGCCGCAGGCCGGCATGGGTGTCGCCATCGGCGATTACGATCGCAACGGCACGATGGACATCTTCAAAACGAATTTCGCCGGCGACACCTCGACGCTCTACTCGAATTCAGGCGACGGCTTCTGCGAAGACCGCACCTTTGCTTCGGGAATCGGCATCAACACGCGATGGCTCGGATGGGGCACCGGTTGGATCGATCTCGACAACGACGGATGGCTGGACCTGTTTCTCACCAATGGCCACGTGTATCCTGAGGTCGTCCAGCTCAAAACCGAAGCCGGTTACAAGCAGAGGAAAGTGGTCTATCGGAATCTCGGCAACGGCCGTTTCTCGGATATCAGCGAACGCCTCGGAGAGCCGGTGACGACGCCAAAGGCTGGCCGCGGCGCAGCATTCGCCGACTTCGACAACGACGGCCACGTGGATGTTGCGATCTCGAACGTGAACGACCTGCCGGATCTGTTCCGTGTGACGGACGCGTCCGGCCATCACTGGACGACGCTGACGCTCGTCGGAACCACATCGAATCGCAACGCGATCGGCGCCCGTGTGCGATGCGCGTCTGGCGGCGTCGTTCAATCGCAGGAAGTGCGCGGCGGCGGCAGTTATCTCTCGCAGAACGACTTCCGCGTCCATTTCGGCCTCGGCGACGCCGCCCGCGTCGAGCGCGTCGACGTTCGGTGGCCCAACGGCCTCGAGGAGAGCTGGGAGAGTCTGCCGGTCGATACGTTTCATGTCTTGAAGGAAGGCAGCGGACGTGGTCAGGGTTCGAACCGCTGACATCGGTCGCGCCAGCGGCGGACTCCAGCGCGCTCGCGGACGCGCGCAAGCTGATCGAGTCCGGTCAGCCTCGCGCCGCCGTCGAGAAACTGCAGGCGCTCGGCGAGCATGGGAACCCGCTCGTCGAAGAGTTGCTCGGGGTCGCCTACTACCACGCCAACGATCCGGCACATGCGATCGAGCATCTCACGCCGACGGTCCAGCGCCTCGCGCACAGTTCGCTCGAACGACGCGAGGCGGTGCAGGTGCTCGGACTGTCGCACTATCTCGCCGGTCATCTTGCCGAATCGATCCCCTATCTCGAAGAGGTCCGGCCGCTCGTGCCCGACGATATCAAGCTCGCCTACGCGCTCGGCATGGCGTACGCACAGACGCGTCAGCCGGACAAGGCGCGCGACTCATTCGCGCTCACGTTCCACGTGGCGCCCGGTTCCGCCGCCGCGCACCTGATCGCCGGTCAGATGATGAATCGCCTCGAGCTCGAAGACCTGGCCGAGACCGAACTGAAAACGGCGCTGCAGAAGGATCCGAGGCTGCCTGAGGCGCATTACCTCCTCGGGCAGATCGCGATCTTCCGATCGCGGCTCGACGAAGGGCTCGCGCTGATGCGCGACGAGCTTGCGATCAACCCGGCCCATGCCATGGCGCTGTACCGCATCGGCGACATCTATTCACGCCAGCTCAAATGGGACGCTGCGATTGCTGCGCTGCAGCAGTCGCTGTGGATCAACCCGTACTTCAGCGGTCCGTACATCCTGCTCGGAAAGGCCTACAGCAAAACGAATCAGCTCGAGGCGGCCGAGGACATGCTGCGCCGCGCCATTCAGTACGATCCCAACAACAAATCGGCGCATTACCTGCTCGCCCAAGTCCTGCAACAGGCCGGCCGCACCGAAGACGCGAAGCGCGAGTTTGCGATTGCGGAGCGGCTGCTAGGCGAAAAATAAAATTGCGGATTGCGGATTGCGGATTGCGGATTACGGACTTCCGATTCGCGATCTGTGTGATCGCCACCGCAGTTCTCGCCGGGCCGCATCGGCTCGCAATCGCCGACGCACCGGGCGCCGCCGACGCACCCGCCCGCCCAATCCACAATCCGCAATCAATCCACAATCCGGAATCAATCCGCAATCCGCAATCCTCAATCCGCAATGACAAGTGGCCCGTCACGCTCGTGGACGTCGCCGACCGCGCCGGACTGCGCGAGCCGACCATCTACGGCGGCGTCGATCGCAAGCGCTTCATCATCGAGACCAACGGCGCCGGCGTCGCCTTTCTTGATTACGACAACGACGGCTGGATTGACGCGCTCGTTCTGAATGGCACGCGGCTGAAGGACGGCACGCGCGACCGCGAGACGTATCCACCGGGAAAGATGCCGCTGTCGCGGCTGTACCGGAACAATCGGGACGGAACGTTCAGCGACGTGACGTCGCGCGCCGGGCTGAACGCGGTCGGGTGGGCGTCAGGCGTGTGCGCCGGCGACTATGACAACGACGGCTGGCTCGATCTCTTTATCACGTACTACGGGCAGAACGTGTTGTACCGGAACCGCGGCGACGGCCGCTTCGAGGATGTCACCGCGCGCGCCGGCCTGCCGACCGGAGGCACTCGGTGGGGATCGGGCTGCACGTTCGTCGACTACGACCGCGACGGTCGCGCCGATCTGTTCGTCGCCAACTACCTGCGCTTCGATCTTCCGGCGGCCGCGGAGGTTGGAAACGGACCGAACTGCCTGTGGAAAGGCATCCCGGTGAACTGCGGTCCGCGCGGGCTGCCGACCGACACGAATCTCCTGTTTCACAACGAAGGAAACGGCACGTTCACCGATGTGTCGACCAGGTCCGGCATTGCACGCGTGACGGGACGGTATCCGATGACCGCGACGGCCGCGGACCTCGACGGCGACGGCTGGATTGATATCTACGTCGCGTGCGACTCGACGGCGTCAATCCTGTACCACAACAACGGCGACGGCACGTTCACCGACACCGCCGTGGAGAGTGGTGTCGCATACAGCGAGAACGGCACGCAGCAGGCCGGTATGGGCCTGGCCGTCGGCGACTACAACACCGATGGTCTGCTCGACCTGTTCAAGACACACTTCGCCGACGACATCCCTGCGCTGTACCGCAATCTCGGCAAGGGCATGTTCGAGGACGTGGCGGCGGCCGCAGGTCTCGGCGTGCTGAATCGCTACGTCGAATGGGGCGCCGGCATGCCGGACCTGGACAATGACGGCCGGCCCGACATCGTCTACATGACCGGCAACGTCTATCCCGAAGTCGAGGCCGTGCTGAAGCAATACCCCCATCGCGGTCCGCGGGTCGTGTTTCGAAACGTGGACGGCGTTCGTTTTGAAGATGCGACCAGCGCAAGCGGGCCCGGACCGATCACCCCGCATTCGAGCCGAGGCGCCGCGTTCGGCGACTTCGACAACGACGGCGACATCGACATGCTCGTGTTCAACATGAACGAACCGCCGTCGCTGCTGAGAAACGACTACGCGGGGCCGAATCACTGGATCGCGGTGAAACTCGAAGGCACGACCTCCAACCGCGCAGCGCTCGGCGCGATTGTGCGCGTGAAGGCGAGCGGACGGACGCAGGCGCAGGCCGTCCTCAGCCAGTCCAGCTACTACTCGCACGACGATCTGCGTCTGCATTTTGGGTTGGGCGCCGCAACGGCGGCCGACACGATCGAAGTCCGCTGGCCGAGCGGCCGCATTGATGTCCTGAACGACGTTCGAGGGGGTCGCGTGGTGACGATCAAAGAAGGCGCGGCCGATTCGAAGCGCTGATCGAACACAAAGGACACAAAGCGGCGGCCTCTTGTAGCGCAGGTCTTCAGGCCTGCCAATGGCCGCCGGGCAGCCCTAATCCGATTTTCACTTCGGTGTAGAGGCAACGAAGAATTACGGAGGCAACGGACTTCACAAACGGAGGAACGGAGGAAACGGAGCAAGAACGGAGGCGGTTCGACGGCCGGCCTGCGACGCAGGCCGGCTGACGCGGACGGATCGGATCGGAAACCACGAACCACAAACGATTCCAGAGGTTCGTGGTCTCCGATCCGATTCGTCCGCGTGCGTCGCTTCGCGACGCCGTCGAACCGCTCTTCTCCGTTCGTCCTCTGTTTTCTCCGTTGCTCCGTTTGTGAG
>MNEX01000067.1 GCA_001917905.1 Acidobacteria bacterium 13_1_40CM_65_14
AAGCTGTCGAGGTCCGCATCGTCTATCGGTTCGACGCGCAGCACGTGCGGGCCCGGTGAGAGGCCGGCGATCGAGAACTCGCCCTGCGCGTTCAGCGCGAAGTTGGCGATCATCGATCCGTTCGCGGGATCGAACGCGACGACGTGCGCGCCGAACAGTCCCTGACCGTCTTTCGTCACCCGGCCCGAGATGCTGCCGGTCGTCTGATTGAAATCGCCGTCCGGGTAGAGATCCGAGATGCCGGCGATGTCGTCCGCGCGCAACGTGCGTCCGGCGACGGTGCCGGCGCCGTACGCGATTGGAAACATCACGGCTTCGGATGCGAGGACGCGGCGCCCGCCGCCCGCCCGCAGCTCGGTCTCGCCGAGCGCCGAGTGGCCGAGTCCGCTCATGTGGCCGATCTCGTGGAGCGCGATGCTCTCGAGATCGAACTTGCCCGCTTCGCCGTTGGGCGCGACCGACCACGGGAACGAGGCGTTGAAGAAGATGTCGGATTCGAGGAGCGCGCCCGTCGCGTCGTCGACGAGAAAGCTCGTCGAGCCCAGCACGCGATCGAGCTCGGGCTTGTCCAGAAATCCAAGCGTCGACAACCCGTCATCGTCCCCCGGCCGCGCGTTCGTGAATCCGCCGAACTGGTACGCGATCGCCGAGGTCGGCACCGCTTGCCACGACGCGAACGCGCGTCCGACCGCGCCCTGCAGGTCGCTCGTCGTCACGCCCGGAATGCTGAAGTCGGTGATGAAGTACCGCACGGGTGTCTGCGCCCACTTCAAGGTCACCTGCCGTCCACCCACGCGCACGCCGAACTTCACGTACGCGAGCGCGGGCTGCGCCTGAGCGCAGGCGAACAAGAAAATCGTCACGCAAGCCGTTGAAGCGCGTTGCAGAAATACACTCGCCACCACGGAGGACACGGGGGACCCGAAGGAACGTTGTGGTTTCTTCAAGTCTGGCCCTCTTGTCCTCCGTGTCCTCTGTGGTGGCGAGCTTGCGGCCGTCATCGCGCCCCCCCGGCGAGCGCGCGCACGCGCTGCTCGAAATCGCTCAGCGGCAGCGGCCGGCGCGACGGATCGCCGCGGACGATCGCGACGGTGCCGGCCGCGGATGGCAGGATCGCCGGCGGCGTCACGAGCCACGTCGATCCATCGCCGGATCGCACGATGCGAAACACGCCCTGGCTGAACCCGAGCACGTAGGGCACGCTCGGTCCGCGGGCGCCAAGAAACACGACGACTCGATCGTCGACGGCGAACTCTGGCGCGCCGACGACGATGCTGCGAAAACGGCCGAGGGTGCCGCCGGGCACGCGAAACTGCACCGTCCCGCCGAGCGCGCCCTTCAAGTAGCTCTCGACCTCGAGCGTCACGAGCGTCTCGATGGTGCGGCGATCGGGCGTCCACTGCGCGTCGACGGCCACCACGCGGCCTCGCGCGATCGCACGCGCGTCACGGGTGAGCTCACCAAGATCAGCACCGATCAAAACGGTTGCGTGAGTCGGGATAGACAGGACACAAACGATGACCGTCGCGGCTAGGAGTCGTACCATCGGCCCTCTTTTCTTACTTTGCGCTGGGGCCCCACCCCCAGCGCCTGCCACCGCTCGCTTACGCTCGCGGCGCTGATCCGCGGCGACTTTCCGCTTAGTCAGCATTCGGCGGCGCTCTCTGCCACCGCCTGCCACCGCTCGCTCACGCTCGCGGCGCTGATTCGCGGCGACTTTCCGCTTTCACGACTCTCATAATCGCGAGAGCTGCGCGCCGGCTCGCCCCAGGTCCGCCAAGTTTTGCGCGGACGCGCGCGAGTCCTTCGCGAATGCGCGCCGCCCGCGCGCGATCCGTGAGCATCGAGATCGCTTCGCGCGCGACGGCGTCGGGCGTGAACGCGTCCTGAATCAGCTCAGGAACGACGAGCTCGCCCGCGATCACGTTCACCATCCCGACGGTGCTGACGTTCACGAGACGCTTCCCCAGCCGATAGGTCATCGGCGAGAGCCGATACACGATCACCATCGGCGTGTCGTGCAATGCGGTCTGCACCGTCGCCGTGCCCGACGCCGTCAGCGCGACGTCGGCCGACGCCAGCACGGTGTTGGTGTCGCCTTCGACGACGGCGATGGCAGTCGCGACGCGCTTCACAGGCTCGAACAGACGATCGGGAAGATCCGGTGCGCGTGCGACGACGAACTGTGCGTCCGGAATCTGTGCGCGTATGGGGCCCGCCGACGCGACGAGATCGGGAAGGATTCGCGACACCTCGTTCGGCCGGCTGCCGGGCAGGACAGCAACAGTGGGCGCGGACGCCGAGAGTCCGTGGCTCGTCAGAAACCGCTCACGGGTCGTGGACGGCGCCGACAGGTCGACGAGTGGATGGCCGACGAACTCCACCGGCACGCCACCCTCGCGATAGATCGCTTCTTCGAACGGAAAGATCACGAGGACACGATCGGCGAACCGGCGGATCGTGTTCAGCCGGCGCGGACGCCACGCCCAGATCTGCGGGCTGATGTAGTAGATGACCGGCACGCCGAGCTTCTTGATCTGCGGCGCGAGGCGGAAGTTGAAATCGGGCGAGTCGATCACGATGAGCGCGTCAGGGCGCTCGGCGCGCGCGGCGGCGACGAGCCGGCGAAGCGCGCCAAACGATCGCGGCACTTTGGCAATCGCCTCCGTCAATCCCGTGACGGCGATGTCGCGGTAGTCGTCGATGAGGCGGCCGCCGGCCGCCTCGAACTGCGGTCCGCCGAGGCCGGCGATCGTCAGCGAGGGATCGAGCGCCCGCAGCTCGCGCGTCAGTGCGCCCGCATACAGATCCCCGGACGCCTCACCGCACGACAGCAGAAGGCGAACGCTCAAGAAGCCGGGCGTTTGAACAGCGCAGGGTCGATCGGCGTGTTGAACTTGATGTCGGTGACCTTTCGCTCGAGGGTCACCGGACCCGCTTTGCGAGAGGCGGTGAACGGAATCTGCACGCCGTCGACGGCACGGTAGTCGGAGAACTGCTCCTCGACGATCGGCCGGCCCGGCACGTCGGCGGTGAACACCTGTTTTCGAATCAGTCCCGTCGCGGGATCGATGTACAAGATGATCGGGTTCAGATCGGGACCGGAGATTTCGAGCGCGTGATCGACGCGGCCGCTCGCGTCCTTGACGTCGGGCAGGAGGCGCGGCGTCAGCTTCCCATCTTTCGCCGCGAGGAGCAGCGCCACCGAGTCGCGGCGGAGCGTCGCCCGCGCTTCGCGCGCCACCTGTTCGGGCGCCGCCCGGACGGCGCGCGGATCTTTCATCCACGCTTCCGTGCCGTCGTAGCCCGTGATCACCGCGCTTTCTCCAGCGTTGGTCTCGATCCGGAACCGATCGGGATACTGCAGGTAATTCAACGTGACGGTCGATCGGCCCGGGGCCTCGGGGTTCGTCAGCGTCTGTTTGGCGACGATGGTCTTGATGCCGCGCAGCTTCTCGAGGCCGCCCTTCGCCGCGATCGCCTGATCCAGCAGCGCCTTCGCCTTCTCGCCTTCCTGCGGCGCGATCGTCGATTGCTGTTGCGGCGACACGAACGCCGCCACGGCAGGCCTGAAGAGCGTGTGAAGAAATACGACGTTGAACGCAGAACTCGCAGAACACGCAGAAAAACCTTGAGCATTTTTCTCTGCGGGTTCCGCGGTTTCTGCGTTGTACGTGATTCCTTCACACGCTCTGAAGGCCTGCGCTACAGCAACATCACCATGCGTGCCCGCCCATCCCGCCTGTCCCGCCCCTCCTGCCCTCGCCGCGCCGCGCTTGAAGTTTGCGGCCGTCAGATCGAGCTCGCCGAGCTCCACCGTCTCGTACGTGCCGAAGCCGACGCCTTTGAGCTGCGACGCGAACGCCGACGCGTTGCCGACGAGCACCACCGACAGGCGATCGGGACGCAGGAACTCGCGCGCGACGCGTTGGATGTCGTCGACGCTGACCGCGTTCACGCGCTCGCGGAACGTCTGGAGCTGTTCGAGCGGCAGACCGTAGAACAGCACGTTGACGACCTGCATCGCGATCGACTCGGGCGTCTCGATCGTCAGCGGGAAGCTGCCGGTGAGGTACGCCTTCGCGTCGGCCAGCTCGTACTCGCTGACGCGCTCGCGCTGGATCCGCCAGAACTCGTCGACGATGAGCCGCAGCACTTCACCGGTGGCTTCGGATCGCGTGTTGGTCTCCGCCTCGAAGTCGCCGGTCTCCTTCAGCGTATCCATGTTGGCCTGCGCGCCGTAGGTGAGGCCGCGCTG
Source organism: Acidobacteria bacterium 13_1_40CM_65_14 (assembly GCA_001917905.1). Lineage (GTDB taxonomy): Bacteria > Acidobacteriota > Vicinamibacteria > Vicinamibacterales > CAVVIG01 > QHWF01. Next base: position 4,259 of record MNEX01000067.1, read on the forward strand.
GGTCCGCAGCACCTGATGCAACCGGTTGCTGCCCTCGCCGCCGAGGATCCGGATCGCGAGGTTCACCGCCATGTAGTCCGGATGCTTGCGCGGGATGCCGATGTGGCCGACGCGCACCTCCGTTTGCACGGCGTCGGGCTTGTTGACGACGATGACGCGTCGCGTCGGATCCGGCGGGTCGATGAACTTCTGCGTCTGCAGCTCGCGCTTGTCCCAGTCGGTAAACACTTTCTTCGCGGTCGTGAACGCCTCGTCGGCCGTGACGTCGCCGACGATCGCGAGAATCGCGTTGTTGGGCGCGAAGTACTTCTGATGAAACGCCACGAGATCGTCGCGCGTGATGCTGCTGACGGTCTCCGGCGTCCCGGTCTCGGGCAAGCCGTACGGATGGAAGCCGTAGACGAGTCGATCGAAGACCGAATTCGCCACGTACTCCGGATCCTGCAGGCTGACCTGCAGGCCCGACAGCGTCTGTTGCTTCTGGCGATCGATTTCCGCCTGCGCGAAGCCCGGCTGGCGCGCCATCTCGGACAGCATGCGCATGCCTTTCTCGAAGCTGTCCTTCATCACGATCATGTTCACGAACGTCAGGTCGGTCCCGGCGCCGGCGCCCATCGCGCCGCCGATGAAGTCGATCTCGTCGTTCAATTCAGACGCGGATCTCGTCTTCGTCCCCTGATCCAGGAGCGACGCCGCCATGTGCGCGAGCCCGAGCTTGTTCTTGGGATCGAACGACGCGCCGGCGCGAATCAGCAGCCGCATGTTGACCACCGGCTGCTCGTGGTGCAGCACCGCCACGACCTGCAGGCCGTTGGGCAGCGTCTGCAGCTCGTAGGGCGGGAACTTGATGTCGCGCGCCGCGAGCGGAGACGGCGGCCGCTCGCTCGGCCACTGACGGGTCTGCGTAAACGCGATCAGCGGGAAAGCGCACAGGACAACTGTCACGCAGCCCGTCAGAACGCGTCGCAGAACTACGCTCGCCACCACGGTGGACACGGGGGACATGGAGGCGAGATGCCCTTTCTTCAGAGTCGAACCTCCTGTCCTCCGCGTCCTCCGTGGTGGAGAGCCTGCGGCCGCGATTTCGCGGTCAGCTGCGGCTCTCGTCGATCGCCCGCTCATTGCCCACCCGCCTTCCCCGACGGCATGAGCGTCAGCACGAGGCGATTCTCCGGCTTGAAATACGTGCGCGCGACGCGCTGCACGTCGGCAACGGTCATGTTCTGGAAGATGTCGAACTCGCCGTCAGCCGTTTTGATGTCGCGGTGGATGACGACGGCGTGCGAGAGCACGCCGGCCTTCGATTGGTTCGACTCGCGCTGGAGGATGTAATCGCGCGCGAACTGATTCTTCGTCCGCTGCAGCTCGCGGTCGGTGATCGGTTCCGTCTTCAGCCGCTCCATCTCGGCGATGAGCGCATTCGCGACGTCCTCCGTCTTGTTCCCCGGTTGAACGATCGCGACGGCGTAAAAGAGGTTCGGATCCTCGATGAGGTTCGCCTGACCGAAGGCGGCCACCGCCAACCGCGTCTCGTAGACCAGCTTCTTGTAGATGCGCGAGCTCTGGCCGTCGGACAGCACCTTCGCCGCGATGTGGAGCGGATACGAATCGGGATTGCCGTCGTAGGTGATGTGATACGCGACGACGACGGAATGTCGCGCGGCACGTCACGGCTCGCCTTCGGCACGCGGCCGAGATACTGGTTCACGAGCTGCACCGCCTGCGTCGCGTCGAAATCGCCGACGAGGACCATCGTCGCGTTCGACGGCACGTAGTAGGTCTGGTAGAAATCGCGCACGTCGTCGACCGACGCCGCCTCGAGATCCGCCATGCTGCCGATCGTCGCGTGCTTGTAGGGGTGCACCGAGAACGCCTGGTCGTAGATGATCTCGTTCAAGCGGCCGAACGGCTGATTGTCCACGCGCATCCGGCGCTCTTCCTTCACGACGTCGCGCTCGTTGGTGAAGGTGTCTTTGTCGATGCGCAGCGTTGCCATGCGATCGGCTTCGAGCCACAGGATCATCGGCAGGTACTGCGCCGGCACCGTTTCCCAGAACACCGTCTCATCGTCGGTCGTGTAGGCGTTGCTCTGTCCGCCCACCGACGAGACCATCGACGTGTGCGCTTCGGGCTGCACGTTCTTCGAGCCCTTGAACATCAGGTGCTCGAACAGATGCGCGAACCCGGTGCGCCCCTGCTTCTCGTTTTTGGACCCGACGTGGTAGGCCAGGTTGAGGTGAACAATCGGCGTGGAGTGATCTTCCGACAGCACCAGCGTCAACCCGTTCGGCAGCGTCGTGATCTCGTACTGCAGCTTCGGTGGACGGACCGCGGCGGAAGCGATGCCGACGGTACTAAGAACGCAAAGGCCGCAAAGGGCGCAGAGCAAGAGCAGTCTTTGCGGTCTCTGCGGTCTTTTGGTTCTTGACGCGCGCGAGTCGGAAAAGCGGACGTTCATCGTTCGATTATCGACTAAGTAGGCGGAAACCGGCGAGTACCCAGTTCTGAGGCACGCGATCGAGCGGATACGCGTCGACTCGACGCTCGAAGCCGGCGAACGCCTCGAGCGCGCCGCCGCGGCCCGCCAGACGCACACCCGCCTCGAGCAGAGCGCCGATTTGCGTCCCGCGGTTCGGAATCGTCCCGTCGACGGCAAACATTTGTCCGGATCCGTGGGCGAAGACGCCGACCCGCGGGCTCACCGGACGGCGGATCATGACGTCGAGGTCGCCGATCCACGTGTAGTCCACGAACGAGTGCTGGACAACTCGGCCGACGTCCAGCGCTCCATCGATCGTGACGTCGCCAACCGTGACCCGTCTCAGCAGGCGGCCGCCCCACGCGTTCCAGGCGATCGCGTAGTGCTTCGGGCGATCGCTCAGATGCCGCGACACGTGATGAAACACCGCGACGATCTCGGTGTCGCGCACACGTCCCGACAGCGACGCCTCGAGCGTGTAGTTCGCCTGATTCGGATCGAAGGGACGGAGTTCGTGCCCGAGCACGGCTTCGTAATCGACGTTCACCGAGGCGCGTCCGAACACGTAATCGATGAGGTCGAACGAGCCGCCGAAATGCGAGTCCCACGAAAACCGCTCGGCAGGATCGTCGCTGCCGTACAACTGGTGGACGGTCATGTGAAAGTCGTACCGCGAGAGAAACTCGGGCGCGGCAGGTGCGGGCACGAAGACCGGCTGTGGGACTTGAGCAGCGGCGGGAGCGGCGAACAAGAGACCGAGACTGAGGGTCAGCGATCGGGAGTACGACATTCAGCGAGCTTCTCCTCGAGTTCGGCGATGCGCTGTTCGAGCTCGGCAACGCGCTTTTTCAAATCCGGAAGATGACGGACGAGCACCTGCGTCTTCCGCCATTCGCGATTGGGCAGCGACGGATAGCCCGACACCAGAACGCCCGCCTCGACGTTGCCGGTAATGCCGGTCTTGGCGCTGGCCATTGCGCCTTTGCCGATCCGCACGTGACCGGTGACGCCCACCTGCCCGCCGAGCATCACGTCGTCTTCGACCACCGTGCTGCCGGCAATCCCGACCTGCGCCGCGAGAAGCGCGCGACGGCCGATACTGACGCCGTGAGCGATCTGAACCAGATTGTCGATTTTCGTGCCGGCGTGAATCCGCGTCTCGCCGACCGCCGGCCGATCGATCGCCGTGTTGGCGCCGATTTCGACGTCGTCTTCGATCACGACGTCGGCGTGCTGCGGAATTTTGACGTGCGTGCCGTCGCTCTGCTTCGCGAAGCCGAACCCGTCACTGCCAATCACGGCACCGTCGAGCACGGTCACGCGATGGCCGATGATCACGCCCTCGCGGATGGAGACACCCGCATGCAGAACGCAGTCGTCGCCGATCCGGGCGCCGGCCCCAATGACCACGCTCGGATAGATCGTCGCCCGCGCGCCGACGGACGCGCCGGCGCCGATGGTGACGAAGGGACCGATCGACGCGTCTGACCCGATGATGGCGTCGGGGGCGATGGCGCTGAGGCGATCGATGCCCCGGGTTGGCGGCGCACCTCGCGCGAACATCCGGACCGCATGGGCGAACGCGACGTATGGTTGGTCGCTGCGCAGGACCGCGCACGGCGCCGGCGGATCGTCGCCGGAGGGCGGTCCGAGGATGGCGGCGGACGCGCGCGTCGCCGAGAGGCGCGATCGGTACTTCGGATTGCTGACAAACGTGACGTCGCCGGGAGCTGCCTGTTCGAGCCCGGCGACTCGCACGATGTCGACGTCGCCGTCACCTTCCAGACGGCAGCCCAATCGTTCGGCGAGCTCGGATAGCTTCATAGTCACCGATCCGGCGACCGCGGCTCGGCGAGCTTGTCCTCGAGCTCGGCGATGCGCTGCTCGTGCTCGTCCACGCGTTTCTTGAGCGAGGGGAGACGGCGGAAGACCACCGATGCCTTGCGCCACTCGCGGTGATCGATCGCCGGATGACCGGTCACGAACTCGCCGGCGGCGACCGAACCGAGCACCGCGCTTTTCGCGCCGACCCTCGCGCCCGCGCCGATGCGCACGTGATCAGTCACACCGCTTTGCCCCGCCATCATCACATCGTCTTCGATGACCGTGCTGCCGGCGATGCCCGACTGCGCCGTCAGGAGCACGCGCCGGCCGATCGAGACGCCGTGGGCGACATGAACCAGATTGTCGATCTTCGTGCCCGCTTTGATGCGCGTCTCGCCGACCGGCGGGCGGTCGATCGCGGCGTTCGCGCCAATCTCCACGTCGTCTTCGATGACGACGGCGGCGTGCTGCGGGATTTTCAGATGCGTGCCGTCCCTCTGACGCACGAAACCGAAGCCGTCGCTGCCGACGACCACGCCGTCGTGGAGGATGACGCGATGGCCGAGGGCGACGCGCTCGCGAATCGACACGTGCGAGTGAATGATGCAGTCGTCGCCGATCGACGCGCCGGGTCCGATCACGACGTTGGGATAGATGATCGTGCGCGCGCCGATCGACGCGCCGGCGCCGATTGTCACGAACGGTCCGATCGACACGTCGTCGCCGACGGCGGCGTCCGGGGCGACAGCGCTGAGTCGATCGATGCCTTTCGCCGGCGGCGTCGTGTGAGCGAAGAGTTTGAGCGCGCGCGCGAACGCCGAGTAGGGATCATCGGTGCGAAGGACCGCGCAGTGAGGCAACGCGTCCGGTTGATCCGCCGGCGCCGATCCAAGAATCACGGCGGACGCTTGGGTCCCCGGCAGCTCGGCGGCGTACTTCGCACTCGCGACGAACGCGAGATCGCCCGCCTGCGCGTCGCGAATACCGGCCACGCGCAGAATCTCCACGTCGCCGCTGCCTTCGAGACGGCAGCCGAGTCGTTCGGCGAGCTCTCGTAATTTCATTTCATATCGCGTGGGGCCCCCCAGCCTCCGCTAAAGCTACGGCGGGCCGCCGAAGCCTTGGCGAAGGCGGCACCCCCACGCCTGACGCGCTCGGGCTGTCTGCCCTCGCGCGTATCAAAGACAGGACGTCACGGAAGTCTGTTTATACCACGCAGGTGGTCAGCGGGCGGGGACGGCGGTACGGTCGAAGAACGCGGCGAGCCGCGGCAGTTTGAGCGCCGCCGCGATCGCGGCCACACGCGATGCGCGCGCGTCGCGTGGAACGCCGGCGAGCGTCGCGAGCTCGTCGAGCGCCGGCTCCGCGCGCATCGACCAGCGCGCGGCGTCCATCGCCTGACGCGCGCCGCGCCACGACAGGTAATGACCGATCAGCCGGAAGCCGAAGTAGTACGCGAAGACGTTCGGACCGGGAATCAGCACGAACAAACCGGACGCGATGAACAGGAGTCCGTCGACGATCAGCCACGCGCCATGATGCCGTCGCGCGTGCGCGAGAATCCCGTCTCGCCGATCGACTGCGGCGGTGTCTGAAAGATTCGAGGGATACACGAGCGTGGCAGTCGACGCGTGGCGAAGCGACCAGAGCGTGCGCTGCTCGGCGATCGATTCGGCGACGCGGGACACGGCCCAGTCGCGCGCGCGACCCATCCGGCTCGCTGGCTTGCGGTGCCGCGCGGTATGGACCGCCTCGCGCCAGCGCTCATGGAGTCGATGAAGCCGCTGCCGGACAAACCCCTGAGGTGGGCCATCCGGCGCGGAAGTGAGATGGTCGTCGGGAGGCTCCGAGTAGAGCTCGAACCTCCCCGACCCCAACGGTACGAGAAAAACTACCGTATCATCCAACGATCCGATTCTAGACGGTTCGTCGTCCACCGACTAAGTTGACGATAAACAGGATCAGCGCGATCACCAGCAGGATGTGAATGGCTCCTGCCGCCACCTTGAACACCAAGCCCAGCACCCAGAAGATCAGCAGCAGTACGACCAAAGTCCAGAGCATGTGGCTCCCTCCATCCACATGTTCATCAACGAACGTGCCAGCTCGTGGTGGAGGCTTCTCGAATGACTAACTGGGCCGCTCCGCTCGCACCCCACCGCGCAGGCGTGCGCGGCGGGGGACCCCGCGTTGTCGCGGCCCCCAGATCTCGTCAAAGGCTTGTTGTAGGTAGTACCTCAAGCGGTTCCGCCGGTCCTTTAGCAGCCCGTGGTGAAAGTCTGGCGTCGCACCGAGACGGGCGAGGCGCCCCGCGGGCAAGGCGCGACGACCGAGAATACCGGGAGTATTTGAGCGAGGAGCAACGCAGCCGGCGGGGATGCATCGCCCGTCGAATGCAGCCAGACTTTCACCACGGGCTGTTAGATAATGCCGGGCTTTTTGACCTTCTCGACGGGCCGCGCGCCTTCTACGTTGAGCGCCGGCTTTCCCGCCGCGTCCCAGGCGCCGATGATGAGCCCGGCCGTCGCGCTAATGGCTTCGGCAAGTCGCTGCTCGAGAATTGGTTTGACCTTCGTGAAGAACTTCTCGAAGTACGCGTCGTCGTACGTGTCCTTTCCGGCAATCGCCTCGCTGTCGGCCTTCAGGAGGGGATCGACCAGCCGGTAACTCGCCAGCAGCGCGTCGAACGCGAAGTCGCGGGCGTTGGTGACCGCCCTCGGCGCCGCCGGCCGCACGCTGAGACGCGACAGGAATTTTTCGATGAGGTCACGCTCGAAGCGCGCGTGGATGCCGTTGTTGCCGGTGAGCTGGCCGTCGTAATTGTTGCTGGCGTGAAACGGTTGATGCGCGTCCTGGATGTAGTGGCCGAGCGCGGCGCTGAACAAGATGAGGTCGCTCGGGCCGTACTGCGATCCGCGTTTGAATCCTTCGAACGTGCGGCGCAGATTGCCGAACAGTTCCTGCGCACGCCACGGCAGCATGCCGTCGCGCCTCAGCGTGGCCATTCCGAATTTCTCAATCGCGGCGCCCAACTCGCGCGGCAACGCGGTGAACGGATAGTCGCCGAGCTCGGGCGCGCCGAAGTTCATGAAATGATGCGGCTCTTCGTCCCATCCGACGTTGCGCCAGAGGTCAGGATCGATCGCGCGGACGACGATCTCGTCGCGATAGTGATCGAAGAA
>MNEX01000013.1 GCA_001917905.1 Acidobacteria bacterium 13_1_40CM_65_14
CGCCTTCAGAGTCGCGACCGCCGCGCGCGGTTCCGCATGATAGGCGTAGACGAAGTCCTTGAACTCGGAGTGCAGGAAGTCGGCGCCGAACTTGTACTTCTTCATCTCCGCGAAGGCGTCGTCGGCCGTCCAGCGATCGTCGGTCATGCGATAGACCGCCGTCATGACGCCTGTGCGATGACGTCCGCCCGCGCAGTGCACGTAGACCGGCTGGTTGGCCGGGTCGTTGACGAGCTGCAGGAACTGCGACAGCTTTTCAGCCGACGGCGTCTCGTGCGTCGTCATCGGAATCCGGAAGAACTTCATCCCCGCCTGCTGGACGAGGGACGCTTCGCTGACGTCGAAGTCCTTCTGCAGATCAATCACGGTTTTGATCCCGAGCGCCTTGAGATCCGAATAGTCCTGACCTTCCGGCTGAGCTCCGCGATAGTAGCTCGCGTTGACGCGTCCGAAGTTGTCGATCCGAATGCGGCTGAGGTTTGTCTGGGCCGCAGCGGGAAGCGCGAGCGTGAACGCAACCAGCATCGACGCGGCAGAGGTACGCAGAAGTCTTGTGTTCACACCCACGGAGCACCTTCCAAGTTGGAATTGTTGAAGAGACGCCCGCACCAGGGGCAAATGCAATGCCGATGCAAACAGGCGTTTTTATTAGCAGCTTGACGGTCGAGCTGTCCTTATTTCTTCTTGGCGGCGTCCTCGGCTTCCTTGGCGCGCGCGCCGCGGAGCATGTTGGCCAGCGAATAGTTGCCTTCGTGACAGGCGTACTCGTAGAGCTTCTCGTCGGTCGCGACCCATGGATATTCCCCGGTCCACGAACGATCCCACGTCGTCGGATCCTCGATCGTGAAGCGGTACAGCAGCGTCTTCGGACCGGCGCGCGTGAAGCGCTCGACGACGTGCAGGTTCTCGCTCGCGCCCTGGAACTGCGTCTTGGTCGTGAAGTTGGTGGTATCGACGACCAGCGTGTCGCCTTCCCAGCGGCCGACCGAATCGCCATTCCAGCGGCGGATGCTCTGCGGCAGATGCTGACCGCCGATGCGGATCACGCGTGCGTCGTGGACCATCTCGTTGAGGATCATCACGGTGTCGCGCGTCTGCACGATCTGTTTGAGGTTGTTGTAGAAGTAGTTCGGCAATGTTGGCGGGCCGGACGTCGACAGGAATCCGAGGAGACACCGCTCCGCCAGCGGCCGAACCTCTGGTCCGTCGAACGCGCCCGGAGGACCTGACGTTTCGCCTTCGGCGGCGTCCGGACGCGCAGCGCCGGCGAGGAGCGCCGCGTTTCTCTTGCGCGCCTCGGCCTTCATCGGCGGGATTTTTCCATTTGGCGGATCGACGACGATCGAGCTTCGCTTTTGTCCGTCGACCGTGATGATCGTCATGCCGCCGGCCAGCCAGAAGTTGTTGTAGCCGCCGACGACGCCGCCGCCCGCCTTCTCGAGGAATTCCAGGTACGATTTGGGCGTCGTGTTCTCGCCGCCAACCGGTGGGGCGGCGCGGGTGCCGCTGATCGGCGCGTCGTTCTTCACCTGGCGCTCGTACTCATACTTCTCCATCGCCGCCGCTTCTTCTTTCGTCAGCACCAGCCGGTCGATGCCGGCGGGCCGTTCCACCGGCGTCATCGTGGCGACGTCGTACATGCCCTGCAAATTCGGATGGCCGTCCGCCGTGCGCGGCGGCGTCCACGTTTTCGCCGCAGGCTTCGGTGTCTGAGCGGCAGGCTGCGGACCTTGGGCCGCGAGCGACGCGACCGTGATTCCGAGACATCCGATGATGGCGAGTGTTCGATGGCGCATACGAGAATCTCCGTACAGAGCTGGTCTAGTGGAGTGTCTGCTCGAATTTATTACCGGGCCGCTCCGTTGTCGCGGCCCGAAAATCGCGGTCGAAGGCTTGTTGTAACTAGTACTCAATCAGCGCATACCCTCCACTGGAGGACTTGATCGTAACGCCAAACTCCAGGTTTTGTTAGAGTCTCTTCAAAATCCGAAACGAAAGTTCAGGCATGGCCATCATCGACGATCCAATCCTCAACTCTCCCTTTCGCGAGCCGATGCGGCGTTCAGAGCCTCGGCTTCACGATTCCCTACACGCTGAACGGTGAGGAACCAGTACTACCCCGACTTCATTGCGCACGTTCGGCTCGAGCCGGATCGATCAGCAGGCCTGAAGGCCTGCGCGACAGCTGTAGCTGCTTTCGACGTTTTGAACCTGATGATCGAAGTCACCGGCGAGGCGCGGAAGGACAAGGTCGCCAAAGTGACGAGGGCGCGGACGCTGTGGGTGCCGGCGGTGAACAACCACGGCGGCTTCGGCCGGTGGGCGTTCGTGGAAGTGACCGATCCGCGGGACGCGCAGCGCACGATTCGGGCTGCGGTCACGTGGGCCGTCAGTGCGACCTGAGAATCTACTTCGGAGCCTTCGCGATGCAAGCCTTCTTCGCTTCAGCAGCCGCGTGCATCGCCCGATGGCGCGCGCTACCTTTGGGGCTGTTCGGCGCGTGCGCAGCCGCCGCCGCGGCCTCGTACGCTTCGCCGCACTTCTGCACCGCTGCAGCGTGAGCAGGACTGTGTTTCCGCGCTTTTGCCTGTAACGCAGGGGCCGCGAGCCCTCCGACCAGCACGAGCGCCAGTGTCGTGCGCATGAGCGTAGCTTTCATCGGTCATCCTCCTTGCGATCCACGTATATCCGACGCAGTGACCTTGTTGTCGAGCTCCCTGCATCAGAAGTGGCACGCAAGCCAAATGCCGCAACGACGAGCGTCGTTCGGTCGTGTTCTGTGGAGGCAGCCACCTCGAGCGTTCGGGTCTTTAAGCGACACCCTCACGAGTCACGGACCCCAGCGACGCCGCCGACTGGGCCCGAAGCGTGATTCCGACGCCGCCACTGTTCAGGCAGGACTGCTCGGGAGTTGGACGCGCACGCTGGCATCAGGATCAGATCCTTCGAAGGATTGTTGCGAAAAGATAGAGTAGCGAGCTGCGAGACGCGATGGCAAAACGTCCACCGAAGACAGCGACCGAGATCACGTCGATCCGACACAAGAAGGACACGCGCGTCAACATCCCGACCGAGGAGCTGCGCGACTTCGTCGCCGAGGACGAGAAGGCGCCGAAGGCAGTGCACCACGTCCTCAACTGGACGCGGAGTTGAACAAGGAAGCCCACTCGGCTGGTACGGGAGCATCGCGCGCTGTGGAAGGGAACGTGACATGAGGAACCGGAGCTCGATCGTAAGAGGCGACGGAATTCAGGGGATTCGCCTGAGCGTTTACTGGAGTGCGTACGCGGCAGTTTCACTACTCGTGGCGCTCGCGTGCGTAGTGGGCGCTCAGGCCCAGGACGTGGACGTCGCCAAGAAGCTCGAAGGCTTCGACGAGTACATGGCCAAGGTCCTGAAGGATTGGAATGGGCCGGGGATCGGGGTCGGCATTGTCGTTGGCGACAAGCTCGTGTTCGCGAAAGGGTATGGGTATCGCGATTACGAGAAGAAGCTGCCGTTCACGCCGGGGACGGTGTGCCCGGTGGCGTCGAATACGAAACTGTTTACGGCGGTCGCGGCGGGCATGCTCGTTGAAGAAGGCAAGCTGACGTGGGACAAGCCGGTACGCGAGTCGGTGCCGACAATCCGCTTTTACAACGAACAGCTCAACAACACCGTGACGCTACGCGACATGTTGTCGCATCGGACGGGGATCACGCGGCACGACACGATCTGGTACAAGTCCGACTTTACGCGCAAGGAACTATTCGACCGGCTGAAGTATCTCGAGCCGCAAGAGCCGATGCGGCAGACGTTCCTCTACAACAACCTGATGTTCGCGGGCGTGGGCTACATGATCGAGCTGCAATCCGGGAAGACGTGGGAGCAGTTCGTGCGCGATCGGATCCTGCAGCCGCTGGAGATGAAGTCGACGGGTTACACGATCGCCGATATGGTGAAGCAGCCGGAACACGGCGTGGGCTTCACCGAGAAACGCGATTCATTCGACCTCTACCGCGTGCCTTACTACGAAGACATCGAGGGCGTCGCGCCGTGCGGAGCGATCGTGTCGAATATCGAGGACCTGTCTCACTGGTTGATCGCGCTGATGAACGACGGCAGGTATCACGGCAAGCAGGTGCTGCCGGCCGACGTGCTGAAACAGACGCTGCAGCCGGCCATCGCGCTGCCCAATACGGCAGCCGAGCAGCGGGGATACTGGGAGGTGCTGAACGCAGCGTATGGTATGGGGCGCCAGACCGCCTCGTACCGCGGTCACCTCGTGACGTTCCATGGCGGCGACCTGCCCGGTTTCCACTCGCAGGTGTCATTCCTGCCGAAGGAGCGTATCGGCGTGGTGGTCTTCGTGATCGGGAATCACACGGCACCGCTGTACAACCACGTCACCTACAACGTGTACGAGCGCCTGCTGGGGATGGATCAGACGCCATGGATCCAGCGCGGGCTCGACATGCGGTTGAAGAACAAAGAGGCGAACACGCAGGCGCGGAAGAAGGCGGGCGAGGACCGTGTGCCGAACACGAAGCCGTCGCACGCGCTGGCGGACTACGTCGGCGATTACGAGAATCCGGCGTACGGCGTGATGAAGATCGGCCTCAAGGGCACGCAGCTGCAGTTCGACTTCCACAAGATGAACATGCCGATGACGCACGTGCACTACGACCGGTTCGATACGCCGGACGACGAGGAGAACGGCAAATGGTCGGTGAACTTCCGCACGAATCCGCAGGGCGATATCGAGCAGGCGGTGATGTCGCTCGACGAGGCCGAGGCGATGTTCACGCGCAAGCCCGAAAAGCTCGATCCGACTCTGCTCGGGCGATTGGCCGGCAGCTACGAGACGCCGACCGGGACAACGATTCAGGTGACGTATCACGAGAACAGCGGGCTCTCGATCGTGCCACCCGGCGGGCGGCCGCTGCCGCTCACCCAGGTCAAAGGTCTGCGGTTCCGCACACCGCAATTCTCGGACGTGACCTTCGAGTTCGTCGTGGAGAGCGGGCAGGTCAAGGCGCTGAAGCAGAAGGACCCGAGCGGGGAGTTTTCGTTCCCGAGGCGCTAATTCACTTTCATGACGATGAACATTGCAGATTGCAGATTCAATGCTTTCCGGCGTCGCCGACTTTTTCACCGGCGAGAAAGCGACCGATCGTCTCGTTGAGAAACGCGCGATCGACAGGATTCCCGCCCGCGCCTGCCGGATGTCCCCAGAGCGAGGGAATCGGGACGAGCGACACGCGCCGAATGAACTGGGCCTCGAAGCGGGCGTCGCCGACCGGGAAATAGAGATCGGTCTCCGACGGCATGTAGAGCACCGGCACGGTGATCGATCGCAATGCGCGCTCGAGATCGCCCCCGTTGACATTGAAGCCGGGTGTCCGGCCCACGTCGTGACGCTGCCACGTGCGCGCCTGCAAGATGAGATCGTTGGCGTCGTTGTTCGCGAAAAACGTCCGGCGTCGATTCTCGATCTCCTGCTCCAGCGTCCGGTCCGGCGCGTTGATCTTCCACATCTCGCGGCGCCACCACTCCTGCGAATACAGCCAGCCGAGCCACACCATGCCGTACGCTTCAATCCCTTTGCGCGGCGGCGCCGTGTAGTCGCCGCCGTTGAACGCGGGGTCCGCCGTCAGCGCTGCGATCTGTCCCTCGAGCCGCACGATTCCGTGCGGCCATGCCTTCGCCGTGCCCGAGGTCGCGACGATGCGATCGGCAAACCCCGGATAGCTGACCGCCCACTGGAACGCCTGCTCGGCGCCCATCGAGAATCCGATGATCGCCCGCACGTGCGTGACCTTGAGATCCTCGACGAGCAGACGATGGACGGCCTCGACGTTGTCGCGAATCGTCGTGACGGGAAAACGCGGTCCGTGAAACGGCTCGGGCGTGTTGCTGGGCGACGACGAGTAACCGTTCCCGAAGAGTTCGGTCGCGATCAGAAAAAGCTTCGACGGATCGAGCGCCCGGTCATTGGAATCCGGCCCGATGAGCCACTCGTAGCCGTGATGGTTCGCCATGTAGTGCGACGGCAGCAGCACGGCGTTGTCGCGCGCCGCGTTGAGATGGCCGTACGTGCCGTAGACGATCCGCGCCTTCGGCAGCGTGACGCCGCTCTCGGTGTGGAAGTTGTCGATCACGAACTCGTGACGATCGGCGGTATGTGGCGTCTGCGCCGCGAGCAATACGGCGAGCGCGAGTTGAGCGCGGATCATGTGGACCTCATATAATGCCGCCCATGACAATGACTCGCCGAGATGCCGTCGCCCCGCTGGCGTTGTCCGCCCTGTACGGTTTGTTCGCCGAGCTCGTCGCGTCCGCTCGTGACGCCGATGCGCAGACGCCGCCGGCGGCGACCCCTCGCCCGCCGGTATTCAAGCACGATCTGCCGAACCTGACCATGGATGACTGGGAAGTGACGGTCAGCCACGTGGACTACGCGCCGGGACGCGTCGGTGCGCCGCACCGCCACGCCGGCTTCGTGCTGGCGTACGTGCTCGAAGGCACCGTCATCGCCAAGATCTCGGGACAGGGCGAGGAAAAAACGTACACGTCCGGCCAGATGTTTTACGAACAGCCTGGCGCGACGCACGAAGTGTCGAAGAACGCGAGCCAGACGCAGCCCGCCAAGCTGCTCGCGATGATCTTCGCGAAAAAAGGATCGACGTTGACGACGCCGGTGCAGGAGTAATCAATCTGCAACGCGCGGCCCGATGGTGCCGCCCGGACAGTATCAGGTGCGCCTCACCGCCGGCGGGCACACACTCACGCAGCCGATTGTCGTGAAGAAAGACGCGCGGTTGACGAAGGTCAGCGACGCGGATCTCGCCGCGCAATTCTCATTTGCGACCGAGCTCGGCGCCGCGTTCAGTCAGGCGAGCGACATGGTCGTCCGCATCAGGCGTCTGAAGCCGCGATCGCGTCACACCTCGATTGATGATATGGAGGTCATATGTCTCGATATCCACCCTTGTCGTTGAAGTTCGGCGGCAGCTGGCTGCTGCCCCATGGGCTGAGCGCGTTGATCGTGATCATCAGCCGCAGGTGGTGCCGCGCGGCGCCGTCAATCATCTGATCCCAGAACGTCCAGTCGAACTGACCCTCGCGCGGCTCGACGTTCGACCACGGAATGTGCCGGCGCACCCACGTGACGCCCAGGCGTTCCATCGCGTTGAACTCCTGCTCGAACGCGAGGTTGTTCTGCAGGTGCATGCCGAACAGCTCGTGACCGAACGCTGCGTCAACGCAGAGGAGTACACATGCCGCCGCGAGCATGAGTCGTTTCATGCTGAGTTAGACCATCGAAGCTGACCAAAGTAAAAAGTCATTCGGCGCCTCACCAAATCACCAACTTACCAATTTTACCGATACCGTCTTGGGTCGTTGCCATGCGCTGTCGTAAATCGTCTGGTTCTTCGTAATCATGGCGTCCACACCGGTGCCGATCCCCGCGCCGATGCCGCCGTAGACACCCATCATCACGGGAATGAACGCGCCGCCGAAGTACTCGGCGCCTGACAGCCCCACGAGAAAGCCGATCGTCGCGCCGACCGCGAATCCGTTGCGCGCTCCATTCGCGAGCGAATCGTCCTTGCGCTGACGGATCGTCCGAATTTCCGATTCCATCACGTCTCGCTCCTGGCCCCCGCTCTTGAGTCTCACCGCCGCGAGCGACAGTCCTGCGACCGAACCCTTCAACACGTGACCGCCGGTGTCGGTGACGATGACTGTGTCTCCCGGCCTGACCAGCACGCGCAGCTGATCGATTGACGTCGCCGGCTCCTGCGCGAGCCCCGGAACGGCACCCAGTCCGATCAATCCCACGGCGAGTGTGACGCTTCTCATCTGCTTAGCACGCATGACGATCTCCCTTCTTTGCCGGTCATGCGCGGACGAAGCGAAGTGCGGCTCACGCTGGTATACTCGGCGCCCTCCAGGAGGCTTCCCATGACTCCGACCACACCGTTTCCGACGCGCTCAACGCGCTCGCCTCCCGATTCTCCGGTCAGCTGCTGCAGGCGCTCGACGCCGGGTACGACGACGCGCGACGGGTCCACAACGGTTTGATCGACAAACGGTTAGCCGAGCGTCGGCGATCTGCTGAGCTCGACAACCCTGCTGGTGCAGCTCTTGCACCTTCGATCGGTGGAGCTAAATATGGCTGACGATGAAAAGCTGGCGGCGGACGAAGCGAGACGGATCGCACAGCATGAATCGGTGAAAGGCGCGGTGCGCGCGAACGTGGACGCCGAGATCTCGCGTGAAGCGGCGCACACGACGCCAACCGAACACGCGCATGCCGAGCGGCTGGCGGAATCGCTCAGACACAAAGCGGTGCAGGAGGTCGCAACGACCGAATCGGAGCTCGAGCGCGGCAAAGCGGTTGCGCGTGTGTCGCAAATCGTCGACTACGTGTTCTACCTCGTCTACGGCGTGATCGGACTGGAGATCGTGCTGAACATGCTTGGCGCCCGGCAGTCGGCGGGATTCAAGCAGTTCATCGACGCGCTGGGAGCGCCGTTCCTCGGGCCCTTCCGCGGGCTGCTGCTCGAACCAGGCATCGGACGCTTCCGGCTCATGACCTCGTACGTCCTCGCGCTGGCGGTGTACGTGCTGCTGCACATGGCGGTGAACGGCCTGCTGCGATTGTTCGTTCGGCGAAAAACGGTGGTGTAACTTCGCCCCTCGAGCGACAGCGCGACCACGAAAACACGAAAACACGAAGAAGACGTATTCTTTTTCGTGCTTTCGTGCTTTCGTGCTTTCGTGGTTGCATTTTCGCGAGAGTTGCGAATTGCGGTTCGCGTTCACCGTCGCTTGCGAACGATGGCGTCCAGGCTCCACGGACCTGGACCCGCTGCGACGAAGTACAGCCAGATGAAGAAGAAGAGCACGGCGAGCTCGCCTTCGTTGAGGATCGGCCAGGGTCCGCGCGGCAAGTGCTCCTGAAAGTACGCCACCGCCATTTCACCCGCCAGCAGGAACGCCACGGGCCTGCTGAACAGACCGAGAAGCATCAACGCGCCGCCGAAGACTTCCAGCACGCCTGCGAACCATATCTGCGAGAACCACGGGAGCGCCGGGTGTGGCGCATTCGGGAAGTAGAAAAGCTTCTGCGTCCCGTGCGGGATGAATATTGCCGCGGCCGCGATGCGCAGCGCGCTCAGAAGGTACGGCGCGAAGCGCGAGAGATTCAGTTTCATGCGATGAGCTCCAGCGCCGAGTCCGGCGGAAATGTCGTCTTGAAGGTGAACGCGAGCGGCGTCGGACCGTTCTCTTCGAGCGAGGCGAGGCGCGCCTTCGCCTCGTCGATCGACGGGATGTGGCCGGCGGGAATCCACCACAGCGCGAGGAACACGCGATCGAATTTCTCGAACCACTCGCGCCGCTGGCGCAGCACTTCGGCGTGCGCGCTGCCGTAGACGTACGCGCGCAGCGCGTCGATCGATTCCCACACCGACATGTTGACGATGATCCGCTCGTCGTCGAACGGACGCAGATAGGTTGCGTTGCCTTCCTCCGTCTGCAATCGCCAGACGAAGCCGGAGCTGCGATCCGCAAGCGCGTTGATCTCGTCGAGCCGCGCAACGAAGCCGGCCATCGCCGGATCTTCGAGCGGGGCTTTCATCCCACCGATGTTGATTTGCGCCAGGTGAACATCCGTCATGCTGTAGTAACCTTTGCGACATCTTATGTACTCACGCGAGGAAATCAAAGCACTCACGGACAGAGTTCTCAATATGGCGTCCGACGCGTCGGCCGCGAAGGCTGATGCCGTCGACACTCGATCGACCAGCAGCGCTACAACGGCCAGTTCGGCGGCAACGCGTTCTGGGAGATCAGGAACGGGAAGAAGACGCGGATGGTGAGCGACGTCACCTACAACGCGATCACGACCGACTTCTGGGCGAACCTCGACGCGATCGGCAGTCAGGAGTCGTGGCGGATGTTCGGAACCGGCGGCGACGCGAAGGGTCAGCCGACGCAAACCAACAGCATCTCGCACGGGTCGCCGACGATCAGAATCAAGAAGATCCTGGTCGGCGCCGCGTACGCGTAACTTGACTGTCGGTGTCAGACACCGGTCTGACACGTGTCAGACTGGTGTCTGACACCGATGTTTCGAGTGGCCAGGACTTCGGGGGCCGGTCTGCGGTCGCCGGTGCAGCTGATTCGACGGGGAGCGTCGAGGAATTTGAGGTTGAACCCGAGTGCGCGATAGAGCTTGACGATGCGAGGCGTGGCCTGGTTCGAGAGAACCACCGGACCCTTGTGTTTAGAGAGCCACTCGGCCGCCCGTTCTTGTTCCTCCCAACCAAATCCGCCCTTGGAATAATGAGTGAACTCCACGTCGTACGGAGGATCGGCGTAGATGAAATCGTCATCGGCGACCGGGATTCTCTCGAAATCTCGATTCGTGAATTCCCAACCCGCAAACGCCGACGTGTACTCTAAAAAATCACGCTTGTATCCGATGTTGGTATAACTCCCGAATGGAACGTTGAAACCGCCCTTGCTGTTGAACCGGCAAAGGCCGTTGTATCCGGTGCGGTTCAGATAATAAAAGAGTGCCGCCGCTTCGGCCGTGCTCGCGTCGCCGGCTTCGAGTAGCGCGTTGAATCTGTCCCGACAGCGGTAGTACTGCCTCTCGTCGTTTTTCATGTCGAACGAGATCGGGAGTCCCCGCTTCAGCCAGATGTAGAAGTTGATGACGTGGGGATTGATGTCGTTGAGGAGCGCCCTCTCGGGCATCAGCCCTGTCGAAACGGCCAGTCCCCCGCAAAACGGTTCGACCAGCCGGTGATTCTGGTATGGCGCCCAGAGCGGCTCGAGCTCGGGCAACTGCCAGCGCTTGCCACCGGCCCACTTCAACGGTGGACGAACGGTTCGCGGATCAACGGGCTTCGCGCCAGCCGCGATCGATAGATCGCGGCCCGCCTGCTTCTCGATTGGCGCAGTTTCACTCATCCGAAGATCTTGGCGCGCGCGAATATTTTTGGCGACTGTCGGACGTCGCCGTGGGAACGGATCGAATGGTACCACCGAAGGGATGTCCTCAACCGCGAGTGTTCGCTGCGGCGTGACAAAGCAGGTCGGCCCGCTATAATCAGCGGACTCATCAGACCAGGAGACGCTCGTGAAAACATCGATCATTGTCGTCACGCTCACGTTGACTGCGATTGCTGCCGGCGTCGCCGGACAGCAACCGCTATTCAAGCGGACCGTCCTCCAGCAGGCGGATCTGTCGGTGCCCGGCCGCGAAGCGGTGACAGCCGTCGCGGAGCTGCAGCCGGGTGGGGCCCCTGGGCGGCATACACATCCAGGTGAAGAGGTCGGCTACGTGTTGGAGGGCACCATCCTCCTCGAGCAGGAAGGCAAGCCGTCAGTGACGCTCAACGCGGGACAGGCTTTTCTGATCCCGGCGGGCACGATTCACAACGCGACGGGCAAAGGATCGGGAGCCGCGCGGATCCTCGCGACGTACATCGTCGAAAAGGGGAAACCGCTCGCGACGCCCGCCGCGACGAAGTAGAAGTCCCGGCGGCCCGTCGGGCGGCTCGCTCGGCTCAAGCCGTCGCGCGACATTGGGAGCGAGGACATGAGGATCATCGCCGGAACAGCGCTACTCATCGCGACGATGCTGGTCGCGTACGCACAGGATCGAACGGCAGCGCCTGGCACAACCGACGCGATGCACTTTCATCACGTGCATCTGAATTCGATGAACCCAAAGGCTGCGGCCGAGTACTACCCCAAGCCGTTTGCCGAATCGGCAACGAAGACGACGTTCAACGGCTACGAGGCCGTGAAGACCGGCAATGTGTACTTGCTCTTCACGAAGGTCAACACACCGCCGCAGAACGAGCTGACCGGACCGCAGACGTCCGTGTGGCACTTCGGCTGGAACACGCCCGACTCGCGCAAATACAACGAGCGGTTCCGCGCAATGGGACTGGAAATCGCGCAGATGTGGGACGCGGCCGACGGCAAGCTCGTCGACCTGTCGAGCGACACGCTGCCGGGATTTCCGACGCAGGAACAGATTCTGGAGCTGCGCGCCAAGGGTACGCAGCCGACGCGGCAGGGCGGCTTCGGGTATCTTCGCGGGCCGGACGGCGCGATGATCGAGAACGCGCAGGCCGGTCAGGCGGAGCGCTTCAACCACGTGCACATGTATCACGAGCATCCGCGCTGCGCGATGGAGTGGTACGTCACCCACCTCGGCGCGAAGATGCCCCAGGGGGCCCAGGGGGCAACGACGCGCGGCGGCGCGCCCGCTGCTGCGCAGGCAACCGGAGACTGCCACACGACGGCGTACGCGCCGCCGACCTGGCCGTCGTTCGCGAAGACCGGGTTCGTGCGTGACCCGGCCGGCGGCGTGCTGTTCGACGACATCTCGATCTCGATCCGCCCGTGGCCCGGCGGCGGCCTCGTGAGCACGCGCGGAAAGCTCGTCGATCACTGGGCGTTGAGCACGGCCGATTTGACGGCGACCGTCGCACGGTTGAAGAGCGAAGGGGTGAAATTCCTCGAAGAGATCCACCCGTGGGGCAACACCCGCGCAACGATGATCGAGGGCCCCGACCGAATCGCGATCGAGCTCGTCGAGGTGAAGTAGGGCGCCGTCGCTC
>MNEX01000021.1 GCA_001917905.1 Acidobacteria bacterium 13_1_40CM_65_14
TTCGAGCTCGACGAGCTCCGACGCGATGACGCTGGGAAAGCGCGGATCGGTGCTGCACGCGGCGACGGCGCACCGCGCGATGACGCGTCCGAGCGGTTCGTTCGCCTCGATGTGGCCGATGCAGCCGCGCAGATCGCCATGGCGATGAATCGTCACGAACGCGCCGCCGGGCTGCGCGAAGACGCCCGTGAGATCGGGCTCGGGCACCGGCTGTCGATGCACCTGCGCGGTCATCGCCTGACGCGCGAGCTGCAGAAGCAAGCGACGATCGGCTTCGCTCGTCATCGATCAAACTCTCCACCACGGAGGACACGGAGGAAAGGAGGAAAACACTTTTGGGTCTTCAGGATTTCACCTTTGTGTCCCCGTGTCCCCCGTGGTGGAGAGTTGCGGAAAATTGCCGAGCGCGGCGGCCATGTAGCCCACGACGGCGGATTTGTCGCCGGAGACATCGCCCGAGTCCGCGTAGTTCAGCACCACCGCGTCGCGGGCGCCGAGCGCGTACGCGGCGCGCATGACGGCAACGGTCGGTCCGCCGCCGCACGCGTGATCGGGTTCCGCGTTCAGCGCGTCCTGCAGGCCGTCGGCGTCGAAGCGCGACACGCAGTCGACGACGACGCGGTCGAGCTCGGCGGCGATCGTCGCGCTGTGGTAGTGCGAGAGATCGGTGCTCGCAATGACGAGTGCGCGCCGGCCGCGCAGGACGCCGGCGAGCGCGTCGCCGAGCGCGCGCGCGGTGTCGGCGGTCTGGTATCCCATCACCAGCGGAACGATCGGGGCGCCGGGCGCGAGATGCTGGAGAAACGGCAACTGCATTTCGAGCGAATGCTCGCGCGCATGCGCCGAAGCGTGTTCCTTCACCGCCGGCGTCGCCTTCAGCAGCGCGGCGGCGCACGGCTCGTCGATCGGGGCGATGCCGAACGGCGTCTCGAATCCGCCGGACGGATACACGGACACGCCGTCGAAGCCGACGAAGTGCGACGGTCCCACGAGGACGGCGAGGTCGAACTGCCGGCCGCGCAGCAGCCGGTAGGCATGCGCCGCGACGGGTCCGGAGTACATCAGCCCCGCATGCGGCGCGATGAGGGCGACGAGATCGCCCGCCACGTCCTGCGTCGTGTTCGCCAGGTGACGATCGACCGCCGCCGCGAGTGCGCGCGCGGTACCCGGATACCAGCTGCCTGCGACCGCCGCTTTCCGGACCTTCGCGGTCATGGGGTTTTCGCATGTTAGCATTCGCTATGGCTGCGGGATTCACGCGCGAACAGGTCGCAGCAATCGCGGCGCTGGCGCATCTCGAGCTCGACGCCGCGGAGCTGGATCTCTTCGCGCGCCAGCTCGGCGACATCCTGACCGCCGCCGAGGAGGTGCAGCGGGTCGACACGACCGGCGTCCCGCCGACTGCGAGCGTTCTCACACGCCATGCGTCGGATCGCCCGGACGAAGTCCGGCCCTGCCTCGATCGCGATGAAGCGCTCGCCAACGCGCCTGATGCGGCACTCGACGCCGGCCTGTTCAAGGTGCCGCGAGTCATTGGATGACCATCGCGACGACCATCCGCGAGATTCGCGATGCCGTCCGCGCCCGACATCGATCGGCCGCTGATGTGTGCCGCGAGGCGCTGGACCGCATTGCAGCTCTCAACCCGCAGCTCAACGCCTTCAACACCGTCATCGCGGATCGAGCGATCGCGCGTGCGGAAGCGCTCGATCGCGATCGCGACCGCTGGCGCGACGCCCCGCTCCTCGGCGTCCCGGTCGCGCTCAAGGACAATCTCTGCACGCGCGGCGTGCGGACGACGGCGTCGTCGCGCATGCTCGACACGTTCGTGCCGCCCTATAGCGCGACCGTCGTGGAAAAGCTGGACGCCGCGGGCGCCGTGATCGTCGGCAAGACGAACCTCGACGAGTTCGCGATGGGATCGTCCACGGAGAATTCGGCGTTCGGTCCGACGCGCAATCCGTGGGCGCTGGATCGGATTCCAGGCGGGACGAGCGGCGGATCGGCCGCAGCGGTCGCCGCCGACCTCACACCGCTCGCGCTCGGCTCCGATACGGGCGGATCGATCCGCCAGCCCGGCGCGTTGTGCGGCGTCGTCGGCTTGAAGCCGACCTACGGCCGTGTGTCCCGCTACGGGCTCATCGCCCACGCCTCGTCGCTCGATCAGATAGGTCCGCTCGCGCGCACGGCGCACGACGCCGCGCTTGCGCTGTCGATCATCGCCGGCCCCGATCCCGCTGATGCGACCAGCGCGCCGGAGCCAGTGCCCGACTACA
This sequence comes from Acidobacteria bacterium 13_1_40CM_65_14, assembly GCA_001917905.1. Lineage (GTDB taxonomy): Bacteria > Acidobacteriota > Vicinamibacteria > Vicinamibacterales > CAVVIG01 > QHWF01. Next base: position 2,277 of record MNEX01000021.1, read on the forward strand.
CCGCCGCGTTGACGGGCGACGTCAGGAACGCGCGCATCGGCATCCCGCGGCGCTTGCTCGAGCAAGGCGTGGACCCGGAGGTGAGTCGCGCGATCGACGCGGCGCTCGACGTGCTGCGATCGCGCGGAGCGACGCTCGTGGACGTCGAGCTGCCGCACGCGAAGTACGCGATCCCGGTGTACTACCTCGTCGCGACCGCGGAGGCGAGCTCGAACCTCGCGCGGTACGACGGCGTGCGCTACGGCTATCGCGCCCCAACGCCCAAAGACCAAGGACTAACGACCAAGGACCAGGGACTAAGGACCATGTACGGCAAGACGCGCGCGCAGGGCTTCGGGCCCGAGGTCAAGCGGCGCATCATGCTGGGCACCTACGTCCTGAGCGCCGGCTACTACGACGCGTACTATCTCAAGGCACAGCAGGTCCGCACGCTGATCCTTCGCGACTATGACGAAGCGTTCAGCGACGTCGACGCTGTCGACGCGATCGCCATGCCGACGAGCCCGACGCCGGCGTTTCCGATTGGCGAGCGCGTGTCCGACCCGTTGCAGATGTATCTCGCCGACGTGTTCACGGTCAGCGCGAACCTCGTGGGACTCCCGGCCATCAGCGTGCCGTGCGGGTTCACCGCCGGCCGTCTGCCGATCGGACTCCAGTTGACGGGCCGGCGGTTCGACGAAGCGACGCTCCTGCGATTGGCTGACGCCTACGAGCGCGATACCGAATGGTCGAAGCAGCTGCCACCGATCGCGAGCCGCTGAAACCCGCGGACTGGGCGGGCTTGAGCGACGACAAGCTGCTCGACGTCCGCATGTGTGACCTCGGCCTGACGATCGAGGGCACCGACCTCGAGCAGCGGATCGCGCAGCTGAGCGCCGAGCTCGACGCGCGCGGCCTCGTGTTCCGCCCGCACTACTGGCTCGCGGACGAGTGGTTCACGCCGGACGGCGTGCCCGGCATCGCGATTCCGTTCTATCTCGCGCATCCGCGGCTCGCGCGGCTCGAGCTCGCGCAGATGCTCGAAGTGGAAGGCGGCGACCCCGAATCGTGTCTGCGCATCCTGCGGCACGAAGCCGGCCACGCGATCGACAACGCCTACAGCCTCCGCCGGCGGCCGAAGCGGCGGCGGATTTTCGGCAACCCGACGATCGAATATCCCGAGTACTACACGCCGAAGCCGTACAGCAAAAGCTTCGTGCAGCACCTGGATCACTGGTACGCGCAGAGCCATCCCGACGAAGACTTCGCGGAGACGTTCGCCGTGTGGTTGGACCCGCAGGCGATGTGGCCGACGCGCTACATAGGATGGCCGGCGCAGCGAAAGCTGGAATACATGGATCGCCTGATGCGCGAGCTGTCGCGCCGGCGCCCGAGCGTGAAGTCGCAGCGCAAGGTCGATCCGCTGCCGCGGCTGAAGAAAACGCTCGGCGAGCACTACCGGAAGAAGCGCGAGCACTACGGGCTCGATCATCCGGACTTCTACGACAGCGACCTGCGCAACTTGTTCTCGGACTCGCCCGAGTACGCGAAGAACCCGACGGCGGCGCGGTTCGTCCGGAAGATCCGGAAAGAAGTGCGAGGCACGGTGGCGAGCTTCACCGACAGCTACCAGTACACGATCGACCAGCTGCTCGAGCGGGTCATCGACCGCTGCCGTGAACTGAATCTGCGGTTGGCCGACGGCGAGGAATCCACGAAAATCGATTTCATGGTCTTCCTGACTGTGCAGACGATGAACTATCTGCACAGCGGACGCCATCGCGTGGCGCTGTGACGTTCTGTTCTGGATACGCCCGAGCGCGGCGCCCGCGGCTCGAGCGAGCGCGAATGCGCGAGCGAGGCGAGTGGGGGTGGGGCCCCCCGAGCACTGGGAAATGTCGCGAGGGCGTCACAGGGCGGGGTCCCCAGCGCGGCAGCCGCGCTGGGGTGCCCATGTGGGGGTGGGGCCCCACGAGAAACTAAAAACAATGCGTGTGGTCGCGCTCGTTCATCGCCACCTCATTCCGCCCGCCAAGATCGAGGAGGGCACCGACATCACGGCGGCGCCCTGGCGCACCGAGTACGACGTCATCACGACGCTGACGGCGTTGGGCCACGAGGTCCAGGCGCTCGGCGTCCACGACGACCTCGGCGAGATCCGGCGGCTCGTCGAGGAATGGAAGCCGCACATTGCGTTCAACCTGCTCGAAGGCTTCGACGACATCACCATCTTCGACCAGAACGTCATCTCGTACCTCGAGCTGCTGAAGCTGTCGTATACCGGCTGCAATCCGCGCGGATTGCTGTTGTCGCGCGACAAATCGCTGTCGAAGAAACTGCTCCACTACCACCGGATCCCGGTGCCGGAGGCCGAAGTGTTTCGCATCGGCCGCCCGATTCGCCGGCCGAAACGCTTGACGTTCCCGCTCATCGTGAAGTCGCTCACGCAGGAGGCGTCGATCGGCATCTCGCAGGCCTCGGTCGTCGACAGCGACGAGAAGCTGAAGGAGCGTGTCACGTTCATTCACGAGAGCATCGGGACCGCCGCCATCGCCGAGCAGTACATCGAAGGCCGCGAGCTGTACGTCGGCATCCTCGGGAACCAGGCGCTGCAGACGCTGCCCGTGTGGGAGCTGTTCTTCACCAACATGCCGGAAGGCGCGAAGCGGATTGCGACCGACCGCGTGAAGTGGAGCGTGAAGTATCAGAAGAAGTACGGCATCGACAGCGGCCCGGCCACAGATCTCCCCGAGGGCAAGGCTGAGGGCATCCAGCATCTCTGCAAGCGCACCTTCCGGGCGCTCGAATTGAGCGGCTACGCGCGCATCGATCTGCGGCTGGACGAAGCGGGCAACCCCTGGGTCCTCGAAGCGAATCCGAATCCGCAGATTGCGAAGGGCGAGGACTTCGCGGAGTCAGCCGCGAAGATCGGCCTGGCCTACGATGCGGTCCTGCAGCGGATCATCAATCTTGGTGTACGGTGGCAGCCGGAGAGCGTCGCGTAATGAAGCGGCTCATTTCTCGTCTTCCCTGAGGTCGTGGTACTGGCGGTGTCGTGCGCGGTGGTGTGGTTTGTCCTCAAACGCCCCGCGGAGCGCGACCATGCGATCGTGCTCGCGCTCGCCTTGGCGATTGGAGCGCTGCCTTGGATGCACCATAAGTTCCTGGCTCATCGGGGCCGTAATCTGCGCCGCGATCATTGCGGCGGCAGCCGCGGGAGCTACACCGGAACGACCGGCCGCGATGCGAGCCTGACAATCGCCCACACGCAGAAGACGAGGAAGGCGAGCGGCAACAGCGGAAGGAGCAGCGCGATAGACATCGCGACCAGCCCGACGGCCAGTCCGATGATCACGGCGATGAGCACGAAGGGCAGCACGAACAGCGCGACCGCCGCCTTGAACAGCAGCCGCAACAGCAGTAACGGGAGAAACAGCAGCACGAAGGGAATGGCGAGGAGCGCGAACGGAAGGGCGAGCAGCGCGAACAGGATCCCGAAAGCCAGCCGGAACGGCAACGTCAGAAGTGAAAGCATACTCAGGATTTACGTCGGGCCTCCGCGACGAGTTCCGAAGCCTTCGAGCGGATCGGCATGCCCGCGTGGCGCAGTCGGCGGCAGATACGCCATCGGCTGATGGGTCAGGCGCTCGTCGAGGCTCTTGACGACGGCGGCGGCGCCGCCGGCCGTCTTCTTGGTCTTCGTGAAGCCGACGATCACGCAGAAGCCGATGAAGAGCGCCAGCACGAACACGGCGCTGACGGTCAGCCCCTTGACGGCGGCGAGAGCCAGCTGCAGGAACTCGTTCATGAGCCGTCTTCCGGGCGTGCCTTCTTCGGTTCGGGCACGTCGTAGTACACCAGCCCGCGGCGGACCTCTTCCATGGCGACGCGCTCGGCCTTCTTCGGCAGATGCTCCGGATCGTCGATGCGGACGCGCGCCCCGCGCCGCAGCTGCTTGGCGCGAAGCGCCGCTACGTCGACGAACAGGAACCGGCTCTGGATGGGAGGCAGAGGCTCGGGCGGAACGACCGGAGCCTCAGGTGATTCGGGAATTTGGGGCATTATTTCCTTCATCGCGACTAAAAGCCTAACACGCCTCTGAGGAGTCTTCCATCTCATGCCTCGGCGTCGGCGCGGACTTGTCTTCTCGTTTGATTGACGAGCGCCGCAGGATGGCCAGAAAAACAGAAGGGCGGGAACCCCCTTCAGCCCTTCCCGCCCTTCCAGCCCGCCCGTCCTGCCCGTTTATCGTTACGCGGCGACGTCGACCTTGATCGACCGCGGCTTGGCTTCCTCACGCAGCGGGAGCCGCACGGTGAGGACGCCGTTCTTGTACTCGGCCGAGACCCGGTTCGAGTCGACGGTCTGCGGCAGCGAGAACGAGCGGCTGAACGTCCCGTAGCGCCGCTCGGCGTGGTGGAACTGCTCTTCCTTCACGTCGGTCGAGACCTTCTTCTCGCCCTTGATCGTCAGCACGAAGTTCTCGATGTTGATGTCGATGTCGTCGCGTGACATATCGGGCAGCTCGGCTTTCAGCACGAGCTCGTGATCGCCAGTCTGATAAATGTCGACGGGCGGCATCCACGCGTTTGGTGCCGTCAGCCCGAAATCGCGAAACGGATCCCAACGAACGATAGTCATGTTTCCTCCTCGAAATTAACGGGTCTCGGCGTACTCGCCGTCGACCACTTCAGCGTCCTTGATGTCCGGGCTCGAAGAACCCTGAGAACCTTGCGAACCCTGCGACCCCTGTGAACCCTGTGAACCCTGTGAACCCTGTCCCGTCTTGTACAGCTGCTCGGCGATCGCATGCGATGCGCGCTGCAGCTCGTCGATCGCCTTCTTGATGGCCGCGAGGTTTTCGGCTTGCGCGGCCTGCCGGACCTCCGCGATCGACGCTTCGATGCGCGCGACGTCCTGCGACGAGAGCTTCTCGCGGTTTTCGGTGATGGTCTTCTCCACCGAGTACGCGAGCGAGTCGGCCTGGTTGCGCGCGTCGATGACCTCGCGGCGCTTCTGGTCGTCCGCCGCGTGGCTCTGCGCGTCCTTCACCATCCGATCGACTTCGTCCTTCGAGAGGCCACTCGACCCGCTGATGGTGATTTTCTGTTCCTTGCCGGTCGCCATGTCCTTCGCCGACACGTTGACGATGCCGTTGGCGTCGATGTCGAACGCGACTTCGACTTGCGGCACGCCGCGCGGCGCCGACGGCAATCCGATCAGATGGAAGCGCCCGAGCGTCCGGTTGTCGCGCGCCAGCGGCCGTTCGCCCTGGAGCACGTGGACCTCGACGCTGGTCTGGTTGTCGGTGGCCGTCGAAAACATCTCGCTCTTCCGCGTCGGAATCGTCGTGTTCCTCTGGATGAGCGTCGTCATCACGCCGCCAAGCGTCTCGATGCCGAGCGACAGCGGCGCCACGTCGAGCAGCAGCACGTCCTTCACATCGCCCGTGAGGACTCCGCCCTGCACCGCCGCGCCAACGGCAACGACTTCATCAGGATTCACACCCTTGTGCGGTTCCTTGCCGAAGAACTCGCGCACCAGTTGCTGGACCTTCGGCATCCGCGTCGAGCCGCCGACCAGGACCACCTCGTCGATGTTGTTCGGGTCGACGCCGGCGTCCTCGAGCGCCTGCTTCACCGGCGCCATCGTCCGCTGCAGCAGATCGTCGACGAGCTGTTCGAGCTTCGCGCGCGACAGCTTCATCTGCAGATGCTTCGGTCCGGTCTGATCCGCCGTGACGAACGGGAGGTTGATGTCGGTTTCCATCGCCGTCGACAGCTCGATCTTGGCCTTCTCCGCGCCCTCCTTCAGACGCTGCAGCGCCATCCGATCCTTCGACAGGTCGATGCCTTCGGTTTTCTTGAACTCGCTGACGAGCCACTCGATGATGCGATCGTCGAGATCGTCGCCGCCGAGATGCGTGTCGCCGTTGGTCGCCTTGACTTCCACGACGCCCTCGCCCACCTCGAGCACCGAGATGTCGAAGGTGCCGCCGCCGAAGTCGTAGACGGCGATCGTTTCGTCCTTCTTCTTGTCGAGCCCGTATGCGAGCGCCGCCGCGGTTGGCTCGTTGATGATCCGCTGGACGTTCAGTCCGGCGATCTTGCCGGCGTCCTTCGTCGCCTGGCGCTGGGCGTCGTTGAAGTAGGCCGGCACCGTGATGACGGCGTCGGTCACTTTGTTGCCGAGGTAATCCTCCGCAGCCTGCTTCAGCTTTTGCAGGATCATCGCGGAGATTTCCGGCGGCGAGTACTTCTTGCCGCGCGCTTCGACCCAGGCGTCGCCGTTGTCGGCGCGCATCACCTTGTACGGGACGCGGCTCGCTTCGCTCGACACCTCATCGAACTTGCGACCCATGAAGCGCTTGATTGAAAAAATGGTGTTCTCGGGATTCGTGACCGCCTGCCGCTTCGCGACCTGACCGACGAGCCGTTCCGCGTCCTTCGTCAGGCCGACCACCGACGGGGTCAACCGGGCGCCTTCCTGGTTCACGATGACCATGGGCTGCCCGCCTTCCATCACGGCGACGACGGAGTTGGTCGTGCCGAGGTCGATTCCAATGACTTTGTTTGCCATGGAAAGGAGTATAGAGACGCTATGAGTATGTGTCAAGCATGTTTTATGAGTGCTTTTAACTAATATATTAGCTTCAGCTTAACCCACAGCTGATCTTGAGGTTAGTCCGACGAGCTGGCGGTTCAGGTCGCCCCTGTGCGATTATTTCGCCATGCGCACTCGCATCCACGCCGTCGCCCTTCCTTCGGAGATCGGCGATTTTGCCGATGAGGTGCGGCGGGTCTTCCTCGAGTTCGGCCGGGCCTTCGGCGCCGAGTCGCTGGCCGGCGAGTGCGCCCCGGCGATTGATGTCTACGAAACGGACGACGCGCTCGAAATTGCCGTCGACTTGCCGGGCGTGACCGCCGACGCCGTCCGCATCATGAGCAAGGGCGACACGATCTTGATCGTGGGCGACAAGGCGCCGCGCCGCGCCGGCCGCGACTCGAGCTTTCATCTGGTCGAGCGGGGATACGGGCGCTTCGCGCGCGTGGTCCGGCTCGCCCGTGCGTGCGACACCTCAAAGGCGCGCGCCACGCTGGTCGAAGGCGAGCTGCATATCACGCTGCCGAAGATCGCCGACCGTCGCGGCAAAACGATCACGATCCCGATCGAGATGACGTCCCATTAGCCATCAGCCATTAGCCATCCCATGCGCATCCTGTTTGTCGGCGACATCGTCGGGCGTCCTGGCCGCGATCTGGTGCGACACGGGTTGGCCGCACTCGTCGAGCATCACCAAATCGACTTCGTCGTCGTCAACGCCGAGAACGCCGCCGCGGGCTTTGGCATCACCCGTGAGATCGGCGATCAGCTCCTCGATCTCGGCGTCGACGTCATGACCTCCGGCAATCACATCTGGGACAAGAAGGAAGCGCTCGATTACATCGGCGCCGAGCCGCGACTGCTTCGGCCGCTCAACTATCCCGCCGGCGTGCCGGGCAACGGCAGCTACCTCGCGCGAACCAAGAACGGCGTCAGCGTCGGCGTCATCAACGCGATGGGCCGCGTGTTCATGTTGAACATCGACGATCCGTTCAGGCGTGTGCTCGAGGAAATCGAGGCGCTGCGGCCGCGGACGCGCGTCATCGTGGTCGACTTTCACGCCGAGGCGACGTCGGAGAAAATCGCGATGGGTTGGCACCTCGACGGCAAGGTGACGGCCGTCGTCGGAACGCACACGCACGTGCAAACCGCGGACGAGCGCATCCTGCCGAAAGGCACGGCGTACCTGACCGACGTCGGCATGACCGGCCCGCACGATTCGATCATCGGCGTGGAGATCGAGCCGGCGCTCGGAAAGTTTCTCAACGCACTGCCGGCCCGGTTCGAAACGGCGACCGCCAACCCGCGGCTGAACGCCGTGGTCATCGACGCCGACGAACAGACCGGCCGCGCGACAGACATCGAGCGTCTGAGCTATAGCGCCGATGAGATCGCAGACCTGGGACGCCTTGTCGCGGATGCGTCTGGCGTTGCTGCGCCCAAGCGTTAGGAGTAGGTCACGCGATTGGCGGTGACATCCTGTTCTGGATACGCGCGAGGGCCACGGCGCGAGCGCGTCAGACGTAGAGGGGGCGGTCAGTGACGTCCTGTTCTGGATACGCGCGAGCGCCACGGCGCGAGCGCGTCAGGCGTGGGGGTGGGGCCCCACGCGGATAAAAGATGTCGGATCTGTTCGATCTGCCGTTTGAAGAGGAAGAACCGGAGCCGGAGGCACCACCCGCCCCGGCGCCTGCCGCGGTTCGCCGTGTCCTGAGCGTCACGGAGCTCACCGTCAAGGTCCGCGATCTCCTCGAGGCGGAGTTGTTCGAGGTCTGGGTCGAGGGCGAGCTCTCCAACTGCCGCGTCTGGAACACGGGACATCTGTACTTCACGCTCAAAGACGAATCCACGCAGCTGCGTGGATTCATGTTCCGCTCGGCGTTGCGCTCCCTGAAGTTCAAACCGACCGACGGCACGCGCGTCGTCGCGCGCGGGAAGATTTCCGTGTACGAGCCCAAGGGCGAGTATCAACTGGTCTGCGAGCATCTCGAGCCGCAAGGGCTCGGCGCGCTGCAGCTCGCGTTCGAGCAGTTGAAGAAGCGGCTGCAGGCGGAAGGCCTGTTCGACGGCGCGCGCAAGCGGCCGTTACCCGCGCTGCCACGCAAGATCGGCATCGTGACCTCGCTCGACGGCGCCGCGATCCGCGACATCATCAACGTGCTGCGCCGACGCTACGCGAACGCGCATCTCGTCATTCGCCCTGCGCGGGTGCAGGGCGAGGGCGCGGCGATTGAAGTCGCGCAGGGCCTGCGGCAGATCGGCCGCGTGCCCGGCGTGGACGTGGTGATCGTGGGCCGCGGTGGCGGATCGATTGAGGATCTGTGGGCGTTCAACGAAGAGATCGTCGCGCGCGCGATTGCGAAGTCGCCGGTGCCGGTGATTGCCGCGGTCGGCCACGAAACCGACGTGACGATCGCCGACTTCGTCGCCGACGTCCGTGCGCCGACGCCGTCGGCCGCCGCCGAGCTCGTCGTCTCGCGCAAAGACGAGTTCTTTGGACGCATCGATCGGCTGAGCGATCGCCTGCGTGCGGCCGCGCGCGGCCGCGTACAGCGATTGAGCCGTCGCGTGCACGTCGCCGACAGCCGGCCAGCCTTCGCTGGGCAGCCGGGCCGCGTGGCGATGCGCGGCCGCCACGCCGCGGAGCTGACGCACGCGCTCGCGCGTCTGGTCCGCGCGAGCCTCGCCACACGCGATCGACGGTTGCACCAGCTCGAACGCCAGCTCACCACCTTCGATGCGGGCCGACGGCTGGCAGCGATCCGGACGCGGCTGGTCACGTCCGACGGCCGTATGCGGAGCGCCGCCACGCGCCGGCAGGATCGCGCACGCGCGCAGTTCCAGGAGACCGCCGGACGGCTCGACACGCTGAGCCCGCTCGCCGTCCTCGGCCGCGGCTACGCCGTCGCATGGAACGCCGACAAAACGCGCGTGCTCCGCGACGGGTCGGCCGTCGCACCGGGCGACACCGTTCATGTCACGCTCGCGCGAGGAGAGTTGGAATGCGAGGTTCACTCCAGCGCTGATCGAACACAAGGGCCACCAGGGACACAAAGCGAAAAGCCTTAACTTAAAGCGCGTTGCAGAATTACAACTCGCCACCACGGAGGACACGGGGGACACAGAGGCTGTGTACCTTTCTTTAGGGCTGAACCTCCTGTCCTCCGTGTCCTCTGTGGTGGAGAGGTTGCGGCGGTGATCGTCGAGTAGACCGCTTCGTTGTTTTCCTTTGTGTCCTTTGTGTCCTTCGTGTTAACTCAGAGCAGCGACATGTCCGACACATCGATCAAAGATTTCGAGGCCGCCATTGCCGAGCTCGAGACGATCGTCAAGAAGCTCGAAGAGGGCGACTTGCCGCTCGAGCAATCGCTGGCGCTCTACGAGCGCGGCGTCCAGCTCTCGCGCTTCTGTCACGCGCGGCTCGAAGAGGCCGAGCGCCGCATCGAGATTCTGAACGAGCGCGGCGAGCTGAAGCCGGCGCCCGCGTCCTTTGCCGCCGACGACGACCGTACGTAATTTTGTGGCGTCCACCTCGCTCGGGGATTTCCTCAACACGGCCCGCATCCAGGTGGACGAGGCGCTGGATCGGTATCTGCCGCGTCCGCCGGTCTGCCCGGCGATCGTCAGCGACGCGATGCGGTACAGCGTCTTCGCCGGCGGCAAGCGGCTCCGTCCCATCCTGACGCTCGCCGCCGCCGATGCCGTCGAGCGCGCGAACGTCCGGCACCGCCCCAGCGGTGCCGGCGAGGCCACGCTCCTCGCGCTCCCCGCGGCGTGCGCGATCGAGATGATTCACACCTACTCGCTCATTCACGACGATCTGCCGGCGATGGACAACGACACGCTGCGACGCGGCCGGCCGACACTGCACGTCGTGTACGGCGACGGCATCGCGATTCTCGCCGGCGATGGTCTCCACGCCGAGGCATTCACGCTGCTGGCGCGCGAACCGGCGAGCGGTGACCACGAGATCGTCTCGCGCAAGCTGCGCGTGCTCCGCGTCATCGGCGACGCCGCCGGGCCCGCCGGCATGGTCGGCGGCCAGGCGATTGATCTGCAGGCCGCGGGGCAAGCGCCCGGTCGCGCCATCACGCTCGATGGCCAGGGTCTCCGCGCGATGCACGCGCGCAAGACCGGCGCGCTGATCCGCGCGTCGGCCGTGAGCGGCGCGATCATGGCCGGCGCGACCACCGACATCATCAACGCGATCGATCGGTACGCGACCGACGTCGGGCTCGCGTTTCAAATCGTCGACGACATCCTCGACGTCGAAGGCAAAGCCGAGCAGCTTGGAAAGACCGCGGGGAAAGACGCCGCGGACGCCAAGCCGACGTATCCGTCGCTGTTCGGCCTCGAGACCTCGCGGACGCTCGCGGCCGAGTGCGTCGCGCGCGCACGTCAGACGCTCGTCGACGCCATGGTCACCGACGGGTGGCTGGACGCGATCGCGGAGTGGGTCGTGGTACGTCGAAGCTGACTCGCGGCGCCGAATCAACACAATGGTTTTATCCTTTGTGTCCTTTGTGTCCTTTGTGTTCGATCAGCGTGCGTAAAAACAAAACGCGCCTCGACGTCATCCTCGTCGATCGCGGCCTCGCTCCGTCTCGCGAACGCGCGCGGGCGCTCATCCTGGCCGGTCAGGTCAGCGTCGACGGCCAGGTCATCTCCAAAGCCGGCGCACCGGTCGCCGCCGACGCACGCGTCGAGCTCGCCACGCCCGATCATCCGTACGTCAGCCGCGGCGGCGTGAAGCTCGCCGGCGCGCTCGACACGTTCGGCGTGGACCCGGCCGGTCGCCGCGCGCTCGACGTCGGCGCGTCCACCGGCGGGTTCACCGACGTGCTCCTCCAGCGCGGCGCCGAGAGCGTCATCGCGCTCGACGTTGGGCACGGGCAGCTCGATTGGCGGCTGCGCAACGACGCGCGCGTCGTCGTCCGCGAACGCGTCAACGCGCGCGCGCTGACGCGGGACGATGTGCCGCATGCTGTCAGCCTCGTGACGATCGACGTCGCCTTCATCTCGCTGCGGCACATCCTTCCGGCGCTGCCGCCGTTTCTCGATCGTCCCGCCGACATCGTCGCGCTCGTGAAGCCGCAGTTCGAAGCGGGACGCGAGGAAGTCGGCAAGCACGGACTGGTGACCGATCCCGCGATCCACGACGCGGTGATTGCGCGCGTGACCGAAGCGGCGCTGGCCTGCGGCTTCGCGCGCGCCGGCTTGACGCCGTCACCGATCACCGGCGCCACCGGCAACCAGGAATTCTTTCTTCACCTGACGCATGGCCGCGTTTGAACACGTCATCGTGCTCGGCGCCGGCGCGATCGGCAGCGTCTACGCCGCGAAGCTCGCGGTTCGCCACGACGTGACGCTCATCGCGCGGCGCGAGCACGTCGAGGCGATCAACCGCGACGGCCTGCGCCTCACCGGCCGCGAGGAGGTGACGTGCCGCGTGCGCGCGGCGACTCGCATCGACTCGATGGCGCCGGCCACGCTCGTGCTGCTGACGACGAAGGTCAGCGACAACCGCGCGGCGGCGGCGGCGCTCGCGTACCACGTGTGCGACGACACCGTGATCCTCTGCGTCCAGAACGGACTCGGCAGCGAAGACGTGGTCAAGGAGGTTCTCGGCGATCGGGGCACCGTGCTCCGCGCGATCACACAATTCGGCGCCATCTTTCGCGAGCCTGGTGTGATCGACTACAAGGTCGCCGGCTACACGCTGATCGAACAGAGTCCGCACAGCGCGGCGATCGCGAGCCTGTTGACCGCGTGCGGACTCGATGGCCGCGTGTCCAACAACATCAAGGCCGAAGTCTGGCGAAAGCTGATCTTCAACTGCGTCATCAACCCGATCACCTCCCTGCTCGGCAGCGACGTGGGCAGCATCGCCGACGCGCGACTCGATCCGCTGAAGCGTCTGGTCGTCGGTGAATGTCTGGCGGTCGCCCGCGCAGACGGCGTCGACGGCATCGACTACAGCGAGGACTTCGTGCGGACGATCGCCGACGTGTTCGGCGCGTCCCACAACGTCGCCTCGATGCGACAGGACTTGTTGAGGGGCAAGCTGACCGAGATCGATTTCATGAACGGCGCGGTCGTCGCGCGCGGCCGGCGACTGGGCATCGACTGTCCTGTCAACGCCGCGCTCGTCGCGATCGTCAAGGCGATGGAAGCGCACGCGAGTCCTGAGCGACGAGCGCACCCTTCGACAGGCTCAGGGTGAGCGAGGAGTCGAAGGGCTTGTCCTGACGCGAGACGCTCACCCTTCGACCAACGCAGGGTGAGCGTTGAGCGTGGCACAATATCCGGCGCATGAAGAAAGTCGGCATCGTCGCCAAAACGCGACTGACGAAGGCGACGTCGCATCTGGTCGAGATCGGCGCGTGGCTCGAACAGCGCGGCGTGGAGCCGGTGTACGAGACCGCGACCGCGGCGCTGATGCCGCCGGGCGCGGCGCGTCACGTGGCCGACAAGCAGACGCTCGTCAAAAAGGTCGACATGGTCGTCGTCCTCGGCGGCGACGGCACGCTGCTGTCAATGGCGGACTGCATTGGCGCCGCGGGATCCGGCATCCCGATGCTCGGGGTCAACTTCGGCAGCCTCGGGTTTCTCACCGAAGTGATTCTGCCCGAGCTCTATCCGTCGCTGGACGCCGCGCTGAGCGGTCGCGCGCCGATCGAAGAGCGCATGATGCTGCACGCGACGGCGATCAGAAACGGTGCGACGTTCGCGGATCACATCGCGCTGAACGACGTGGTCGTGACGAAGGGCGCGCGTTCGCGGATGATTGATCTCTCCGTGTGGGTCGGCGACGAGTTCATCACGCGCGTGAAAGCCGACGGCCTCATCGTCGCCACGCCGACCGGATCGACGGCGTACAACCTCGCCGCCGGCGGCCCGATCGTCCAGCCGACGCTCGATGCCTTTCTGCTGACGCCGATTGCACCGCACACGCTCACCAACCGGCCGATCGTCATTCCCGTGTCGTCGCCCGTGCGCGTGCAGCCGAACATCGAGGACGAGCGCGAAGAGCTGTACGTGACGTTCGACGGCCAGGCGGGATTTCAGCTGCAGGCGGGCGATGAAATCCGGATCTGCCGCGCCGATCGGACGCTGCGGCTCATTCGTCCGTCGACGCGGAGCTACTTCGCGGTACTGCGAGAAAAGCTTAAGTGGGGAGAGCGGTAGCTACGCGACATTGCAGTTTCTGACTGCACCCGAGACAAGACAAACACGAAACCACGAAGGCACGAAAGCACGAAGAAGACTTTCTTTGTACTGGGGTTCTTCGTGTCTTCGCGTCTTCGTGGTTGCATTTTTTACTCGGAAGTAGCTAGGGCATCGTCAAGAGTGCCGCCATCGACTCGATCCCTTCCCACAGATTCTGAATCCGCAGGTTCTCGTTCGGCCCGTGCTGGTTGTTGTCGAAGTTCACGATCGACAACCCGAAGGTCGGCACCTTCAGCACGTCGGTGAACACGTAGAAGGGCGCGCTGCCGCCGATCGTCGGGAGCCGCACGATGGGGCCGCCGGCCGCGTCGGACAGCGCTTTCGAAATCGCCGCGGCGATCGGCAGGTTCATCGGCGTACGACCGGCCGGGTACCCGCCGCTTCGCGTCACACGCGCGATCCACGGATGCGCGGCACGAGTCGCCGCGTCCGGCTCTTTGTCCACGATGAAGAAGCCTTGCTTGCGAACGTGGGCGACGAGGCGATCGAACTGCTTCACCGGATCGATCGCCTTCACGAGCCGGAGATCGAGACGCGCGCTCGCCGATGCGGGGATCACCGTGCGGCCCTGTCCGCCGACGCCGCCGCCCGCGTCGAGCGCGTTGATGTTCAGCGTCGGCAGGTTGTGCCGCAGCTCGAGCCGCTCCGTGATGGTTTCGGGCTGCGAGAAGCCGAAGGTCTGCATCAGCATCGGGGCGACGTCGGGGATGGCGTCGATCGCCTGTCGTTCCTCCGCCGTCAGCGGCGTCACGTCGTCGTAGAAACCATCGACCGTGACCCGGCCGCGATCGTCTTTCATCGACGCGAGCAGCTTCGCGAGGGCCAGCGCCGGATTCGGCGCCCAGTTGCCGTAGTTGCCGCTGTGCACGTCGCGCGCCGGCCCGTACACGGTGACGAGCGCGCTCATGATGCCGCGCGTGCCGAAGAACAGCGTCGGCCGGCCGCTGGCGTGTCGTGGACCGTCGACCATGATCAGCGCGTCACCGCGGATGCGGTCGCCGTGCTCGCGCGCGACCGACTCGAGCGACGGCGACCCGGCCTCTTCGTCGCCTTCCATGATCACGCGGATGTTCGAGGTCAGCGCGATGTTCGAATCCTCGAGCGCATCGACTGCGGCGAGGAACGCGATGATCGGCGACTTGTCGTCCGACGATGACCGGCCGTAGATGCGCCACTCCGGGTCGATCGGACCTTGCCACGATTTCAGCGTGAGCGTTCGCCCGGCAGGCTCGTGCTCGACGACGATCACCGGCGAGAACGGCGGCTCGTAGGTCCACTCGGTCGGATCGACCGGTTGTCCGTCGTAGTGGAAGTAGAACGTGATCGTGCGGCGCAGGTTTGGCGAGCGGCGCTCAGCCAGGACGACCGGCGATCCGGACGTCGCGATGCGCTCGGGCAGAAACCGCCGGTGTTCGAACATCCGCGTCAATGCCTGCGCGTTGCGCTCGATGTCGCCCTTGTTCGCGGCGACGTTGGGAATCGAGAGGAAGTCGAAGAGCTCGAGCAGGATCGGCTTCTCGTGATCGAGCCGCCAGGCGCGGACGCGCGCCGACGTGTTGTCGGCTGCGCCAAGCGCCAGGACGGCGGTGAACACAAGAAAAGGAAGCCGCGTCATTTTTTACTCTCTCGCGGGGCCCCACCTACATCTGTCGCGGCGGGGACCCCACCCCCGCCGCTGTTGTTCGGCGCATTCGCGCCTCGCAACGGCTCAAGGCTGTCGCTCGCTGATGCCTCGCACGCTGCGCGCTGACGCGCTTGCGTGCTGGCATGGCCGCAGGCGCTATGGCCGAGCATTATCCGCCACAAACCGGGGGACCGCCGGCTCGCCCTGGAAAAATGTCTTCGGCACGCCTTCGTTGTCGATCGTCACCGCGGCGCCTGCGGCCACACCGAGCCGCGGACTGAAAATCCGCGGCGAGGTGTCAGCGATAGCTCGCGGCGGGGGTGGGGCCCCGCCGCCAGTGGAAAAAAGATGACAGGAGCCTAATCAGGGATGCTCTCTTCTCTCGCGGAAGTACTCAACCTGGTACTTGTGCACGTTGCGGTTGTGTTCGTCCAGCGTGCGCGCGAACTCATGGGAGCCGTCGTTCCGGCTGACGAAGTACAGAAAATCGGCGTCGGCCGGATGCACGGCAGCGTCGAGCGAGGCGCGGCCGGGCGACGCGATGGGACCAGGCGGCAGGCCGGGATAGCGGTAGGTGTTGTACGGCGAGTCGAACGCGAGATCGTCGCGACGCAAGTTGCCGGTGTAGGCGCCGGCGCGCTGCAGCGCGTAGATGACCGTGGGATCGGTTTGGAGCGGCATCCGCAGCTTGAGTCGGTTCAAGAAAGCGGCCGCGACGAGCGGGCGCTCCTCAGCTCGCGCGGTCTCCCTCTCCACGATCGAGGCGAGCGTCACCGCTTGACGCACCGACAATTGACGCGACGCGGCGGCTTGGCGCAGCTCCGGAGTGAACACGTGCTCGAAGCGCGCCACCATCATGCGAATCAGCTTGTCGGCGTCGGTCTTGCGCGGCAGGGCGTACGTTTCGGGGAACAAATATCCCTCGAGATCTTTCGCAGCCGGATCGAAATCGCGCACGAGCGCGGCGTTGTTCGCGGCCTCGACGAACGCCGACGCGGGACCGAAGCCGTGCGACTCGAAGAGCCTCGCCATCTCGGCGATCGTCAGCCCCTCGGGCAGTGTCAGGTGGATGACGTACACGTCGCCGCGCGCCAGCTTGTCGATGACGTCGAACGGCGTCATCGCGCGGTCGAAGCGATACTCGCCGGCCTCGAGGTGCCGTCCTTCCCCGCTCAGCCACAGCGCGAGGCGATAGGTTGCCCGATCGCGGATGACGCCGCCGGCGACGAGGCGATCGCCGATCGACGAGCTGCCCGAGCCGGTGGGAATGTCGACGAACTGTTCGGCGCCGGCGTATCCGCGATACGGTTGAGTGATGCGTCGATACATCACCGCGGCGCCAACGCCAGCGACGATGATCACGAACACCACGAATGCCAGGAACTTTTTCACAATCACCCGTAGAGTCCGGCATCAGCCGGACCGATCGAGGTAATCCTGCAGGATGATGGCCGCGGCGGCGGCGTCGAGCTTCTGCTTGCGTTTGCGCCAGTCACGCTCCTGAACGGCGAGACGGCTCTCGGCTTCGCGGCTCGTCAACCGCTCGTCCTCGGTCAGAATCACCACCGGGACGCGCGCGCGCAGCCCTTCGATGAACTCTACCGTGCGCGCCGTGGCGACGCTCGCGGATCCGTCGAGCTTCACCGGCAGCCCAACCACGACCATGTCGAGCCCGTCGTCTTCGCCACGCAAGCGCGTAATCGTATCGGCGACGCGATTCACCGCGTCCGCCGCGCTTTCGATCGTGAGCGTCGTCAGTGGCCGCGCCAGCGTGCGCGATCGATCGCTGATGGCGAGACCGATGCGGCGCTCGCCGACGTCGACGCCAAGAACACGCATACTCAGATGTTATAATTCCTCACTCCCTACAACGTCTGTGAAACGAATTCTTGTCGGCTTGCTTGTCGTTGGTGTGGCCGCCGCCGTGGCGTGCCGGTCGAGCCCGCCCGAAAAATTCCGTCAGAAGCTCGTCATTCTCGGTTTCGACGGCATGGACCCCCGGCTCGTCCAGCGATGGATGGATGAGGGCCGGCTGCCGAATTTCAAGAAGCTCGCCGCGCGTGGCGGCGGTGTGCATCCGCTCGAAACCACGCATTCACCGGAATCGCCGACGGCGTGGGCGTCGTTCGCGACCGGTGTGAATGCCGGCAAGCACAACATCTACGATTTCCTCGTGCGCGACACCAACACCTACCTGCCGGATCTCGGCATGGTGACGCGCGAGCCGCCGCGCTTCATCTTCAATTACATCCCGATCTCCAGGCCGAAGATCACGTCGATCCGCGGAGGCACGTCGTTCTGGGTGACGGCGGGACGAAGCGGCGTGCGATCGAGCGTGTTGACGGTACCGGTGACCTATCCACCCGAAGAGGTGCCGAACGGCGAATTGCTGTCCGGGCTGCCGCTGCCCGATATTCGCGCGACGATGGGGACCTTTTATTACTTCGGGACCGACCTGAGCCGGTACGAAGAAGGCAACACGGAGTTCGGCGGGATTCTGAAGCGGCTCGTGTTCGAAGGCGACGTCGCACAGACGGAGCTCGTGGGCCCGCCCAATCCGATCGTCAGGAAGCAACTGCGCGAGGCGCGCGCCAAATCCCCGCTCGGCGAGCTCGACAAGATGAAGATCGCCGAGCTCGAAGCGCGCGAAGACATCCGGCTGCCGATCACCATTCACTGGAACCGCGCCGGCAAGTCGGCGACGATCGACATCGCCGACACCTCCCTCCGGCTCGCCGAACACGAATGGAGCAAGTGGATCAATCTGGACTTCAGCATCAACCTGCTCGTGCGCGTGCACGGCATGGCGCAGTTGTACTTGATCGGCGCGGGTCAGGAGCTGCAGCTCTACGTCTCGCCCGTCAACTGGAAGCCGGATAAGCCGCCGGCGCCGATGTCGTCGCCCCCGTCCTTCTCGGCCGACTTGTACGAACGGCTCGGCCCGTATCGGACGCTCGGATGGGCCGAAGCGACGTGGCCGCTCAACGAAGATCGCATCGACGAGAAGACGTTCATGGACGATCTCTATCGCGCCTTCGACGATCGCGCGCAGGTCATCCTGCAGCGGATCGATACGCGCCAGTGGGATCTGCTCGTCGGCGTCATCGAGTCGACCGATCGCGTGCAGCACATGATGTGGCGGCTCATCGATCCCACGCACCCGATGTACGACAAGGCGCTCGCGGCGAAGTTCGGCGACGCCATCGAGCGCGTCTACCGCAAGTGCGACGACTTCGTCGGGGAAGTGATCGCGCGCGTCGATCCGAGCACGCCGATTCTCATCGTCTCGGATCACGGCTTTCACTCGTTCCGCCAGTCCGTGAACTTGAACACGTGGCTCGTGCAGGAAGGCTTCATGGCGATCCAGGGTCAGCAGCCTGGAGAAAAGACGCTGCAGGATCTATTCGGCGGCGGCGGCACGTTCTGGGAGAACGTCGACTGGACGCGCACCAAGGCGTACGCCATGGGTCTCGGCCAGGTTTACATCAACCTCAAAGGCCGCGAAGGCCGAGGCATCGTCTCATCCGGCGCCGAGTCGAAGCAGGTTCAGGACGACCTCGCCGCGCGGCTGCTGACGATGACGGACCCGACGACCGGCGCGCGGATCGTCGACGCGGTCTACAAGGCCGACGACGTGTACTCGGGGGAGTTCGTGAAAAACGCCGCGGAGTTGCAGGTGGGCATGGCCGACGGCTACCGCGTCTCCTGGCAGTCGACGCTCGGCGGCTCGCCGCCCGGCCTCGTGTACGCGAACAAGAAAAAGTGGTCCGGCGATCACGGGTCGTTCGACTACAAGTCGACGCCCGGCACGCTGATTTCGAGCGTGCCCGTCGCGGCCGGCAGCGCGACGAGCATCATCGACATCGCACCCACGGTGTTGAAGTATTTCGGTCTGCCGATACCCAGTGATATCGATGGCAAACCGCTGTTCTAAACGTACAACGCAGAACTCGCGGAACACGCAGAGAGTCTTGTGGTCTGCGGTTTCTGCGGTTTCTGCGTTGATCGTCGTCGTAGGTGCTGTGCTGGTGGGCCAGCAGGCGGACCGCGCGCGGACCGAGGCGCTCGCGCGGCGCGCGGGCGAGCGGCTGCAGGTGCTTCAGCGCGAAGCGGAGCGTCTCGCGTCGCAGGAGTCGACGCTGCTGAACGATCTCCGCAAGCTCGAGGTCGAACGCCAGTTGAAGGGCGAAGAGCTGAAGCAACTCGATGCTGAAGCGGCCCGCGTGGGCGCCGAGTTGACCGCCACGACTGAGCGGATGGAGGCGCTTCAGAAATCCGAAGCAGCCGAGCGCCCGGAGCTGCGCGCGCGCGTGGTCGAAATCTACAAGCTCGGTCGAGCGCGCTACCTGCGCCTGCTGCTCTCCACGCCCGATCTCCGGCGCATCGGTCAGGCCTCACGCACGGTCGCCGCGATGGCCAAGCTCGATCGCGATCGCATCGCCTCGCATCAGCGCACGCTCGCCGAGCTGGAATCGGCGCGCGCGACACTTCAGGAGCGCCAGAAGGCGCTGACCACGGTCCGCGCCGCGGCGGAGAAAGCGCAGGCCGCCGCGCAGCGCGCCGCGCAGGCGCGCAGCGATCTCATTCGCGACATCGATCGCCGCCGTGACCTCAACGCGCAACTTGCCGGCGAATTGCAGACGGCGCAGCAGAAGCTGCAGCTCGCGTTGCGCGAGATCGCGAGCGGCACGCCGCCGGCCGACGTCGCAGCGCTCCCGCTCAAGCCGTTCCGAGGAGACCTCGACTGGCCGGTTCGCGGCGACGTGAGGCGCCGGTTCAGCGGAGGGACATCGAAAGGGATTGAGATCGCCGCCACGGAAGGCACCGACGCGGTCGCCGTTCACGATGGGCTTGTGGCGTTCGCGGGCACGTTTTCCGGATTCGGCAATCTCGTGATCCTGGATCACGGATCGCAAACGTTCAGCTTGTACGGCGACCTGCTGGACATCACCGTGAAGAAGGGCTCGCATATCGATCGTGGCCAGCCGGTCGGGTCGGTGGGACCCACGCCCTCCGGCGCCGCCGGCCTGTATTTCGAGCTCCGCATCGACGGTCAGCCGGTCGACCCGCTACAATGGTTGAAGAAACGGTGAGGTGCCTGTCCTTATGAGCTCACGAACCCGCGTCATCGTCATGACCATTTCCGCCCCGGTGATCGCGTTTGCGATCGTGGGCGGGTTCCTCGGCAAGGCGATGGCCCGCGAGGACACCTATCAGCACCTCAAGATCTTCGACGATGTGGTGAGCTTGATCATGAGCAACTACGTCGAGGACGCGAACGTGGACAAGGTGATGCGCGGGGCGATGCACGGGCTGGCCGACGGTCTGGATCCCGACAGCGCGTACCTGACGGCCGACGAAGTGAAGCAGGTCGAGAACAACACGCCGCTCGCGCCCGGCGATGTCGGCATCGATCTCACGCGTCAGTACTATCTGCGCGTCATCGCGACGCGCGACGATTCTCCGGCCGCGAAGGCCGGCATCCGCACCGGCGATTACATCCGCGCGATAAATGACACGCCGACGCGCGAGATGTCCGTGTGGGAAGGCGTGCGCGCGCTGCGCGGCGCGCCCGGCTCGAAAGTCAGCGTCACCGTCATCCGCGGCAACGCGGCCGACCCGCACAACATCGATCTGGTGCGCGCACCGATCCCGACCAACGACGTGACCGGCCGCATCGCCGCGCCGGGTGTCGGCTACGTGCGTGTCGCCGCGATCGGCAGTGGCACCGCCGGCCGGCTGCGCTCACAGATTCAGGAGCTCACGAAAAACGGCGCCGCCAAACTGATCGTCGACGTGCGGCGGACGTCGGGCGGCCTGGCGGAGCATGGAATCGACCTCGCGCGCCTGTTCGTGGCGAACGGCACGCTCGCCATGCGAGAGACGCGCGGCGGCGCGAAAGAGACGATCGCCGCCGCTTCCGACGACGGATCGATCACGCTGCCGGCCGTGCTGCTCGTCGACGCCGGCACGTCGGGCGCGGCCGAGCTCTTCGCCTCGGCGCTCGCCGGCAACAAGCGAGCTGAGCTCATCGGCGAACACACCATCGGACGCGCGGCCATTCAGAAGCTCGTGAAGCTGCCCGACGGCGCCGGGCTCTGGTTGTCCACCGCGCGCTACCTCACGCCTTCAGGCACGCCGCTGCATGAGAAGGGTCTCGAGCCGACCGTCGCGGTCGATGAGCCGGACGTCGAGTTCGGTCAGACTCCGCCGCCTGGCGATCCGGTTTTTGACAAAGCCCTCGAGCGGCTCACCGACAAGAAAGCCGCGTAAGTCTGCTATACTGGCCGTTCGTTTAACGCCTGTTTTTCATGATGTAGGCGCGTAGCTCAGAGGTTAGAGCGCCTGCTTGACACGCAGGAGGTCGGTGGTTCGAGTCCACCCGTGCCTACCACGCTCTCCACAATTCCCGAATGAGTCAGGCAGTCAACGTGACGCTTCCGGATGGCTCGAATCGCAGCGTGCCAGCCGGTACGCCCGTGCGCGACATCGCGGAAGGGATCTCGCCCAACCTCGCGCGAGCTGCGCTCGCCGCGCTGGTTGACGGCAAGCTCGTCGACCTCGCGTATCCGCTGCAGCGGGACGCGTCGGTGCGTATCGTAACGGACAAGAGTCCCGAAGCGCTCGCGCTCTACCGTCACAGCACCGCCCATCTGCTGGCCGCCGCAGTGACGAACCTGTTCCCCGGCACGCAGTGCGGCATCGGGCCCGCGACCGACGAAGGCTTCTTCTACGACTTCATCGTCGAACGTCCGTTCGTCCCCGAGGACCTCGAGGCGATCGAGCAGAAGATGAAGGAGCTCGCGCAGCAGGACCTCGTCTACGAGCGTCAGATGTGGCCGCGCGAAGAGGCGAAGGCGTTCTTCGCCAAGCGCGGCGAGCCGCTGAAGGTTCAACTCATCGACGAGAAGACGGAAGGTCAGAAGGAAGTCTCCTGCTACACCATCAAGGACAAGGAGACGTTCATCGACTTCTGCGTCGGGCCCCACGTGCCGTCGACCGGCAAGTTGAAAGCCTTCAAGCTGCTCAACACGTCGAACGCGTATTGGAAGGGCGACGCGAAGAACGCCCCGATGCAGCGGATTTACGGCACGGCGTTCTTTTCGGAAAAAGATCTCAAGGCGCATCTCACGCAGATCGAAGAAGCGAAGAAGCGCGATCACCGGAAACTCGGTCGCGAGCTCGGCCTGTTCACGTTTCATCCGTGGGCGCCGGGCGCCGCGTTCTGGCAGGACAAGGGCACGACGCTCTACAACACACTCGCGAACTACATGCGCGACGTGCTGCTGCCGAACGGCTACGTCGAAGTGAAGACGCCGATCATCTACAACAAGGCGTTGTGGGAGATCTCCGGGCACTGGGCGCACTATCGCCAGAACATGTTCCAGGTTCACGGATCCGAGGGCGAGGACATGGCGTTGAAAGCCATGAACTGCCCCGGCCACTACCTGCTCTATGCGAGCGACGTGCACAGCTATCGCGAGCTGCCCATCCGCTTCCACGAGCAGACGCCGCTGCACCGCAACGAACTGGCCGGCGTGCTCTCAGGCCTGACCCGCGTCCGGCAGTTCTCGCAGGACGATGGGCATTGCTTCGTCATGCCGGAGCAGATTGGCGGCGAAGTCGAGCGGCTGCTCAAGCTCGTTCGCCGTGTGTACGACGACCTGGGGATGGCGTTTCAGCCGAAGCTCGCGACGCGGCCGGCGGAATACCTCGGCGACAAGTCCACGTGGGACCAGGCCGAGGCGCAGCTTCGCAGTGCGCTCGAGAAGGCCGGCGAGACGTACACGGTCGACGAAGGCGGCGGGAATTTCTACGGGCCGAAGATCGACTTCGACGTGACCGACGCGATCGGGCGGAAGTGGCAATGCGCCACCATCCAGCTCGATTACCAGATGCCGGAGCGCTTCGATCTGAAGTACATCGGCGCCGACAACACCGAGCATCGCGTCGTCGTGATCCATCGCGCGATCTTCGGCAGCTTCGAGCGGTTCATCGCGATCCTGATCGAGCACTACGCGGGCGCATTTCCGCTCTGGCTCGCGCCGGTGCAGGCGATCGTGCTGCCGATTTCCGATCGCCATCTCGCGTACGCGGCGTCGGTCCGCGACCGGCTCGTGGCGGCCGGGCTGCGCGCCGAGCTCGACGAGCGGCAGGAAAAAGTCAACTTCAAGATTCGGGAAGCGCAGCTGCAGAAGATCCCGTATATGCTCGTGGTCGGCGACCGCGAGGCCGCCGAAGGCACGGTGGCGGTGCGTGAGCGTTCGGGCGGCGACAAAGGTGCGAGCTCGATCGACAGCTTCCTCGCGTCGGCGCGGGAAGAAATCGAGCACAAGGGGAAAGCCACTGTTTCAGCATAGGAGGACTTATCGCCTTTACTAGCGGTCCCCGCCGTGATGATCGCGTGCGGGTCAATGAACGCATCCGCGTCCGCGAAATCCGCGTGATCGACGACACCGGCCAGCAGCTCGGCATCATGCCGCCGCCGCAGGCGCTCGCGATCGCCAAGCAGAAGGGGCTCGACCTGGTCGAGATCTCGCCGACGGCCAATCCGCCGGTCTGCCGCATCATGGATTTCGGGAAGTACCAGTACCAGGAGCAGAAGCGCGCGCGCGAGGCCCGGCGGCACCAGAAGGTGATCGAGGTCAAGGAGATCAAGTTCCGCCCGAAGGTCGACGAGCACGACTACCAGTTCAAGAAGAAGCACATCGAGCGCTTCCTCGAAGACGGCGACAAGGTCAAAGCGACGATCTTCTTCCGCGGCCGTGAAATGGCCCACCCGGAGATCGGCCGGCGCATCCTCGAGCGGCTCGTCGACGAGCTGCGCGACGTCGCGATCGCCGAGACGATGCCGCGGATGGAAGGCAACCAGATGCACACGATCCTCAGCCGGCGTCCGCAGAGCGGCGGCGGCAAGGCGAAGCCGGGGGCCGCGAAGCAGACGGCGTCAACGACGTAAGAGCGTTCCAACACAATTCTTTGTGTCCTTCGTGTCCTTTGTGTTGATTCAGCGGAGCAAAGCAGGCCAGATGCCGAAGAAGATCAAACTGAAAACGCACCGCGGCGCCGCCAAGCGCTTCAAGCGGACCAAGAACGGAAAGTTTCTGCGCGGGAAGGCGTTCAAGCAGCACATCCTGAGCAGCAAGACGACCAAGCGGAAGCGCGCGCTGCGCGGCACGGCGCTCGTCGCCAAAGTCGACGTGCCGAAGCTCGCGCGGATGCTGCCGTACAAATAGGAGACTGTCGCGATGCCTCGTGTCAAAAGAGGAACGGTCCGGCGCGCCAAGCGGAAGAAGCTGCTTGGGCTCGCGAAGGGCTATTACGCCAACAAGAGCAAGCTGTATCGCGCCGCGAAAGAGTCGGTCGACACCGCGCTGAAGTACGCCTTCGTCGGCCGCCGCCGAAAGAAGCGCGATTTCCGCCGTCTGTGGATCATCCGCATCAACGCCGCCGCGCGCGAGCACGGGCTCACGTACGGGCAGTTGATCAACGGTCTCAAGAACGCCGGCGTGACGCTCGATCGCAAAAGCCTTTCGGAGCTCGCCGTGAGCAGCCCCGCCGCCTTTGCGTCGCTGGCCAAACAGGCGAAGGGCGCCGCTAAAACCGCTCGCGCTTAGCAAGTCTGAAGTACGAAGTCTGAAGTACGAAGTCTGAAGTCTGAAGCTTCGTACTTCAAACTTCGTACTTCAAACTTCAAACTTCATACTTCCATGACCCTTCCCGATCAATCCGCTGTCGCGGCACATCTCGCAGCCTTCGAATCCGAGCTCGCACAAGCCAAGTCGGCCCGCGATGCGCAGTCGGTCCGCGATCGCTATCTCGGTCGCAAGAACAGCGTCGTCGCGTCGTGGATGCAGCTGATTGCCAGCGCGCCGGCCGATCAGAAAAAAAACATCGGCCGGTATGCGAACGAGCTGAAGCAGGCGGTCGAAGCGCGCTGGGCGCAGCATCAGGAGAGCGCGAAGTTCCTCGACGTCCCTGCGGGCGCGGTCGACGTCACGCTGCCCGGCCGCGTGCCGCTCCTCGGTCACCGTCATCCGCTGACCGTCGTCCGCGACGAGCTCGAAGAGATCTTCACGCGCATGGGATTCACCGTTGTCGAAGGTCCTGAAGCCGAAGACGAGTGGCACTGCTTCGACGCATTGAACATGCCGGCGGAACACCCCGCGCGCGACATGCAGGACACGCTGTACCTCGCGACGCCCCTGAAAGGAGAGTCGGGCGAATCGGGACGTCCAGACGATCTGCGGACGCTGCTGCGGACGCACACCTCGTCGATGCAGATCCGCTACATGCAGGCGCACGAACCGCCGATCCGCATCGTCGCGCCGGGACGCGTGTACCGCCGCGACAATCTCGACCTGACGCACTCGCCGGCGTTCTCGCAGATCGAGGCGCTCGTGGTCGGCGAAGGGATTTCGCTCGCGGATCTCAAGGGCACGCTCCTCGCGTTCGCGCGTCAGATGTTTTCGCCGAAGGCGCGCGTGCGGTTCCGGCCGAGTTTCTTCCCCTACACCGAGCCGAGCGCCGAAATCGATCTGAGTTGCTGGCAGTGCGACGGCGCGGGCTGCGCGATGTGCAAGAAGACCGGCTGGATCGAGATGGGCGGCTGCGGCATGGTGCACCCGGCGGTGTTCGAAGCGGTCGGCTACGATCCCGAGCGCTACACCGGCTTCGCGTGGGGCATCGGCATCGAGCGCGTCGCGATTCTGCGGTATCAGGTCGAAGACATCCGGTTGTTCTACGAGAACGACCTGAGATTCCTGGAGCAGTTTCCGTACTAGCCACGAAAACGCGAAAACACGAAAGGCCTTTTTGTCTCGTGGTTTCGTGGTTTCGTGCTTTCGTGGCCGATCACATATGCGTCTGGTTCTTTCCTGGTTACGTGAATTCGTCGACGTGTCCGCGCCGGCCGAAGAAATCGCCGAGAAGGTCGGCCTGCGCGGATTCGAAGTCGCCTCCATCGAGAAGCTGGACGATGGCGATGCGGTCATCGATTTCGAGATCACCGCGAACCGGCCCGACTGCCTGAGCGTGCTCGGCCTCGCGCGCGAAGTCGCGACGGTGTACGACAAGCCGATCACGCTGCCGTCCAGCGATCCGCGCGCCAAGATCGCGCTGAAGCCAGTCACGATCGGTTCCTCCGATCGCGTGAAGGTGACGATCGACGACGCGGAGCTCTGCCCGCGGTACGCGGCGGCCGTGGCGGACGTGAAGATTGGACCGGCGCCGGCGTGGATGACGGCGAGACTGCATGCCGCCGGCGTGCGGCCGATCAGCACCATCGTCGACATCACCAACTACGTGAACGTCGAGATCGGCCAGCCGATGCACGCCTTCGACCTCGCGAAGCTGGCCGGACCCGAAATCCGCGTGCGGCGCGCGAAGCCGGGTGAGACCATCAGGACGCTCGATGGGATCGACCGGAAGCTCGAGGCCGACATGCTGGTCATCGCCGATCGCGATCGCGCGCAGGCGATCGCCGGCGTGATGGGCGGCGCGGCGTCGGAAGTCTCCGCGTCGACGAAGCTGGTCGTGTACGAGAGCGCGTACTTCAAACCAGCCTCGGTCCGCCGCACGAGCAAGCGGCTCGGCCTC
The DNA here is from genome assembly GCA_001917905.1 of Acidobacteria bacterium 13_1_40CM_65_14. Lineage (GTDB taxonomy): Bacteria > Acidobacteriota > Vicinamibacteria > Vicinamibacterales > CAVVIG01 > QHWF01. Next base: position 29,311 of record MNEX01000021.1, read on the forward strand.
AAGACGGAAGCCTCGTCGCGCTTCGAGCGTGGCGCCGACATCGGGGCGCAGGTCGTCGCGCTCCAGCGCGCGATCGCGCTGATGGAACAGATCGGTGCGGGGACGGCGATCGGCCCGGTGATCGATTGCTATCCGCAACCGCGCAGTCCGAAGACGCTGCACCTGCGTCGCGACCGACTCACGCGGCTGCTCGGCGTCTCGGTGCCGGACGCGGAAGTCGTCCGGATTCTCACTCGCCTCGGCCTGCGGGTAACCTCGACGCCTGACGGCTGGGACGCGGTCGCCCCGACTTTCCGCGTCGATCTGCTGCGCGAGGTGGATCTCATCGAGGAAGTCGGACGCCACTACGGCTTCGATCGGCTCGAGGCGACCTTTCCAGTCGTGACGACCGCGGCGCCGCCGCCGGACCCGCGCATCCTGCGCGATCGACTCGTGCGCCGCGTGCTGACGGCTGCGGGCCTCTCGGAAGCGGTGACGTTCGGCTTCATCGAAGCAAAGGCGGCCGAGCCGTTCGCGACTGCCGGACACGCGTCCATCGCCGTCGCCAATCCGCTGTCGGCCAAGTTCGACACGCTGCGGCCGTCGCTTCTTCCAGGCCTCGTCGATGCGGTCGCGCACAACCGCCGGCATGGCCGGAGTGATGTCCGCCTCTTCGAAATCGGCACGCGGTTCGCCGCCGACGGCGAGACACGAGGCGTCGCGGTCGCGTGGACCGGGAACGGGTCGGGCGATCACTGGTCGGGCGGCAGCCGCGAGGTCGATTTTTTCGACGTCAAAGGCGTCGTCGAGCAACTGTGCGGCGTGCTGCGCGTGCCGGTCGACTTCCAACCGGCGTCTGAGTCGTATCTCATGCCCGGTCAGACCGCGTCGCTGGTCGTGGCCGGCGGCCCCGCGCGCGGCGAACCGGCCGGCCTGGTCGGCCAGCTGCAGCCCGCCATCGCCGACGCCCGCGGGTTGCCAAGTAAAGATCGTGTGTACGTCGGCGAGCTGAACCTCGACGTGCTCTCGCGCGCGCGCGTCGCGGCCAGCGACGCGACGCGTCCGCTGCCCCGGCATCCGTCCGTCGTCCGCGATCTGTCGATCGTGGTCCCCGACACCTTGCCTGCGGCGATCATTCGTGGCACCATTCAATCCGCCGCCCGCGTGCTCGCGGCGCCGCTCGTCTCGATCAGCTTTTTCGATCGCTATCAAGGCAAGGGCGTCCCCAGCGGATCGGTCAGCGTCTCCGTGCGATTGACGTTCCAGGCAGACGATCGCACGCTGACCGACGCGGAAGTTCAACAGAGCTTCGACACAATTCTCGCGGCGCTCGTGCGCGACCACGGCGCCGTGCAACGGTGACACGCCATGGCGAAGACCGCGACCCGCAGCGTTGATCTCGAACCGATCGATCGCCTCGAGGAGAAGGTGAAGCTTCTCGTGAGCCTGGTCGATCGCCTCAAGGCGGACCAGGCGCGCGCCGCGGATGAAAATCAGCGCCTGTCGCGCGAGCTCGATGCGCTGCGGGGACGCCTGTCGGCGAGCGACGGCCTCGCGTCCGAGCTGTCGACGCTCAAGGAAGAGCGTGACGTGATCCGCACGCGCGTCTCCGACATGCTCGAACAGCTCGAAGCGCTGAACTTGTAGTCGTTGGTTGTTGGTCGTTGGCCGACCGCAACCATAGACGAACAATCAAGGACCAAGACCAAAGACCAAGGACCACATGCCCGAAGGCCGCGTCATCCCTGTCGAAATCGCCGGGCAGCGGTACCCGATCCGCAGCACGCTCGATCAGGAGTATGTCGCGCGGCTCGCGCGGTACGTCGACGAGAAGATGCGCGCGGCAGCCGACTCGACGCCAACCGGCGATACGCTGCGCCTCGCCGTCCTCGCCGCGCTGAACATCGCCGACGAGCTGTTCCGCTGCCGCGACGCGAACCGCGATTGCAACGGCGAGATCGCGCAGCGCGCGGGCGAGATCGAGCGTCTCCTCGATCGCGTGTTGATGGCCTCGTAACCACTCGAGAACGCGAACCACCGCCAAGACCGCAAGGAAAGCCCTTCTTTGCGGTCACGACGTTCAACGCAGAACGCGCGGAAACCGCAGAGAGATTCTGCTCTGCGTGTTCTGCGATTTCTGCGTTGATCGTTCTTTACGTTTTTGCGTTCGACCGGCACCGTGGCAGACCGGCTACCCGCGCTCACGTCCAAACCTTCATGTTCAAAGACCTTCGCTACGCCGTGCGGACGCTCGTTCGCACGCCCGCGTTCACGCTGACGGCCGTCTTCACCCTCGCGCTCGGCCTCGGCGCCAACACGGCCATGTTCAGCGTCGTCAATGCCGTCCTTCTGCGGCCGCTCCCCGTTGCCGACCCTGACCGCCTGGTGCTGGTCTTCAGTGACCACCCTGCGAATGGAATGACCAATCTTGACCGCGCTCGGCCCGGAGACTAAGATCCTTTCGGAACTTGAGTTCCCTGCTTTGCGCGTGATGGCGGCAGGCTCGTTTGAGCCAACGTATCACCAAAGTGAGTCGCGACGCCGCGTGGTGTGCATGCCTCTGTAGCGAGGAAGCCTGAAGCGCGGCTTTTTGAGCGGTTCCACCTGTTAATCGCAGGTTCATCGACCTCCCCACACGGCAAAGCGGGGCCTTTACCGGCGCTTCTGTTCGAAATACTAAGCGGGCCGTTCCGTTGGAACGGCCCGAACACTGCGGTTCAAAGGCTCGATGTGGGTCCCATCACCTTCTGTTGATACGGTCCACTAGTATCCCTCCCGTCTCGTAGCGCGGCGAAAAGTTGCTGGCTCATGGCCGACAAGGGGGCTGACCCCGACGGCGGACAAGGACGTCACGCGTGTTGCCGAGCTTGGGATTGCTGATCAACCTCATCGTCACGGTGGTGGCGGCGGCGGCCGTGTACGCCGTGTGGGTCGCCAACCGCAAACGCATCGCCGCCGAAACCGTCGGCCGCGCCGAGGAACAAGCACTCCGCATCATCAAGGACGCGGAGCGCGACGCCGAGACGCGGAAGAAAGAAGCGCTGCTCGACGCGAAAGAGAAGGCGCACGAGGTCCTGGTGGACGCCGAGAAGCAGGCGCGTCAGGACCGGCAGCAGGCGGCGACGCTCGAGCAGACGCTCACGCGGCGCGAAGGGACGCTCTCCGAGCGGCAGGGCGCCATCGACCGGCTCGAAAAAGAGCTGAACGCGCGCGACCGCACCGTCAGCGAGCGCGAGAAAAGCGCGGCGGCGGCATGCGCCAAGTACGACCAGCTGGTCGCCGCCCAGCAGCGCGAGCTCGAACGCGTCGCCGGCCTGACCGGCGAAGAAGCGAAGGAGCTGCTCGTCAAGCAGATGGAGAGCGAAGCGCGGCACGATGCCGCGAACCTCCTCAAGCGCCTCGACGCCGAAGCGCGCGAGACGGCCGTCGACAAGGCCAAGCAGTACATCACCGAGGCGATTCAGCGCTGCGGCGCCGAGCACGCGATCGAGACGACGGTGTCGGTCGTCGATCTGCCGAGCGACGATTTGAAAGGCCGCATCATCGGCCGTGAAGGACGCAACATCCGGGCGCTGGAGCTCGCCACTGGCGTCGATCTCATCGTCGACGACACGCCGGGCGCCATCATCCTGTCAGGCTTCGATCCGTATCGCCGCGAGATCGCCAAAAAAGCCATCGAGCGCCTCATCGCCGACGGCCGCATTCACCCCGCGCGCATCGAAGAAGTCGTCCAGAAGGTGAAGGACGAGACCGACGACGAAGTGCGCAAGGAAGGCGCGGCGGTCGCGTTCGAGCTCGGACTGCACGATCTGCATCCCGAGATCCTGCGCTTGATGGGACGGCTGAAGTTCCGCACCAGCTACGGGCAGAACGTCCTGTCGCATTCTGCCGAAGTCGCGCGGCTCGCGGGGATCATGGCGAAGGAAGTCGGCCTCGACGCGCACTGCGCCGTCCGCGCCGCGTTCCTCCACGACATCGGCAAGGCGATCGATCGCGAGATGGAAGGCACGCACCTCCAGATCGGGATCGACTTCCTTCGCAAGCACGGCGAGAGCGAAGCCGTGGTGATGGCGATGGCGGCGCACCATATGGACATCGACTGGCCGTCGCTCGAAGCGATGATCGTGCAGGCGGCCGACGCGATTTCCGCCGCGCGTCCGGGTGCGCGCCGCGACATCCTCGAGTCGTACGTGAAGCGGCTCGAGAAGCTCGAAGGCATCGCCGACTCGTTCAAGGGCGTCTCGAAGTCCTTCGCGCTGCAGGCGGGCCGCGAGATCCGCATCATGGTCGAGAGCGAGAAGATCACCGACGAGGAAGCGGTCTGGCTCTCGAAGGACATCGCCCGCCGCATCGAGAACGAGCTCGAGTACCCCGGACAGATCAAGGTGACGGTCATTCGCGAGACGCGGGCGGTCGATTACGCGAAGTGACCATTTCTGACTGCAGCGAGCGCGAGCTCATCGCGCGCATCCAGGCTCGTCTGCCCCCGCCTCCGGACTGGCTGCTCGTTGGCATCGGCGACGATGCCGCGGTCGTCGAGCCGGAGAGACATCGGGCCGAAGTGCTGACCGTTGACGCCCTCGTCGAGGGCGTCCATTTCGATCGCGCGTTCGTGCCGCCCGACGCCATCGGCCACCGCGCGCTCGCCGTCAATCTGAGCGATCTGGCCGCGATGGGCGCGGCGCCTCGCCTCGCGCTCCTGTCGCTCGCGCTGCCGCCCGGCCTGCTCATCGCCGACTTCGACGGTCTCGTCGCGGGCATCGCGGCGCTCGCCGAACGTACTCGCGTTCACGTCGTCGGCGGGAACCTCACGCGATCGACGGGCCCGCTGATGATCGACATCAGCCTCACCGGCACCGTCAAACCACGACAGGTTCTCAAGCGCAGCGGCGCGCGTCCGGGCGATACGTTGTACGTGAGTGGTACGATCGGAGCCGCTGCGGTTGGGCTGATGATGCTGAGGAATTCCACCACACACCCCAAACGCTCCACCACTGGGGACACGAAGGACACGGAGGAACAATCGCGTTCCGGAAACGTTTTAACCTCTGTGTCCCCCGTGGTGGAGCGTTGCATCCAGCGATATCTTCGGCCCGAGCCCCGTGTGCGACTCGGCCTCATGCTCGCGCGGAATCGCGCGGCCAGTGCGTGCATGGACCTGAGCGACGGACTCAGCGACGCCGTGTATCAGATCGCGGCGGCGAGCGGCGTCGGCGCGCGCATCGACGCCGGCGCGCTGCCGATCGAGCCATGCGCGCGCGAGGTGTTTGCGGCGCGCGGCGCCGATCCGGTCACCGAGGCGATCACCGGCGGTGACGATTACGAGCTGCTGGTCGCGGTCCGGCCGCGCACGCGAGGCCGGCTGGCCGCGGCAATCCGGCACGGCGGGGTGCCGCTGACCCGCATCGGCGTCTGCACCGAGGATCGCGCAGTCGTGTTGAGCCGCGATGGCGGCGACACGCCGCTGCCCGGCGGAGGGTACAGCCACTTCCGCTCGGCTGAAGCCTCGTCCCTCGACCACGCTCGGGACGACCCTGCGCGTGTCGAAGGGTCGCGCGCCACATGATTCATCTCACGAAGGCGCTCGTCCGGCGCTGGCTCGACGTTCTGCTGCACATCGCCGACACGCCGGAACGGACCGCGGCGGCGTTCGCGCTCGGCGTGTTCTTCGGCTTTTCGCCGTTCCTGGGATTGCACACGCTGCTCGGAATCCTCTTCGCGTTCCTGCTCAACCTGAACCGTGTCGCGGTCCTGCTCGGTGTCTATTCGAATCTGCCATGGGTCATCGCGCCGTACTACGCGTTTGTCACCTGGCAGGCGGCGAAGATCACCGGCCACAGACTTCCACCGGGTTTCAACGCACAAATTCGTACGCTCTTCGAGATGTCGCTGTTTCAGGGGGATTTCTGGCACCAGGTCATCACAATTTTGAAACCGCTGCTCGTGCCGTACGTTGTCGGCTCGACGATCGGCGCGCTCGTCCTGACCGCGATCGCGTACCCGGTCGCGCTAGCCTTCGTGACAAGTCGTCGCCGTATTCATGACATCATGACCCACCATAAACATTGAGGGATTGCACAGGATTGCAGCGTTGCAATCCTACCCTCCTCCAAAATCATGATCATTTCAGGGTCCTTCTGGCGGAAGAGCGTTGTGACGACGGTTGCGGTGGGCTGCTTCGTGTCGATGTACGAAGTGACGGCGCCGGCGCCCGGCGCGCGCCTCGCGTTCAGCGCGACCGCCTACTGCAAGGGCCTCGAGACAGCGTCCGGCGTCGCGGTCCAGAGCGGCATCGTCGCGTCGGACCCCGAGTTGCTGCCCGTCGGCTCGGTCATCGAAATCGATTCACTCCCGGGGCGTTATAACGGCATCTACACGGTGCTCGACACAGGCCCCGCCGTCCAGGGACGCCAGGTCGACGTGTACATGTGGAGCTGCAACGAGGCGTTGCAGTTCGGGCGCCGCCCGATTCATCTCAACGTGCTGCGCCTCGGGTGGAATCCGCGCGCGACGACCCCGACATTCTTCGATCGATTGTTCACACGTCCGGAACCGCCGCCGCTCCCGTCGCGTCCGCTGCCGCTACGCATTGAGGATTGAGGATTGCGGATTGCGGATTTATTGTTGATTGTTGATTTGGGGAGTTATCGATCCACAATCAGCACTGAAACCGGCAAATCGGTAGGAATCCGCAATCGTCAAGTAATCCGCTATCATCAATAAATCCGCAATCCGCAATCCTCAATCCGCAATACTCTCAGTTTGTCGCTCAGTCTTGTATTGCAGCTCGAACAGCTTGAAGTAGATCCCCCGCTTGGCGAGCAGCTCCTGGTGTGTGCCGGCTTCGCGAAGCCGCCCTTTGTGCAGCACGAGGATCTTGTCCATGTCCTGAATCGTCGACAGGCGATGCGCGATGGCGATCGTCGTACGGCCGGCCATCAGCACGCGCAGCGCGTCGCGGATGACGATTTCCGTCTCGGTGTCGACGCTCGAGGTCGCTTCGTCGAGAATCAGGACGCGCGGATCGAAGGCGAGCGCGCGTGCGAAGGACAGCAGCTGCTTCTGGCCGACCGACAACGTCGATCCACGTTCCGCCACGGCGCTCCCATAACCGTCGGGCAGTCGTGAAATGAACGGCTCGGCGTGGACGGCCTGCGCCGCGCGCTTGAGACGCTCGTCGTCGATCGTCTGGCTGCCCAGGCGGATGTTGTCGGCGATCGTGCCCGAGAACAGATGTACGTCCTGCAGCACGAGGCTGAACAAGCCGCGCAGGTCCGCCAGATCCAGCGTGCGAATGTCGACGCCGTCGACGGTGATGCGCCCGCGCTGCACGTCGTAAAAGCGCAGAAGCAAGTTGATCAGCGTCGTCTTGCCCGATCCGGTCGCGCCGACGATGCCGACGCGCTCGCCGGGGCGCACCTCGAAGCTGATGTCGCGGAGTACCCAGTTCTCATCATCTGAGCTCTCCACCACAGGGGACACGGAGGACACGGAGGAACAACTACTTTTCCTCCTGTCCTCCGTGTCCCCCGTGGTGGAGAGTTTCCCGTCGTACGCGAACCACACGTTCTCGAAACGGATATGCCCCGCCGCCGGCGCAGGGCGACGAACGGGTTGGACCGGCGCCTCGATCGTGACCGGCTCGTCGAGCACCTTGAAGATGCGCTCAGACGACGCCATCGCCGCCTGCAGGATGTTGAACTTCTCCGACAGATCGCTGATCGGCCGGAAGAACCGCTGCGAGTACTGGAGGAACGCGACGAGCGATCCGATCGTCAGCGTTCCCGCCATCACGCTGAGGCCGCCGTACCAGATGATCAGCGCGGCCGCGAGCGCGCTGATCGCTTCGATCGCCGGATAGAAGACCGCGTAGTAGAAAATCGAGTCGACGTTCGCGTCGCGATGCTTGCGATCGATTTCGTCGAAGCGCTCGAAATTCAGCGCCTCCCGCCGGAACAGCTGCACCGTCATCATGCCGGTGATGTTTTCCTGCAGGAACGCGTTGATGCGGGCGATCCAGCCGCGGACGACCCGGTAGGTGTCGCGGACGTTGCGCCGGAACCACTGCGCGACCAGCACGATGAGCGGAAGCACGCAGAACGCGACGAGCGCGAGCCGCCAGTTCATCCAGATCATGATCACCATGATGCCGACGAGCGGCAGCACGTCGCTGAAGACGGTCACGACGCCCGACGTGAAGAGATCGTTCAGAACGTCGACGTCGGAGGTGACGCGCGTCATGAGACGGCCGACCGGATTGCGGTCGTAATACTTCAGATCCAGCCGCTGCAGGTGACCGTAGATGGCCATCCGCAGGTCGTACATGATCCGCTGCCCGGTGAGCTGCATCGTCCAGGTCTGGATGTATTCGGCCGCGAACGAGATGACGAGGAGCGCGAGATAGACCGCCGCCAGACGGTCGAGGCCCGCGAGGCGTCCGGTGGCGATGTAGCGGTCGATGGCAATCTTCATCAGGTACGGCTGCGCCAGCGACACGGCCGCGCCGATGATGATGACGACGAACGCGACGAGCACCGACCGCCAGTACGGCCGCAGGTATTGCAACAGCCGCCGCATCAGCCGCGCGTCGTAGGCTTTGCCGAGGATTTCGTCGTCGTGAACGGTCATAAAAGCCGCGCCACCACGGTGGACGCGGGGGACACGGAGGCGCAATCGGGCTCACATCCAGGATTGAACCTCCTGTCCCCCGTGTCCACCGTGGTGGAGAGAGTCGCCATTCTCATGATGCCGCCAACTCCTCCTCCAGCAATTGCTTCTTGTGCAGCTCCGCGTAGAGCCCGTTGTGGCGAATGAGCTCGTCGTGCGTGCCGCGTTCGAAGATGCGGCCCTGATCGAGCACGAAAATCTGATCGGCGTCGCGGACCGTCGAGATGCGGTGCGACACGATGATCGAGGTCCGCTCGCGCATCACGTCGCGCAGCCGCGACAGGATTTCTTCCTCGGTATACGTGTCCACGGCCGACAGCGCGTCGTCGAGAATCAGGATCCGCGGATCGATGGCGATCGCGCGCGCCAGCGCGGTCCGCTGCTTTTGGCCACCGGAAAGGGTGATACCGCGCTCCCCCACCATCGTCTCGTAGCCTTTCGGAAAATCCTCGACGTCCTTATCGAGACGAGCCACCGACGCCGCATGGACAATGCGGTCGTGCCTTTCTTGATTTCCGCGGGGCCCCACCCCCGCGGCTGACGCGCTCGGGCAGTAGCCCTCGCGCGTATCAAGAACAGGACGTCCAGGATCTCCGTCGGCCCGTCCTGGCTGTCCCGCCTGTCCCGCCCGTCCCGCCTCTCCTGCCCCGGCGATCGCATCCAGCCCGAACGCGACGTTATCCGCGAGCGTGTCCGAGAACAGAAACGGCTCCTGCGGCACGAATCCGATTGCGCCGCGGAGAACCGCGAGCGGCATCTCGCGCACGTCCACGCCGTCGATGAACACCGTGCCGGGCGGCGGATCGTGCAGCCGCGCGAGCAGCGAAATGAGCGTCGATTTTCCCGAACCGGTGACGCCGACGAGCGCGACGGTCTGGCCCGCTTCGATCTTGGCGGACACGTGATTCAACACCGGCGTTCCGTTGAAACCGAACACGAGATCGCGAAATTCGATCGCTCCGCGAATCGACCATGAATCCGCAATCCGCAATCCGCGATCCGCAATGGCTGGCTCTGTATCGAGGATCTCCAACATCCGCTTCCAGGACGCCATGCCGCGCTGCAGCATGTTCGTCACCCACCCGAACGCGATCATCGGCCACGCGAGCATCGTCAGATACGCGTTGAACGCGACGAACTGACCGAGCGTGATGCGGCCGCGGATCACCTCGCGGCTGCCGAGCCACAGCACCAGCAGCGCACCGAGGCCGAGGAAAAACGACATGCTCGGGAAGAAAAACCCCTGGAGCACAATCAACCGGCGGTTGCGCCGCAGATACTCCTCGTTGGACTTCCGGAAGCGCTCCAGCTCGGCCGCTTCCTGCCGGTAGGCGCGCACGACGCGGGCGCCGGACAGCGCTTCCTGCGTCACCGCACTCACCTCCGACAGCTGCGCCTGAATCTGCTCGAAGCGTTTGTGAATCTCGCTGCCGAAATACCACACCGAGATCGACACAAACGGCAGCGGGATCAGCGAGAGCAGCGTGAGCCACGGATCGATGGCCAGCATCATCGCCAGCGCGACGACGAAGGTCAGCATCGTGTTGGCCGAGTACATGACGGAGGGACCGATCATCATCCGCACGGCGTTCAAGTCGTTGGTGGCACGCGACATGAGGTCGCCGGTCCGGTGACTCTGAAAGTACGCGAGCGGCAGCTTCTCCAGGTGCGCGAAGAAGTCGTTCCGCATGTCGTACTCGATGTCGCGGGACGCCCCGATGAGAATGCGGCGCATCAGGTATCGAAACAGGCCGCCGACGATCCCGATGCCCAGAAGGAGGGTGGCGTACTCGATCAGCTTCGCGCGCGTGACACCGCGGGTGAGGTCGTCGATGGCGTACCGGAGTACCATGGGCGACGCCAATGCCACGCCCTGTGTGATGACCACACACACCAACCCAACGAGGAAAGCCTGCCGATACCGGAGCACGTAGCCCAGCAGACGTCGAAACGGTGACACCCTCGCGAGTATAGCGTGCGAGACCGCCAGCGCCTTTACGACTTCTTCACTACGACGCTAACGTGCTGGTAGAATGGCCGCTTATGCGCGCCCTTTACATCATTGTTCCTATTCTGTGCATTCTGGTCATCGCGTACCGCTACTACAGTGCCTTCATCGCCGCCCGGTTGTGGGTGATTGACGAAACGCGGACGACGCCGGCCCACACGAAGTACGACGGCGCCAACTATTTTCCGACCACCCGCTGGGTCCTCTTCGGCCATCATTTCGCGGCGATCGCCGGCTCCGGTCCGCTCATCGGGCCGGTGCTGGCGGCGCAGTTCGGGTACGCGCCCGGGCTGATCTGGCTCGTCGGCGGCGTGTGCCTCGCGGGCGCGGTTCAGGACTCGTTCTGGCTGTGGGCCTCCACGAGGCGCGGGGGGCGATCGCTTGCGGATATCGCGCGCAGCGAAGTCAGCCCGCTGGCCGGCATCACCGCCGCCATTGCGATTCTGCTGATTCTGATCATCGCGATGGCGGGTCTCGGCATCGCCGTCGTCAACGCGCTCGCTGACAGCGCGTGGGCCACCTTCACGATCTTCATGACGATTCCGCTCGCGCTCGTGATGGGCTTCTACATGTTCAGGTGGCGCAAGGGCCACGTGAAAGAGGCGACGATCGTCGGCGTCACGATCATGTTCCTCGGCGTGGTCTTCGGGAAGAACGTGGCCGAATCGTCGATGGGCCACTGGTTCGTCCTGACGCACCATCAGATTGTGATCGCGATGGCCGTCTATACGGTCGCCGCAGCAGTGCTGCCCGTGTGGATGCTGCTGACGCCGCGCGCCTATCTCAGCACGTTCATGAAGATCGGCACCGTCGCCTTCCTCATCCTGGGCGTGATGATCGTGAATCCGACGCTCCAGGCGCCGGCGTTCTCGCAGTTCGTCAGCGGCGGCGGTCCGATCATTCCGGGGCCGCTCTTTCCGTTCGTGTTCATCACGATTGCGTGCGGGGCGATTTCCGGCTTCCACTCGCTCGTCTCGACGGGCACGACCTCGAAGATGATCGATAACGAGCGCGACATCCGGCCGATCGGGTACGGCGCGATGCTCGTCGAAGGGGTCGTCGGCGTGATTGCGATTATCACCGCCGCGTCGCTGAACCCGGCCGACTACTACGCCATCAACACCTCGCCGGCGGTGTTTCACAACCTTGGCCTCTCGGTCGTCAACCTGCCCGAGCTGCAATCGGAGGTCGGCGAAATCGTGGCGGGACGGCCCGGCGGCGCGGTCTCGCTGGCCGTCGGGATGGCGCACATTTTCAGCGGCCTGCCGGGCATGCGCGGCCTGATGGCGTACTGGTATCACTTCGCCATCCTGTTCGAAGCCGTCTTCATCCTCACGACCATCGACTCGGGCACGCGCATCGGGCGGTTTCTGCTCCAGGAATTCATCGGACGTGCGTGGAAGCCGTTCGGCCGGACTGACTGGCTCCCCGGCACGCTCATCTCGACGGTTGCGATCGTCCTCTCCTGGAGCTACTTCATTTGGACCGGCAGCATCAGCACGATCTGGCCGATGTTCGGCGTCGCGAACCAGTTGCTGGCGGTCGTCGCGCTCGCAGTGGCGACGACGGTCATCATCAACATCGGCCGCACCAAGTACATGTGGATTACCTTCGCGCCGCTGTGCTTCATTTCGACGACGACGCTGACGGCCGGATTCATGAACGTGACGGACAACTTCTGGCCGATGGCGGTCGGCGCCGATCCGGCGCTGCACGTGCAGGGCTACGTGAACTCGATCTGCACCACGATCATGCTGGTGTGCGCCGTCGTCATCCTCGCGTCGACGGCGATGCGCTGCCTGAAGGTGCTGACCGGACGGCGGCCGGTCATGACGTTGGCGGAAGCGGAAGCG